>JAJUGZ010000006.1 GCA_029265715.1 Bacteroidota bacterium
ATAGCCCTTGAGAGTCATACTTGAAATGAATCTGGTAAATTCTCTTAAGATACTGATTCTCAGGGGTTTTACCAAACAAAAATCAAGTTATTTTGTTGATTATCAATTATTTAACACAACTCTTAACGGAGTGTTGTAATATCTGATTGTTCTATATGTTGAGAAAATGTGTTAGGGGTGGTTTTCTCATAGCATGGGTGTAAAAAGAGTAGGGATCAATTATGCATTCCTGCTCTTTTTTGTGCCATCAAAGGCAGGGAAAAAAAGAAACAACTGCCTTTCCCATATTCTGAATGCAACTGCAATGTGCCTCCCAGTAAATCAACAAGCCCTTTGCTGATTGGCAACCCCAGCCCAAAGCCTTTTACGTTGTTGCTGTATGGATGATTAGGCTGGTAAAAACGCTCGAATATGGCTTTTGTGTTTTCTCTTTTTATTCCCATTCCGGAATCTTCCACAAAAAAATCAATGCTGCTTTCGTTCTTTTTATAACCATATTTGATGAATCCGGATCGGGTATAATGGATGGCATTGTTGATCAGGTTGGCCAAAACCTGTTTCAGACGGTCCGGGTCTGATACGATTTTGAATTGGGGCGAACCGCTCCCTTTTTCGAGGATAAACCGAACCTGGCTTTGATGGGCGATAAAATAAACGTGGTTAAAATGTTCGTATAACGAATCGAGCAGGGCGTGTAAGTCGAATTCGACCAGATGAATAGATAATTGATTTTCCTGGATTTTGGAGATATCAATAATGTCGTTTATCAGGACCATCAAATCGTTACCGTTTTGATGTATCTGTTGAATAAATTCTGATTTTTCGGAGGGAGAATAATAATCATCTTCAAGCAAACTGCTAAAACCTAATATTCCATTCAATGGGGTCCTGATTTCATGCGACATGTTCGATAAAAAGGCTGTTTTCAACCGGTCTGACTCTTCGGCTTTTTGTTTGGCTTGTTTCAGCTCAATTTCGATTTTGTTTTTTCGCAGAATCTCATCCCGGATCAGGATGTATATCAATGCAGCCGTAGCAAAGACAAAAAACCAACCTTTATAGGTTTGAAGATGAATGACTGTTTGGCGGTCGTCAGAAAACAGTTCTGTTAGTTTGTCTGAAAACAAAATCCAGATAAAACCGATTATAAAATAGATTCCTGATATTTTAAGTGCAGCTTTATTCTTCATTCCTATAAATTTTCAAAGCAGGTTCATGAAATTTTTGTAATAGCTTTTACTTTTTGATCAAGTTAGTTCCGGAATGAAATAGCAATCTATAGTTTCAGTTTGTATGAACTTTAAATCTTGTGGCTATTTCATTGGGCCTTTTTGCATTTTTAACAAAAATACGCAATCTTGCTAATCACCAGAACCAATTGATGAGCTAATTGTTTAATTTTAGGAGTTTTCTGATTGATGACTGATTTCAATGAATGAAAGGTTTGTTATAACAGAACGTGGAATAGTAAAATCGAATGATTTTGATGCTTCAGACTTCGGGCGGGAAAACGTTGTGTACGAAGTTATACGGATAATCGACGGAATACCGCTTTTTTGTGAAGATCATTTTGAACGCCTCCAACGCTCAGCCTGGTTGAAAGGATACAATTTGCCGCTTTCGTTTGAAAAATTCGAGAAAGAACTCAAAGAGCTTGCCTTGGGAAATAATAAGCAAAACGGAAATGTAAAGTTTGTTTACCGGGAAATAAATTGCTTTGTTGAATGGGCTTATTTTTTTATCCCTCATCATTATCCTGCATTAATTGATTATAAATCAGGTGTTATGGTGGGTCTTTTAGAGGCGGAACGAACCGATCCGAATGCGAAAGTTGTTCAGCCCGATGTTCGGCAAAAAGCTGACGAACGAATACGCGAGCGTAATTTATTCGAAGTTTTGCTGGTTGATAAATCAGGCGCTGTGACCGAAGGTAGCCGCTCGAATGTGTTTTTCATTAAAAGCGGTTGTTTTTATATGCCGCCTGCCGAAAAAATTCTGGAAGGAATTACCCGGTCGAAGGTTATTGACTGTATTGCCGAAATGGGAATGCAGTTGGTCGAGACAGATATTTTTGTGTCAGAGCTGGCCTCGTTCGAGGCTGCATTTCTTACCGGAACATCGCCCAAAGTGCTTCCTATTTCACGTATCGATGAACTTCATTTCCAGCCGGCCAATAAAATTCTGAAACAGTTGATGGAGGTGTATGATCAAAAAATGACTGTCTACATTCAATCCCACAAATAGTTTTTTCCCGATGGCGCCGTTTATGCGCGATGGTTGACTGTTTGATGCACTCCCCAAATTTCAACCGAATTGTTAATGCCTTGTTATTTTGTTGAACAGTAAATGTCGTGATTGTATATTAATTGCCTCATTTTTAGTGTATTGTTTTGTTGCGCGAGATTCGTATTTGTTAATAATCCTTACTATTTAGAAGCCGATTAAATTTTCTATCTCGTTGTTTTACTTGCGAATCCTTAATACTTTTATCTCCAAACATAAATCGCTAAATCCTATGAAATGTTATTCCTGTTTCCTGATCTGTTTTTTCTTTCTTGTTTCGGTGCTGGCAGCACAAAATCCGACCCAATGGAGAGGGGATCATTCGGATGGAAAGTATACCGTTGATAAGCTTCTAAATAAGTGGCCTGCCGAAGGCCCGCAAATTCTTTGGCATACCGAAGGGCTGGGGCAAGGTTTTTCTTCGCCCGCATTCGCCAATTCAAAAATCTATGTTACAGGAATGCTGAATGGCCAGGCCGTCTTATTTGTACTCGATATGAATGGAAAAGAGTTAAAGCGGTTTTCATATGGAGCCGAGTTTGCCGCCAGTTATCCGGGAACCCGTTCTACTCCGACAATTGTGGACAACCTGGCGTATTTATATACCGGTAACGGACAAATTATTTGCCTTGACCTGAATTCAGGAGCCACCAAATGGACGAAAAATGTATTTTCTGATTTCGACGGACAAAATATTACCTGGGGAGTTACCGAATCGCTGGTTGTTAATGGCGACAAGCTGTATTGTACCCCGGGCGGGAAGAAGAACAATGTAATCGCGCTGAACCGGCTAACCGGAAATCTGATCTGGACCAGTCCGGGAGTAGGCGAACTGTCAGCTTATTGTACGCCTCAGATTATTAAACTGCCGGCACGGACGCTCGTGGTAACAATGACAGCCAGCCATGTTGTTGGTATCGACGATGCGAATGGGAATGTGCTTTGGAGCTGGGAACACCCCAACCAGTGGTCGGTTCACCCGAATACCCCGATTTATAACGATGGGGCTCTGGTGTGCTTCAGTGGCTACGGGCAGGGGGCCGAAAAGCTTATCCTTAGTGCCGATGGAAGTTCAATTACAAAAGCTTGGGCTGTTAAAAGTTTCGACAGCCGGATGGGCGGTGCCGTTTTGGTGAATGGATGTTTATATGGCTCGGGCGATGCCGATCGTAGCTGGCAGTGTATTGACTGGAAAACCGGAGAACAAAAATACTCGTCAACTGCTGTAGGGAAAGGAGTCGTCATTGCCGCAAACAACAAGCTGATTGGCTATTCTGAACGGGGCGAGTTGTTCCTGGCCGATGCAACGCCTATCGGATTAACAATCGCCAGTAAAACCAAAGTTGAACTTGGGTCAGAACAGCACTGGGCTCATCCGGTAATTTTCAACAACGTATTGTATGTGCGGCACGGAAATACGTTGATTGCATATAAAATCTCAGAATAATAAAACAACCAGGCAAATAACAATCATAAAGTTCGCCAAATGAAGAAAACAATTAACCTTGCATTGTTACTCCTTATTGTTTTGTCCATTTATTCTCAGCCTGTTGCTCATTGGCGAGGGCCGAATGGCGATGGAAAATTTCCGGAAACAGGTTTGTTGAAACAATGGCCAGCAAATGGACCTGAGCTCCTTTTCTCGGTCGAAGGTATTGGAAAAGGTTATTCCTCTGTCGTTGCCACCGACAAATATATGTATGTAACCGGGATGATTGACACGCTGGATTATCTCACGTGCATTACTCCTGAAGGTCAGATAAAATGGCAGGTTCCTTATGGGCGGTCATGGGCGCAATCTTTCCCCGACACCAGAGGTTCAGCCACCGTGCAGGACGACCGTGTTTATGTTATCAGCGGGACAGGCCAGCTGGTTTGTTTGAATGCGGAGACAGGCGTTATCAATTGGAGCGTGAATGTCGATAAAGATTATGAATCGGAATGGCACATCTGGGGCGTTTCCGAGTCTCCGTTAATTGTTGATGACAAAGTAATTTGTTCGCCCGGAGGTAAAAAAACATCGATTGTCGCATTTGATAAGATGACCGGAAAGTTAATCTGGAAGAGTGAGAGTGTTGGCGGGCCTCGTTGTTATCTTTCACCCATTTTGTACGAGTACGGGAACATTCGATATATTTTGGCTGCAACAGGTACAAATTTAATTGCACTCGTCCCTGAAACCGGGAAAGTCGCTTGGACATATCGCTACCACGATCCGCAGAAATGGGACCAGCCAGGCCTGATCTGGGCAAACACACCTGTTTATAAAGGACGGGATATCTTTATTACCATGGGTTACGATTACTATTCGGTTATGCTTGAAATGAACCCGGAAGGAACCGCTGTAACTGAAAAATACCGCGAAATGGATCTCGATAACCACCACCATGGGGTGATCCAGTTAGGCGATTACGTGTATGGGTCGAACTGGATCAATAACAACAAAGGCGAATGGGTTTGCATGGATTGGAATACGGGGGAAATCAAGTATAAAACAACCTGGTTTACAAAGGGATCGATGGTTTTTGCTGATGGCCTTTTGTATGTATATGAAGAAAAATCAGGAAATGTTGGTCTGGTAAAACCCAATTCGGACGGATTTGATGTTGTTAGTTCATTTAAGGTCGATAAGGGAGAAGGGCCACATTGGTCGCATCCGTTTATTGCAAATGGAAAACTCTATTTGCGCCATGGGAATGTGATGATGGTTTATCAGATCAAAGCCTGATGAATCGATTAGTATATATATTATTTATTGCACTATTCCCATTTGGGCTGACAGCTCAGGATGTTGTCGAATGGCGCGGACCTGGCCGAAGCGGAGTGTATGCCGACCAGCATTTACTCGAAGCTTGGCCCGATAGCGGACCGGAATGCTTACTGGAGATTACCGGCATCGGAGCAGGCTATTCGTCGGCGGTGGTGTACAACAACCTGATTTATGTGACCGGGAAAAAAGACACACTGGATGTGGTCTCTGCTTATTCGTTTGACGGGGAAAAGAAATGGAAAACTAATTACGGGCGGGCCTGGGCAAAAACTTATCCCGAAACCCGGAGCACGCCGACCATCGAAAATAACCGCATTTTTCTGGCCAGCGGAATGGGAGAGGTCTCGTGTGTCGATGCGATATCCGGAGAGTTAATATGGAGCGTTGATGCTCATGATAAATACAACGGTGAATTTCTGAACTGGGGAATTGCTGAGTCGGTAGCAATTACCGACAAGGCGGTTTTATATGTTACCGGAGGAGAAGAAACTTCGGTTGTGGCATTGGATAAACAAACCGGTCGGCTTATCTGGAAAACAAAAAGCGTGGGCGGTCCCCGGGCTTATGCTTCAACTCTGGTGTTCGAGCATAACGGGTTGAAAATGGCCTTGGCGCAAACAGCCAACGATTTGATCGCGATTGATGTGACGAACGGTGATATTATCTGGGTGTATAATTTGTCGCAGTACCACACCGGGCGGACCGGACGCGGGGCCAACACCAATACACCGCTTTATTGCAAGGGCGAGATTTTTGTTACCAGCGGGTACGATCATCCGGGACTTATGCTGAAACTTTCAGATGACGGGCGATCGGTATCGCTAAAATGGAAAAATGACCTGTTTGATAATCACATTGGCGGTGTGGTTGCGGTTAACGGGAAAATTTATGGATCGAACTGGACTGGCAATGCTGGCGGGAACTGGATGTGTGTTGACTGGGACACCGGGGAAACCAATTATGAGGCTCATTGGATGAATAAGGGGTCGATTATTGCGGCAGACAATAGGCTTTACTGTTATGAGGAAAAAAATGGTAATCTGGCTCTGGTAAAGCCTAATCCTGAAAAGTTTGATATCGTTAGCACATTTAAGGTTGAAAAAGGTGAGGGGCCTCACTGGGCCCATCCGTCGATATTTGATGGAAAGCTGTACATCAGGCACGGAGAGAATTTGATGGTATATAAAATTTCAGAATAGACTTGAAAAAGATTACGACAATAGGAACTTGGATGACGGTTGGATTCGGCGCTGCTGTTTTGTTATGGTGGTTGTTTAAAGACCCCACGGCTAAATTCACCGAGAGTGAGCCAGGCGCCGACGAACGTGATGGAGGGATGTCGTCGCTGGTCGATGAGATCGTCAAAATTGGTGAAAAATTCCAGCTTTTTGGAACTTCAGAAACATCTTTTAAAGACACCTGGACGCGTTTTCGTGGAGCCGATTATGACAATGTTGTAAAGAATTCGGTCCCGTTAAAAGACAGCTGGACCGGCGACGAGCCCAAAATCCTATGGTCGGTTCCGCTGGGCGAAGGACATGCCGGACCTGCTGTTTATCAGGGGAAAGTATATGTCATGGATTATGACGAAGAGGCCCGGGAAGACGCTCTTCGCTGCTTTTCGCTGGAAGACGGAAAAGAACTTTGGCGACGTTCGTATGGCTTGAGCATCAAACGAAACCATGGCATGTCGCGTACTGTTCCGGCTGTTACTGCCGACTATGTATTGACCATCGGCCCGCGTTGCCAGGTTATGTGCGTGAAACGCGAAACAGGCGATTTTTTGTGGGGGATCGACCTGGTGAAAGAGTACCAGACCGAAGTTCCGCTCTGGTTTACCGGACAATGCCCGATGATTGACAATAACAAAGCCATCCTGGCGCCGGGTGGCTCGGCCCTGATGATTGCTGTCGATTGTGCTACCGGCAAGGTTTTGTGGGAAACACCCAATCCGGATAAGCTGAAAATGTCGCACTCATCCATTATGCCGTGGACACTGAATGGCAAAAGAATGTATGTCTACAGTGCTAACGGCGGTGTCGTTGGGGTTTCGGCCGAAGGATCCGACGAAGGGAAAATTCTATGGTCGTCAACTGCCTGGAACCATGCAGTCGTTGCGCCGTCAGCTGTTTGCTTTCCCGATGGGAAGCTTTTCCTGACGGCCGGATATGGGGCCGGAAGTATGATGTTGAAAGTGACGCCTTCGGGAGGAAGCTATTCGGTTGAAGTACTGAAGGAATACAGCCCCAAAGATGGTTTGGCCTGCGAACAGCAAACCCCGGTCGTCTGGAACGGGATGATGTACGGAATAGAACCTAAAGATGCCGGAGCATTGCGGAACCAGCTGGTTTGCGTCAATCCGGATGATGTGACTAAAGTAATCTGGTCTTCCGGAAAAACATCGAGGTTTGGTCTCGGTCCATATTTAATTGCCGATAATAAAATGTTCATACTGAACGACGATGGCACGCTGACTATAGTCAGGCCTGACCCCGAAAAATACATCCAACTGGCTCAGAAGAAACTTTTCGACGGGCAGGATGCCTGGGCCCCGATGGCCATTGCCGACGGCCGGTTGTTGCTCCGAGATTCAAAAACAATGTATTGTGTCGATGTAAAGCGCTGATTATGAACCGGAAGCTGGTTAATGTTTTTTTGGTTTTGCTGGCGGTGGCCATTATTGCCATTATCCTGTTTGATTTTCTCAGGAATAAGGCCGGTGACCGGTCTGAAAACCGTTTTGAATATAACATCGACGAGCTTCGGCATGTCGATTCTACTTTAATTATTTACCGGCAAGTTGGCCAGTTCCCGGTGAATGCCGAAAAGCTGTCAGGGATAGCGGTTTCCGGAGATGAGATTGTGGTAATTGCCGATCATCTGGTTCTGAAATACGATAAAACGGGGAGCGAAAAATTTCGAGGGCAAATTAATTTTGATCCGACAGCACTGGCTCCTGATTCGAATGGAGAATTGTGGGTTGCTTCCCGCGATCAGGTATTTTTGTTCGATGCGCAGGGTAATTTATTAAAACGGTCAAATTCGTTTGGCGACCATGCTGTTATCACATCGCTGGCTGTATCCGGTGAACGTATATATGTTGCCGATGCAGGTAACCGCATTGTTTATCAGTGTGATAAGCAGGGAAATATAGTTGCGCGGATCGGAGAGAAGAACCCGGGGAAAGGTGTCTCCGGGTTTGTAATTCCAAGCCCATATTTCGATATCGCGATCGACGACAGCGGCTTTTTGTGGGCGGCCAACACCGGACGGCATACGTTCGATAATTTCAATGCCGATGGTTCGCTAAGAACTTCATGGGGCAAAACATCTATAAAAATTGACGGGTTTTCAGGCTGTTGTAATCCGGCCCATTTTTGTATTCTTTCGGATAACTCGTTTGTAACCAGTGAAAAAGGATTGATCCGCATCAAGTTGTACGATCAGCATGGGCAGTTTAAAGGAGTTGTGGCCCCGCCCGATCAGTTTGGGAAACAAGACACGGAGGCTCCGGACGTAGCCGTAGACTCAGACGAGCGAATTTGGGCGCTTGATTTTGTGAAAAAGCAAGTCCGGATTTTTGAAAAGAAATGAGATGAAAACGAACAGACGAGATTTTTTCCGATTGGCTGGACAGTTGGCCATGTTGTCCGGATTGGCAGGCGGGTCGGCCTATCTGCTTTCTCGCGGACAAGTCGTAGCTTCAGGATGTGAAGCCGGCAGCATGTGCCGTGATTGCAAAAAGCTTTCGAAATGCAACCTGGATCAGGCTACAAAATACAGAAACAATGAGCGATAAGACTGAACGTAAAGGAATGGAACGTCGCCGGTTTATCAAACGGGGTATGCAGGCTACATTGGCTGTATCGCTGGGCGGTGTTGCTGTAGCATCATTCATGAAATCGTATGCCGGAGAAATGGTTTGGCAAATCGATCCGTTTAAATGCGTCCAATGTGGGCGCTGTGCCGACGAGTGCGTGATGATGCCGTCGGCTGTGAAATGTGTGCATGCGTATGCCCTCTGCGGATACTGCGATTTATGTGGCGGCTACCTGAAACCCAATGCTAACGAACGCAGTACGGCTGCCGAGAACCAGCTTTGCCCAACCGCCGCAATTAAGCGGAAATTCATCGAGGATCCGTATTTCGAATATGAAATCGATGAAGAGCTGTGTATTGGATGTGCCAAGTGCGTAGCCGGATGCACTTCCTTTGGAAATGGTTCGCTGCACCTGCAGATTCGGCACGACCGCTGCAAAAACTGTAACGAGTGTGCCATTGCCCGGGTTTGTCCGGCTGACGCGATTACGCGTGTTCCGGCCAATCAGCCATACTTGATAAAGGGCGATTTTACCGCTGCCGGAGATAAAGCCAAAAAAGATACAAGCCGAATGTCTGACAACAACTGACAGGCATTAGATAAAAGACTCAGGTATTTGAAGTTGCTGTTTTAAATGACCTTGTATTTGTAGGAAATAGCCATAAGAGCTATCGCTCATACCAACCGAAAATGTACAAATGGCTATTCCATGAGTACGTGCCAAAGTTCAATAGGGAAAAGACAATTTATACGAATGAAAAACAAATTTTTAAAATATAGTTTACTGATTGCCGGGTGGTTTGGATCGATTCATGGTCTTTTTGCACAGGCACAGCAGCGCTTCCCGAAGCCGGAATTTGAATCGGGCTATTCACAACCACAAACAACAACACCTTTCCCGAGAGCTTTGTGGCTCGAGTACTTCGATGTGTTTGTATTACTGGCTGTTTTGTCGCTGGTTAGCTGGTTTGCACTGAAAAAACGGTCAAGAAAAGGCGTATTCTGGTCTTCTGTTTTTTCTGTGCTTTATTTTGGGTTCTATCGTGAAGGCTGTATTTGTTCGGTGGGCTCCATTCAAAATGTAACACTGGCCTTGTTCGACCCCACTTATGCCATCCCGTTATCGGCCTTGTTGTTTTTCCTGATACCGCTGGTTTTTACATTGTTCTTTGGGCGCACATTTTGTGCCGGAGCGTGCCCGCTTGGCGCCATTCAGGATTTAGTAGCTTTACGCCCGATTGAATTGTCGCGCTGGGTTCAAAAAGTTTTCGGATTGGTTCCTTATTTATACCTCGGACTGGCTGTCTTGTATTCGGCTACAAAATCAGATTTTATTATTTGTCGGTACGACCCATTTGTTGGTTTTTTCCGGCTCGATGCGCAGTTTATCATGTTGGTGCTGGGCGTACTGTTTTTAGCAGCCGGAATATTTGTTGCAAGGCCATACTGCCGCTTTTTTTGTCCCTATGGGGTGCTGTTGGGATGGATGTCGCGTTTTTCAGCGAAGCATCTGACTATTACGCCGAAGGAGTGTGTTCAATGTAAATTATGTGCCCATTCGTGCCCGTTTGGGGCGATTGATGAGCCTGTTGCAGAACCGGCCCATCGGCGCAAAAGCGTGAAACACCTGATGCTTGTGGTCGCTTTACTTCCGGTATGGGCCATACTTGGCGGCTGGGCCGGATCGATGGTCCACGTTCCGCTTTCCCGGTTGAACCCGACCGTTTCGCTGGCCGAGTTAATTGTTAAACATCCGGAGGTAAAAGAAGACCAAAATAATATTGATGTCCGTACTTTTATGAGTTCCGGAAAAACGACCGATCAGTTGGTTGCAGAAGCTTCGGAAATTCAGAGAAGATTTTACCGGGGGAGTTGGCTGGTGGGTGGTTTTCTTGGCTTAGCTATTGGTTTTAGCCTGACTAATCTGTCAATATTCCGGAAACGCGACGATTTTGAGCCCAATAAAGCCAATTGTTTAAGTTGTGCCCGGTGTCTGGATTTCTGTCCGGTAAAAAAATGAATAACAGCGATTAAATAACACAAACCTGATACTTGTTTTTGATATCTGATATGTTCGACTTATGAATGACAAAATAAAACTTGCCAGGCGCATAGCTTGGGCCGCAGGGGCGTTTTCCCTGATTGTTGCCGTTTTGCTGATTGCTAACTTTTTGCAAACAAAGCTCAATGATCCCATTGATAACAAAACGATTCCAGAACTGGTTAAACGACTGAGTGAAAATCCGTCGGATGAAGCATTGAAACAAGAAATTCGTGCTTTCGACCTGATGGCCCGGAAAGCCTATTTTACCAGTCAATGGCAAATCAGGACCGGAGGGTATTTGCTTTTACTCGGTGTGATAATAACCTTATTGGCTGTTCGTTACGAACGCTCTGCTAAATCGAAACTTGATGCGGTTGATATTCTGAAAGATGAGTCGGCCTTAGATAAAGTTTTGGCGCAAAAATGGATTGCAGCCTTGGGCGTTTTCATCTTTTTGGCAGCCATTGTTTCGGGTATCTTATCCTATAATGCTATAGACAGGTACCTGGTAGTTGAGAATGCCCCAGCTGTTTCAGAAGCAGGAACTACTGCATCTTCTGGCGAAAATGCTTTGGACAATATGGATCAACCCTCCTCTGGTCAATTGGCTGCCGGCGACACCGTAACGGCGAATGTAGTTACTGAGACTCCGAGCAGTTCTTCGTTGGCGGAAGCTGTTGCTGAAAATGCGGCCACAAAAACCTTTGCAACGATGGCAGAAATGAAAGCGAACTACCCCTTTTTCCGCGGGCCTGAGGGCATTGGCATTGCTTATCAGAAAAACATACCGACCGACTGGAATGGGACTTCCGGTGAAAATATTTTATGGAAAGTTAAAGTTCCCAAACCGGGATACAGTTCTCCCATTATCTGGGGCAACAAACTGTTTGTAACCGGGGCCGATGCTTCAGCGCGAGTGGTGTACTGTTACGACAAAAACACGGGCAAACTGATATGGGAAGCCAGTGCCGACCAGATTGAAGGTTCTCCTCCCTCGAAAATGCCAAAAGTAACAGCGGATACCGGCTTGGCTGCGCCCACCATGGCCACCGATGGCTATTCTGTATTTGCCATTTTTGCAACCGGCGATGTGCTTGCCCTCGATATGAACGGCAAACGCACCTGGGCAAAAAATCTGGGCGTGCCGGATAACCATTATGGGCACGCCTCTTCACTCGTTGTTTATAAAGATAAGCTCCTGATTCAATACGACACCAACAAAGGCGGTAAAGTCATGGCTTTGTCAACCGCTTCCGGGGATAAAATTTGGGAAACCGTGCGGGGCTCGAAAATTTCGTGGGCATCGCCGGCGCTTGTGAATACAGGAACCAGGACCGAGCTCGTTTTGGCCACCAATCCAACAGTTGCGTCATACGATCCGGAGACTGGGAAAGAACTTTGGAGCATGAATTGCCTGAGCGGAGAAGTGGGGCCTTCGGTTGCTTATAGCAACGGAATGTTTTACGCAGCCAACGAATATGCCAAACTGGCGGCTATCAAGCCCGGAAGCGCTCCGTCGATTGTCTGGTCTGAAGATGAATATCTGCCTGAAGTAGCCAGTCCGCTGGCAGTAAACAGTCTGGTGTTCGTGGCAACTACGTATGGCGTGTTGGCCTGCTATGATGCACAAACCGGTGAAAAATACTGGGAACAGGAGTGGGGCGATCCGTTTTATGCATCGCCGGTTTATGCCGATGGCAACGTGTACCTGGCTGATCAGAGTGGAAAAATGCACATTGTAAAAGCATCGAAAACGTTCGAGTTGGTGGCCGAACCAACGATTGGCGAAAAGGTTGTTTGTTCGCCGGCATTTGGCGACGGACGCTTGTATTTGCGCGGAACAAATCAGTTGTATTGCATAGGAACCAAATAACGGGAGAGAAAATGGCTATTGATGCAAAGGTTATTGAGGAGGCAGTTGACCGGATTGTCGCTGAAAAAGGCACTGAAGAACGGGCAGTTATTCCGATTCTTCAGGCAATTCAGCATGAATTTAATTTTTTGCCCGAAGCAGCTTTGCTGCGGGTATGCCAGTATACAAAAATTACCCCTGAGCAAATTGTGGGGGTGGCAACATTCTACTCACAGTTCCGGTTACATCCGGTTGGCGAACACATGATTAAAGTTTGTGTCGGGACAGCCTGCCACGTTAAAGGAGCTGTGCAGGTTTACGATGCATTCCGGCGTCACTTCAATCTGAACGGAGATCAGGATACCGATGCATCCGGTAAATATACAATCGAGAAAGTATCCTGTTTGGGATGCTGCACGCTGGCCCCGGTTGTTCAGATAAATGGAATTACTTACGGTCATGTGGCCTCCGATAAGGTCGGTCAGGTAATCGATGATTACGAACGCCAATTGGTTTTCTCCGGCGATAAAAAAAGTAAATTTCGTAATGCCGATGGAACAGAGATCCAGGGCGAAATCCGTATCGGACTGGGGTCGTGTTGCGTGGCCAGCGGATCGGAAGATGTAAAAAAAGCCATCGAAGAATCGGTCGTTGATACCGGTATCCGGGTTAGTTTGAAAAATGTGGGCTGCGTGGGAATGTGCCATCAAGTTCCATTGGTCGAAGTGATCCCTCAAAATGAAAAACCAACACTCTACGCACATGTTAAACCCGAAGAGGTTCAGCACATTATCGAGACGCACTTTAAACCGGCCGGAACATTCGACCGGCTCCGAAATAAAGTGTTCCGGTTCTTCGAAAATATGCAGACCGACACTGTTTGGGATGGTGTAAAACGCTATGAAATTGATCACCGGGAAAAACAGGTAGCTGATTTTCTCGACCGTCAGGTCCCGATAGCCACCGAATATCGCGGGATTATTAATCCGCTCGACATTGAAGAATATAAAGCCAATGAAGGTTTTGCTGCGCTCCGGAAATGTTTGTTTGAGCTAACGCCGGAACAAATCATTGAAACGATTAAAGCCAGCGGCTTGCGGGGCCGGGGTGGAGCCGGTTTTTCAACCGGGCAGAAATGGCAATTTGTCCGGAATAATGAGTCAGATATAAAGTACCTGATTTGTAATGGCGACGAAGGCGACCCGGGTGCTTTTATGGACCGCATGTTACTCGAATCGTATCCTTACCGCGTTATGGAAGGAATGGTCATTGCCGCCAAAGCTGTCGGGGCAACACATGGCTTCTTTTACATTCGCGCTGAATATCCATTGGCTGTTCGGCGTATTCGTCAGGCCCTGATTTATGCCCGGGAACGGAATCTGCTGGGAGAGAATATCATGGGCTCCGGATTTTCGTTTGATCTGGAAATTTATGAAGGCGCTGGTGCTTTTGTTTGTGGCGAAGAAACGGCCTTGATGGCTTCGATTGAAGGGAACCGCGGCTTTCCTCGCATCCGTCCGCCTTTCCCTGCCGAGAGCGGTTTGTGGGGAAAACCTACGCTGATTAACAATACCGAAACATTTGCACAAGTTTCCTACATCATCCGGCATGGGGCAGAAGCCTTTAACTCGATCGGGACATCTACCAGCAAGGGGACCAAAGTGTTTGCACTGGCCGGAAAGATTAACCGGGGCGGCTTGATTGAAGTGCCGATGGGTATCACGCTCCGACAGATTGTGGAAGAAATTGGCGGAGGAGTCCAGAACGGTAAAAAATTTAAAGCCGTGCAGATTGGGGGCCCGTCCGGAGGCTGTATTCCTGCTGCATTATATGATACTCCTATTGATTACGAATCCCTTATAAACGCTGGGGCCATGATGGGGTCTGGCGGGTTGGTGGTACTCGACGAAACCGATTGCATGGTCGATATGGCCCGTTACTTTCTGTCGTTTACCCAGCATGAATCGTGCGGAAAATGCACGTTTTGCAGGGTTGGAACCAAACGCATGCTTGATATCTTAGATAAAATTACTTCAGGAAAAGGAACAGAAAAAGATTTGAAAGAACTGGAATATCTGGCTCATTGGACCGAAAAAGGTAGTTTGTGTAACCTCGGGAAGACAGCCCCCAATCCGGTTTTATCAACATTGCGCTATTTTCGCGACGAGTACGAAGCTCACATTCAGGGTCGTTGTCCTTCGGGGAAATGCCAGCAATTAATAACCTACCGGATTAATGACAAGTGCATTGGATGTACGAAATGTGCCCAGAAATGTCCCACGGATGCTATTCGCTACAAACCACACCAGCTGCATGTTATCGAACCGGACAAATGTATCAAATGCGACGCATGCCGTCAGGCCTGTCCGGTTGATGCCGTTGAGATAGTTTGATCGCCTTCGAGTTTTAGGTTTAATGAAACAGACATGAACGAATCGTTTAAGAATGATAACATTGACCAGATACAGATATGAATGGTTATAAAGAACTGGACATAAATAGAATTGCTTGTCGGTTGGCGATAACTGGCAAACACTCCGTAACTCGTAACCGGTAACCCGTAACAATTTAAAAATGATTACACTGACCATAGATAACCGCACCATTGATGTTCAACCGGGAACAATGGTTTGGGAAGCGGCCCGCCAACTTGGCATTGAAATACCAACGCTTTGTTATCTGGATGGAGCCGACCATTTTACTTCGTGCATGGTTTGCTTAGTCAAAGACAACCGAAACGGGAAATTACTTCCGTCGTGCTCAACCCCGGCCATGCAGGGAATGAATCTGACAACCAACGATGCCGAAGTTCATGAGTCGCGAAGAGCCTCACTTGAACTTTTGTTGAGCGAACATGTTGGCGATTGTGAAGCGCCCTGCCAATTGGTCTGTCCGGCACACATGAATATTCCCCTTATGAACCGGTTAATAGCCAAAGGTGATTTTGCCCGGGCGCTGGAAGTTGTAAAACGAGACATTGCTTTGCCTTCCATACTCGGGAGAATCTGTCCGGCCCCCTGTGAGGCGGGTTGCCGTCGCAAGCCGATTGACGAGGCTGTTTCAATTTGTCTCCTGAAACGGATAACCGGAGATGAAGATCGCGCTCAGAACAAAAGATACATGCCGAAGCTCAAATCGTTGTCGGGCAAACGGGTAGCAATTATTGGTGCCGGACCGGCTGGTTTGTCAGCTGCTTACTATTTGCAGCAAAACGGTCATCAAGCGGTTATCTTTGACCAGAATGAAAGGGCAGGGGGAGATCTGATGAAAATTGATGCCGACCTATTGTCCCCGGATGTTATTGATCAGGAAGTGGCGGCTATTACAGCAACCGGCGTTCAGATTCATTTGAACGAGACTATTGATAATCATCGTTTTGAACAGTTTAGATGCGAATATGACGCGGTTGTTGTTGCCATTGGAACAATTACTGAAGGGAACCCGATTTTCGGGTTAAAAACAAACAAGCAGGGACTTGTTGTTGATAAATCGACTTATCTTACGTCAGAACCCCATGTATTTGCTATTGGAAACGCGTTGCGCGCTTCGAAGCTGGCTGTCCGTTCGGTTGGGCAGGGCAAAGAAGTTGCAGAAATTATTGATTCCAGCTTCCATACCGGGGAGGTCGTTCCACGCCCGGAGCGGTTCAATTCAAAGTTTGGCAAACTGACAGAGCCTGAGATTCAGGAGTATTTGAAAGAATCGGTTTCTGCCCAGAGGATAAAAGCCGGGACTGAAGGTTTTACGCGAGAGCAGGCGATGGCCGAGGCCGCACGTTGTCTGCATTGTGATTGCCGGGCCCCCGAATCGTGCAAACTTCGTTTGTTATCCGATCAATATGGAGCCGATCAGCGTCGTTTTCAGTACGATGAACGTAAACCTGCCCGGAAAACAATAAGTCCGGATGGCTTGGTGTACGAAAGCGGAAAGTGTATAAAATGTGGAATTTGTGTGCGTTTGGCCCGCCAGCATCAGGAAGAATTTGGGTTCACGTTTATTGGCCGTGGATTTGATGTGCAGATTGGTGTACCGTTTAATGAAACACTACAGGCTGCGTTTCGAAAAACAGCTCGTCTGGTTGCAAAAAATTGTCCAACCGGAGCTTTGGCAATGAGCGAGTTGGAAGAAAAAATCTAAAAACGAGGCTATCTCAAAAGAGTTCCGCTTCATCTGTAAATAATTTTTAAGTTGTCAGATGAAATAACCATTTGTACATTTTCGGTTGGTGTACCCTTTGGCGCACATGGCTATTTCATCTGCATTTTTGGTGGCTATTTCTTCGCCATCCGCTCATAATGACAACACCCGGGCAAAGCATCATAGGTCTTTGTATCAGCTTTGTGTAATGGCGTGTCGTGACCAGCTTTGGCAATTGCTGCTTCGATTTTATCCAGCGAAGTTTTGGCCGTATCAAAATCCACCGTCATTACTTTGCTCTTTTGGTCCCAGTCGGCCTTCGAAACTCCGTCGACTGCCAGGGCTGCTTTTCCGATGCGTTCTGCAATTGCCGGCAACGTTAAACTTTTCCGATTTGTTTTCGGCATACAAATTCTGAACGCCCGGCAGCAAAACAGCTGCAAACAGGGCAACTACAAACTTTTTCATTGTTCTCTTTTTTAACGTGTTAAACTAATTCATCGTGCTACTCATCGGATGATTCAAAGTCATTCGATATCCGATGACTCTTAACTCTATTTTTGCTTTTTTCGGTATAAACAGCACGCCGGAAGCTGGTTGTAAGCGTTGTCCGGTGCTTTGTATTTTTCGGTATCGTGACCTGCTGCGGCAACGGTTTTCTGAATATTATCCAGATTGGTTTTTGTGGGATCGAACTGTACGTGCAGCATTTGCCGGTCGGCATCCCAATCTGCCGAAGTAACCCCGGAAACTGATTTTACGGCTGTTTCAATCCGCTCTTTGCACATATCGCAGTTTCCTGAAACATGCACCATCTGGAGGGCCTGATCAGTACCACTCATCCGATGACTTGAAGTCACCGGCTGGTTTATCATGCTTGGTTTTCCGGCCAACTGGGCGGCAGCATCAACGGCAAAAGCGCCATTGGTCACAATTTCTTCGCCTTCCTGAAGCCCGTTCAGCACCACGTAAGCGTTGCTCAGCGCAGGGCCCAGTTCAATCTCGCGCATCCGGAATTCAGGTTCATCGGTTCCCGAAACTTTCACGTAAACGACCGAGCGGGGACCTGTCCACAAAACTGCCGATTGCGGGATGACCAATTCCTCACGATATTCGGGCAACGCCGATGCAATTGTTCCGCGTACAAACATTTCAGGTTTAAGCCTGCCTCTTGGATTATCTGCTTCTACGCGCACTTTTGCAACCCGTGTCGCCGGGTCAATAACCGGGTCAATAAAAGTTACTTTCCCTGAGAAAGCCTGTCCGGGAATCGATTCAACCGAAAAGGAAGCAGCATCGCCTTCTTTGATCCACGGAAGGTCGCTTTCGTAGGCATCCAGCAAAACCCACACGCGCGATAAATCGGCAACCTCAAACAAGGCAGCTCCCTGTTGCACGTAATCTCCCTGGTTGACCCGCTTGTTCAGAACCACCCCCGAAACATTTGCCCTGACATCGAATACCGGTTGCAGTTTCCCGCTTTTCTCAATGCCTGAAATCTGTTCGTCAGTCAGCTTCCATTGATGCAGTTTCTCGCGGGCTGCTTCGACTAAGTCCGGCTGGGGCGGGTTCAACAGCCTGGCCTGCAACAATTCTTCCTGAGCCGTAACCAAAGACGGTGAATAAATGCGGGCAATTACCCGGCCTTTTGCAACCAGCTCTCCGGTGAAGCTAACCAGCAGTTCTTCGATTCGTCCGGCGATATGGGCCGCCTGTGTTTTGAGTCGACGTTCGTCAACCTGAACTTTACCAGTCAGGCTGATTGATTTTTCGATATTTTGCCGGCCAACAAGGCTGGTCTGCACTTCGGCCAGCCTCATGCCATCTTCGGTCATATGAACGGCATCCGGGTTTGGTCCGGCTGTTACCGGTTGAAGCGGAATCAGATCCATCCCGCAAATGGGACACTGTCCCGGTTTGTCCATCCTGATTTGCGGGTGCATCGAGCAGGTCCAAATCTGATGTTCCGATTCGTCGTGTTGATGTTCCTGAATGATCAATCCTTCCGGATTTTTGCTGTTTCCGGCGTTGTGAAAGAGGAACCATCCCAAAACCAATCCGCCTGCAATGAGTAACCCGGATTTGATCCACGTCTTTTGAAAACTATTTTTGTGTTTCATTTTTCTGATTTTATCTGTTGTAAAAAATTAATCCATCCGGTTTTTCACCCCGGCCAGATATTGCAACTGGGCTTCGGCCACATTCAGGTCGGTCAGCGCCTGCAGTTTGTTCAGCCTGTACCCGAGCAGTTGTTCCTGCATGCGCAGAACTTCATCCATCGTGGTCTCTGACGCTGAAAAAGCGGTTGTCAGTAACCTTACACTGATTTGGGCCAACGCTGCCTGTTTTTGGTACAATTCTAACCGGCGGTTGGCATCATGGTATTGTTCAACCGTTTCCTGAAAAGCAACCTGCAATTCATTCCGTGTGTTTTGAAAAGCTTTTTCCGACGCTTCAATCCTGAATTCGGCTTCACGTTCCATCGTTTTGTATTTCCTGCTGAAAACCGGAATTGTGAACGAAACCATCGGCATTGCCATATCCTTGCCGTTCATCATCGATGTATTTCCGGCGCGTTTTTCAATCAGCATATAATTGGCCCCGATGCCCAGCATCGGTTTGCCCATTTTCGAAGCCATCGCTTGCTGGGCCTGTCCGGCTGCTTTTTCGGCCAGGGTCATTTGCAGCATCGGGTTATTTTGCAGGCTGTCGCTGAGGATTTTGAGATCGGTTAACGGCCCGCCTGCGATCAGGCTGTCAGGGACAAAAACCGGGGATTCCGGCGAACGGTTCAGCAACCTGTTGAAACGGGTCGTTTCGGTGATCAGCTGATCTTTTTTAGCGGCCACACGGTTTTCCAGTTCGGCGATTTCCATCTGGACCCGCAGCACATCGACCATTCCGGAGCCCGGTTGCTTCATCGGGGAATTTCCGGCATTCATGGCCATCCTTCCGGAAAGAGGTGTAGAACTGCCATTCATTCCACCCATACCGCCTCCATTCGTGGACGAGGGTTCTGTTGGTGCGGCAGGCTGCGACATATTTGCCCCGGATGAATTAATTGCCTGCACGTTGGTGTAAGCCGATAATGCCAGTTTTTCCAAGGTCCGGAGCAATTCCATATTTTCATTCAGAATATCAATTTCCTTTTTCTTCTGATATATCCGGTACCACGAAGTTTTTACCTGTTTATAGGCCATATTTCGGGCGTCGCGGGCTTCTTCAAATTTCATGACAGCCATTTGAGAAGCCTCGTCTTTGGCGGCTTTCAGGGTTCCGAACCATGGAAACATCTGCATCAGGCGAATGCTGCTTACCTGGTTTCCTCCCGTCAGTTCCATTGGTTTCAGGTAAAAGCCAAGTTCGGCAGAAGGGTCGGGCAGGGCGCCTGCCTGCGGAACCTTTTCGAGGGCTTCCGAATATTCCAGGTATTTAGCCTGTAGCCCCGGATTGTGTTTGTCGGCCAACTCCAGATAAATGGAAAGCGAATCCTGTGCTTTCACTGAAAAAGATGCGATCAGCAACAGTAGGGAAAAGACAATTCGACAGAAAGGCAATTCACCTTGAGCTTTGATGCTTGATACGTTATACCTGGCACTATTCATGATTGTCCTCCTTTCCGTTACCTGTTGTTATTAAAGCCAGTCGTTTTTCTTTTCTCCGGACAGTCCCTTCGCGCCAAATGCTTTGAAGCACCGGCACCACAAACATGGTCATGATCTGGATGATCATTCCTCCAAATGTCGGGATGGCCATGGGCACCATGATATCGGCGCCTTTTCCTGTTGAAGTGAGTACCGGCAACAATGCAATAATGGCGACTGCAGCCGTCATCATGGCCGGGCGTACGCGCTTTTCCCCGGCTTCAATTACCGCTTCGCGCACTTCGCGGATGGTTGCCGGTTTGCGTTCTTCAAAAACCTGGTGGATGTAGGTTCCCATAATCACTCCATCGTCGGTGGCAATGCCGAACAAGGCAATAAACCCGACCCAGACAGCGACGCTCAAATTGATGGTGTGCATCTGGAACAGGTCGCGCATGTTCATTCCGGCCAGCGAAAAATTCAGGAACCAGCCTTGCCCGTAAAGCCAAAGCATGATAAAACCCCCGGCAAACGCCACAAATACGCCGGAAAAATGGATTGAAGATGCCGTGATTGTTTTGAACTGAAAATAGAGCAGTAAAAACACCAAGATCAGGCTGATTGGTATTACGATGGCCAGCCGCCGGGTTGCCCGGACCTGCTGTTCGTAGTTTCCGGCGAACTTGTAACTGACACCGGCCGAAAGTTTAATTTCTCCGGAGGCTAATTTCTCCTGAATGAATTTCTGTGCATTTTCTACCACATCCACTTCGGCCAGATCGGGGAGTTTGTCAAAAATGACATACCCGGTCAGGAACGTATTCTCGCTCCGGATCATTTGCGGGCCGCGGGTGTAGGAAATATCGGCCAGTTCGCCCAGCGGAACCTGTGTGCCGTTCATGGCCGGAACCAGAATTTTCTTCAATTCTTCGGGGGTAGTCCGCAACTCGCGCGGATAACGTACCCGGACCGGGAATCGCCCGCGGCCTTCGACCGTTGTGGTCAGCGTCATGCCGCCTATCGCTGCCTGAAGCACTTCCTGCACATCGTTGACCGACATGCCATAGCGGGCAATGGCCGGGCGGTCTAGTTTGATTTCGATATATGGCGCCCCCACAGCGCGGTCGTAAAAGACCGACGAAGGCACCACGCCCGGAGCCTCTTTCAGCAAACGCTCGAAATCGAGTCCGGCCTTTTCGATTGTTTCCAGATCGGGGCCATATACTTTCAGACCCATGGGCGCCCGCATTCCGGTCGAAAGCATGATCAGACGGGTTTGGATAGGCTGCAATTTGGGAGCCGAAGTCAGGCCAGGCAAATTGGTCGCTTTCACAATCTCGTTCCAGATGTCGCCGGGAGATTTGATTTCTTTGCGCCACTGACGGAAATATTCGCCGTTTTTGTCCGGAACCAGCAGCTTCGGGTCAATCTTCCGGAACCCGTCCCGTTCCGGGTTATAGGTCGTGCCGTCGGTCAGGACAAAACTATCATCCTTATCCACCTTAAACTGCATTCGGTGGCCATTTTCATCCAGGATATATTCAGGTTTGTAGTTAATCGTATTCTCAAACATTTGCACCGGCGCCGGATCAAGCGCAGAGTTTACACGGCCCCATTTCCCGACAGCCACATCCACCTCCGGAATAGCCATTAACCGTTTGTCTAAATCCTTCACGTAGTTCACGTTCTGCTCAATGCCGGCATGGGGCATACTGGTCGGCATCAGCAGGAACGAACCTTCATTCAGGGCCGGCATAAATTCTTTTCCTACCCCGGGAAATGTCTTTGTGGCACTTTGCCAGAAAGTTGTCTGCCGGATGTTTTGGCCAACGGCGCCGATACCTTTTGCCACAAAACCGAACAGTTTATCGAAGCCAAGCCAGATATTGATTCCGAACAATACCGTGAAAACCGGGATCAGCAAAAACTGCCATTTGTGCCGCAGGCACCAGCGCAAAACCTGTTCGTAGAAATGGATCATCGTCAGGAGCAACCCTAACACAAAAGCCACAATACCGGTCACAAACAGGAAGTTTACCATAAGACTATTGTGTGCGCCCAAAGGCAGCCATTCCTTTGTCAGGAAGAAAATTGCAAACAACAGCGTTATCCCGATGTTGATCATGTTGGGAATATTTTTCCGGGGCCCGGGCCAACGTGAGGCCAGTAAATTATTAATTCCGACAGCTGTCAAAGCCAGCGCCGGCCAGGTTTTCCATAAAATTACAGCAGCCAAACCTGCAACAATCAATCCTGAGTTCCAAACGCGGCTGATCCGTTTCTTGTCAAAACGGATTGAGAAAATGAGGTTGGCCAGCGTGGGCAATACAACAACTCCAAGCAGGAATGATGCTAACAGCGCGAAAGTTTTGGTGAAAGCCAACGGCCTGAACAGTTTTCCTTCGGAAGCCTGCATGGCAAATACCGGCAAAAAACTAACGATAGTTGTCAGCAAGGCAGTTGTAATGGCTGACGAAACCTCGGTCGTCGCATCAAAAATGACGGTTTTTAAATGCGCGCCTTTGGCATTTTTGTTCTCAGGCATTTCAAGATGCCTGATGATGTTTTCAACGAAGACAATCCCGACATCCACCATGACACCAATAGCAATGGCAATACCGGAAAGAGCCACAATGTTGGCATCAACGCCAAACAGGCTCATGGCAATAAAAGTCATGAGTACGGTGACAGGCAAGAGGCTTGAAATCAGGATGGAAGCTCGCAGGTTGAAGACCAGCACAATGATCACGATGATGCTGATCAGGATTTCGTGCGAAAGAGCCGATTCCAGCGTGCCAATTGTTTCCTGAATCAAGCCGGCCCGGTCGTAAAACGGTACAATAGTTACCTTCGAGACAGTTCCGTCGGGCAACACTTTCGACGGCAGCCCCGGGGCTATTTCGCTGATTTTGTTTTTGACATTTTGGATGACTTCCATCGGATTGGAACCGTAACGGGCAACCACGACTGCCCCTGCTGCTTCGGCGCCACTTTTGTCGAGCCCGCCACGGCGTGTGGCCGGTCCGAACGAAACGCGGGCGACATCTCCAACACGAACCGGGACATTGTTGCGAACGGCAACAACTGCCTGTTTCAGATCATCCGGGTTTTTTAAATATCCCAGGCCGCGTACCACGTATTCTACTTTGTTCAGTTCGATGGTTTCGGCGCCGATGTCAAGGTTGCTTTTTTTCACGGCCTGCATTACATCCATTACGGTTACCCCCGAAGCTTTCAGTGCATCCGGATTGATATCGACCTGGTATTCTTTGACAAAACCGCCAATAGAAGCTACTTCGGACACGCCTTCGGCTGTTGCCAGCGAATACCGGACGTAATAATCCTGAATGGTTCGTAGCTCCTGCGGGTCCCAGCCTCCGGCGGGCTTTCCGGTTTTCGGGTCGCGGCCTTCCAGGGTGTACCAGAAAATCTGCCCAAGAGCTGTCGCATCAGGGCCCAGCGATGGCTGAACTCCCGCAGGCAATGTACCAGCCGGAAGCGAATTAAGCTTTTCGAGGATTCGAGACCGGCTCCAGTAAAATTCAACATTATCCTGAAAAATGATGTAAATGAACGACATACCAAGCATGGATGTGCTCCGGATGGTTTTTACGCCCGGAATGCCCAGTAAGGCCGATGTCAGCGGATAGGTGACCTGGTCTTCGATGTCGCGCGGCGACCGCCCCATCCATTCGGTGGCAACGATTTGTTGGTTATCGCCAATGTCGGGAATGGCATCCACCGGAACCGGGTCTCGGGGAAAAATACCCGTGTCCCGGTTAAATGGGGCTGTGATAATTCCCCAGGCCACAAAGGCAACCAACGTAAGAATTGTTACCAGCCGGTTATCTAAAAAGAATCCGATTATTTTTGATAACATACCTTATTGATTATATGATTGAACCTGTTAGAAATGTTTGTATTTCGCTCAGGGCCCGAAGTTCCGGCGATTAAACAGTTCATCGTCAGGATGTATTCAGCAATACACCCTGATATCAATCATAAAAGGTAGCTTTGACGCTCAGCCAGGCTGACTGAAAGAGCTTGCGGTGGCGGAGAATAAATATCCGGAAAGAGATTGGTATTTAAAGATTTAGGTTTCGGGATCAAAAAAACTGACGCCGGAAAATCCGGGATTTCGGTTCGAAAGACCGGCAAATGGTCGAGTATCACAGACGGGGTCACGTTTTCGTGGAGCTGAAACGTTTGGGTTTCATTCCGGCAGCAGCCATCCGTTTCGCAGGTACCCCCTTGGGAAGAACAACTGTGATGCGCTGCTACATTAAACGAAACTTCGACCAGATCTCCGCCACAGTAATGCCTCGATACCGAAAACCCCATGGACGATATCAGCAAAACCAGCGATACAATACTATGAAGAATGATTCTGATCATCTATCTGTTTAAGTACAATTGCCTGTACAAATAAACGAATTGTAGCCGGGGAAAGTTTTATGCAATTTTGGGGAAAGTGTACATTTTTTTTGACTCAGTTCTTGGGTGAAGGCTTGTGTGATGGATTAACCTGATCGATCGGGAGCCGTTCCTGATGTTCCAGGTTACGGAATTGAGAGGGAGAGTAGCCTGTTATCCGTTTAAACTGCGCAGATAAATGTTGACTGCTGCTGTATCCCAGTTTATAGGCCATTTCGTTTATACTTAGCTCATCGTATATTAGCCACTCTTTGATTTTCTCAACCTTCTGGAGAATGATGTATTTTTCGATTGTTATTCCTTCGTGCATTGAAAACATGGAGCTGAGGTAGGAATATTCATAGCCGGTAAATTTGGCAAGGTATGCCGAAATAGTTTGTCCTGGTGGTATTTTCTTATGATGGTGAATAATCGAGATTAATTCTGTTTTTATTACTTCAACAAGCCTGCTTTTACGGTCGAAAATAACCTCAAACCCATGCTCATACAAATTCTGTCGAAGGATTTCCATCTGGGGCATTGCAATGCTTTCTGATAAATTTAGTTCGCCTAACCCGACTGAAGTAACAGGTAACCCAAGCTTTTCAGCTTCAGATTTCACTGTTTCCACGCACCGTGGGCAAACCATATTCTTTATCGAAATTTTAAATAGCATTTCCCCCTTCTGAAAGCACTTAAAATTACTGATTGGATAATGTTTGCCCAAATATAAAGTAACTAAATTCAATAAATTTTGCAGCAATATGCTAAAAAATGTAATTTTGTAATCCCTTTTACCGGGGCTGACTGGTTTTGACAGCGGGTAGAAGAGGTATGTAAGCATGTCGGGCCTTGATCGCACAGCCCGTTAATCTCGGCGTTCAAACAATAACTGGCGAAACAAATTACGCTCTTGCCGCTTAATCGAAGATTAGTAGATAAGCTATTCCGGCATCAGATGCTGGAACGAGACGTCACTCCGAAGGTCCGGCCTTCTTCCATTCGGGTTTAGTGGCGCAGCAATTGAAGGATAGCTTGCGGTTTGCTTCGGGCCAATAGCGAAACAACAGAAGCTAAGGTACCGGTCGGTGGCCCTGATCCAGCCGGTACACGAAAACCAAGTCTGGGGATAAGCATGTAGAAAGCGTATTGCTTCCTCGTTTGGACGCGGGTTCGACTCCCGCCAGCTCCACAAATCAAAAGAGACGAACTGTGCAAAAACAGTCGTCTCTTTTGATTTGTAGAAATTCAGCTAATTGTATCGTTGAAAGTAATTGTACAAAATTGGGCTAAGCTGATCGAATATTGGCTTGGTGAACAGTACAAACATATCTTGTGGGGCAGGCGGGGCAACAGCCTGGTTATTCAGTATCCTGACATGCCAGTTTTCAAGCACTTCCTTGTCTCCGACAAATATGCCATATTGGTTCTTCCATACATACTCGCCGGGTATCCGTTGGTTTAAAAGCAGCTTATCAGACTGAAAATCGGTGATTCTTATTTCAATGACTCCGCCAGAAGCAACCTGGTCTGTGGCAATTTTAATTGTACCGCGCTTTTCAATAGTCCGGGTGCGGGTTGCAACCGAGTCTTTCCCGATTTTTACCTGATATTTTTCTTCAACTTGCTTGCTCAGCTTTTGTTCCTCTTCAAAGTGAACGGGGCGATCGATATAAAAATCAAAAAAACTAAGCTGTAAAATCATATCCGGATATTTCAATCCGCTTTGTTCGGCTTCGTCCGGAGTATAGAAATTCACAAAACTTTCATTCGGAAAGCGTTGGTTTAACATGGCAAACACGTTGTCATAAAAGAACCCGGCCGAATATTCGTACTTTTTTGCGCCAACAGGGATTGGTTCAACAATGACTTTTATTGTGGCCAGGTCTTTAGCTTGTTGTATTTTTTCATTCACATCGCGAAACCCGGGTATATAATTATTGGCACGAACAAATTGATTATATGCATTTCGGGCTGCTTCCCGTGTATTCTGGCTTAATGCTTCCATCCCGGCGTTATAGCGTTCTTCTGCAGCCCGGGTGGTTACATTGGTAAGTTCGCTGGTATAGGTTTTCGGATTGGCAATTAATTTTCTGGCAGCAGGAACCCTGCGAACTTCATCCGACAACCGATTAACCGTCAGCATAATATCCAGAGTATGCCCCCATTTAAACCGATCGTTTCCGGAGAGTGTTTGGTCAATTTCTTCCTGATAGTATTGAATGGCCATTGGATAGCCTTCTTTTACAACCTGAATGGCTTTCCGGTTATCCGGATCGGAAGATAACCGATTGACGGCCTTAAGGATCGCTTCGTTGTAATTGCCTTTTTGTAAGGCTTTTTCTCCTGACGAACATGCGGCCAGAAAAAGAGCGATCAGGATGAATGGGTAGATCAGATGCTTCATGTGTAAGGGATTGTAATGCGATAAATTTAGTTCAAAAAATGTAAGTAACCTGAAGTCCCAGAAACGGTCCGTTTTGCCACGGAACAAGCACTGTGCCATTTTTATTGCTTTCTTTTCGGGGGCAAACATAATTTCCGATAACTGTGCCAAGCACAGCACCTCCAACAACATCGCTGAGCCAGTGCCGATTGTCGTACATGCGCGAGATTCCGGCCAGTGATGCAACCGAGTATGAGACGACCGGTGCCCATCGGGTATCCCGATATTGATTGGCAATGACAGAAGCCACTGCGAAAATAGCAGTGGTGTGTCCCGATGGGAAGCTACTTCCTTCGAATGGGCCTTGCCAGTCGGTTGGCGAAACATTCGGATTGGCATCGGGACGGAGCCGTCCAAAAGCCATTTTGGGAATTCTCGCAAATAAACTGGCCAGCACAAAGCTTTCGGTTGCAAGAAGCCCGGTGCTGAAACTTTTTGATTTATTGCATATTAATCCATGTCCCAAAAACCCGAGAACGATTGCGCCCGAATAGGCTGCCCCGAATGGTTCCAATCCGTATGTTGATACGTTGTCGGCCCAGTGGTATTGATGATGTTGCCAAAACTTCTGAACCGGGGCATCTACCGTAATTAAAGAAGCTGTTCCGGCTACGAAAATGCCAAACCGGGTCCAATCGCGGTTATCCCAGTGGGCCGGAGATGTAATCATTCCTTTTGTATCAACCCAATATTTTTTCAGGTAATATTTGTTGAACCGAACCGAATCAATCTGAGCATGGACCTGAAAACTTAATCCCCACAGTGCAACTGTAAGTAAAAGAACTGTGGTATTTCGGTTCATTCAAAACAGTTTATGACGATGAGTTTTCGGATTGTCTTTCAAGTCGTTTGGCTTCATCCCAGATTTCATCCATTTCGGCCAGCGTCATTTGTTTCATGTCGCGGCCTTTCTGCAAGGTTTGGCTTTCCAGGTAATTAAACCTCCGGATAAATTTCAGGTTCGTCCGTTCCAGCGCTGTTTCCGGATCGACACCATACAACCGGGCGGCATTGACCATCGCGAAAAACAAATCGCCAAATTCGGCTTCAATTTTATCCGGATCAACCAGGTCAATTTCGGCGCTTAATTCGGTAATTTCTTCACGGACTTTGTCCCAAACCTGTTCGCGGTGTTCCCAGTCGAAGCCCACTCCGCTTGCTTTCTCCTGAATCCGGTTTGCCTTGACCAATGCAGGCATTGCTGCCGGAACTCCTTCGAGAACCCGTTTATTTCCGCCTTTTTCTTTTAGTTTTAGCGATTCCCAGTTTTGTTCCACTTCGCGGGCATTGGCAACATCCACCTCTCCAAACACATGGGGGTGCCGGTAGATCAGTTTTTCGTTGATTGATTTCAGGACATCGCCCATATCAAACGCCTCTTTCTCTGAACCAATTTTTGCATAAAAAGAGATGTGAAGCATCAAGTCGCCCAATTCTTTTTTGATGTTGGCCAAATCGCTGTTTAAAATCGCATCCGCCAGTTCGTAGGTTTCTTCAATGGTGAGTTTTCGGAGTGATTCCAAGGTTTGTTCCCGGTCCCAGGGGCACTTTTCGCGCAGTTCATCCATGATGTCGAGTAGCCGTGAAAACTCGGCCAAGGCAATATCTTTTCGGGTATTCATTTGTATAACTCGCTAATGTTGTTTCGCTCAATTTTCATAAATACGACAGTATTTCAAATTACATCTCAACGATAATGGAATAACCATTTGTACATTTCCCGAGATTTGTATGAGTGTTAGATCGTATGGCTATTTTACTTATCGGTTACTATAATTGAAGGTCAAATTTACGACTTTATCCGGCATTGAAAATGAATATTCTCCGGAAGTTCGTTTTCAGACAGTCGGGGTGCCAACTTTTTGGGGCTTATGCCTGGTTGAGAGAGGAACCGTGAAAAAGAAGCGGCTCCCTTGTCCGGGCTCACTTTCAACACGGATTTTGCCTCCATGTTTTTCGATAAATTCCTGGCACAAAATAAGGCCAAGTCCTGAACCGTCTTCGTTGGAGGTTCCCCGTCGCTTAACTTTTGAATCGATCCGGAACATATTTTTCTGGTCTTCGCTTGAAATGCCGGTGCCGTTATCTGCAACGCAAATCTCGGCCATCGGGCCGGCAGAGCTTGCCGATATATTTACCCAACCTCCTTCATGGGTAAATTTTATTGCGTTATTGATCAAATTCCGAAAAACTGTTTCCATCATGAGCGGGTCGGCAAACACAATCAACGATTCGTCAATTTGACAGGAAAGGCTGATTTGCTTTTGTTCAGCAACCGGGCTTAAAACGCTGATGGCGTTTTCGTAAATTCGTTCGAGGCGAACTGGCTGTGGATTATAAGTTAACCGTCCGGTTTGCGACCGGGCCCAGTCCAACAGGTTTTGTAGAAGCCTGAGAATGTTGTTTGCCGATAGATAAATATCGCCAGCATACTTGCGGCGTTCTTCTTCGGTAAACTCATCGTACTCGTTGTGTAGCAGGTACGAATATCCCATAACTGTGTGAAACGGGTTTTTCAGGTCGTGGGCAATGATGGAGAAAAATTTGTTTTTAGCTGCATTTAGTTTTTGCAATTCGCGTTCGCTTTTTTCAATCTTACGGTTTTGGGCCATAAGCAGTCGGTTGGACTTCTGACGGTCGAAGTACCTGACTGAGATATAAAAAACAAGCACCAATAGCAGCATAATGACAACAAATCCCAGTTGTCTGATCAGCTTATTCTTTCTTATCTCAACTTCTGCTAATTCCTTTTCTGATTGCAATTGCTGAATTTCGGCTTCTTTTCTGGCAGTTTCGTATTGTTTTTCCAGGCTGGTAATCTGCTTCATTTTTTCCTGGTTCAGCAAACTATCCGAAGCCATCGAGAACAGCTTATAATATTTCAACGCTTCCTGAAAGTTGCCTTTTTTCTCATAAACCTCGGATAAGGCTTCGTAATTGATTTTTAAGATTTCAAATCCCAGATTGAATCGTTTGGTAAGCTCAAGACTTTGGGTCAGGTGTTCAATAGCTTCCGGGTACTTTCCCATTTTACTGTAAATGGAGCCGATGCTTTGTTCTACATAGGCAATGTTCCGGTTGTCATTTAGTTCGTTAAAAACTAAGGCTGCCTGTTGCTGGTAATCAAGCGCCTTATCCAGGCTGTCGTTCATCAGGAAAAACACAACGGCAATATTGCTTAATGCAATTGACTCGCGTACCCTGTTCCCTTGTTTTTGAAACAGGTTCAGCGATTTTCGGAAATAGTATTTGGCAGAGTCCAACTTTCCGGAGTATTGATAAGCTGATGCTATATTGTTGAAATTAACAGCGATGCTGGCTGTGTCGTGAATTTGTTTGTTGATTTTATATGACTTGTAATAATAGTTAATGGCTTCCTGGTGGTTTTCCATCAGTCGGTGCACCATTGCAATGTTGGTATAAAAATCAGCTTTCGATTCCAGCGTTTTCTCAGAACGGCACAATTCCAGCCCTTTAAAATAGTACATCAGGGCTTCCTGGTTTTGGTTCAGATAATAATCGACCAGCCCCAGCGAGTTGTAAGTTTCAATCAGATAAGCAGTGTCGCAGGTCCCGATAAAAAAAGGTTCTGCCAGTTTGTAGTATTTTTTACCTTCCTGAAAAGACGAAGCGTAATAATTCGCATCGCCCATGGTAAAATAGGCAAGCCCGATTTCACGGGCTTGATTATGCTTTTGAGCCCACGAAAGTGCTTTTTTCGCATAAAAAATAGTTTTAGCCGAATCAGAAGTCCTGTATCGCTTCGCTAATTGATTATACACGATCGCCTTTTGGTCGTCAGGACTGTTTTTTGCGACGTTCAGTAAACTATCAGCCGATTGTCCGAACGAACCGTTGGCGATGAATAGCATCAAGATTAACCCTACTATTATTTTCATGATATGTTACAAGCTCGAAACAAAGATGCTAAATAATTCCTGAGTTAAGATCTGTTCCTGATGTAAAATAGACTTTGCTTACGATAATATTTTTTGTTCAAGGTATGGCTGCCTGTGTGTTATTCGCACCGACCAGCTATCGTGTTGTTAAAAAATGTACATTTGCGCAGCAAACCGCTTTATCGCTGCATTCCGGTTTTTAGGGCCGGCTGCAGAGGAAAGTCCGGGCAACACAGGGCACCATGCTTCCTAACGGGAAGGCAGGCGAAAGCTTGCAGTGAGGTAACAGAAAATAACCACCCGGTTACGCGTGCCGTAACCGGGAACGGGTGAAAAGGCGGGGTAAAAGCCCACCGGTGGTTGTGGCAACACAGCCAGCCGTACCGCTCATGGGTTGTAAGGCCAAATATATCACGATTTTCCGGTACGCCGGGAACCAGGGCTGCCCGCGCTGGTCTCGTCAGAGTTGTCGTGAGGGGTGGGCTGCATGATCGCGCCGGTAACGGCGCGGCCAGATAAATGATAAAGGTTTCGGCTTGTCCGAAATACAGAACCCGGCTTACAGGTTTGCGTTTTTCAAAAAGAGGCCTCCCGAATTCTATAAAATTTGGAAGGCCTTTTAGTTTTTTGAGACAGAAGTGATTATGGTTGTCGATTGAAAAACCAAACCTGATTTTGGGCCGGAAAGGGAATAAGACAAAACGTATTTTTTATTTTTGTTCGTTGGGAAAACGAACAACTGAATGGGGTGAACTTACAGGTTATTTTTCAGTCTGAAGTTTTGAATGACAATTATGAAACAAATTTCGATAGAGCCAGTGATTAAAGAACTGGTCCCGGGTCTTTGCCTGTATTGTATTTCATCTGATGTTAAATGGTCGGATGATAATCCGGAGTTATGGGCCGAAATAGACCGCCAGCTTACTGTATTGGCCGAAAAACTAAACATCGAAGATATCAGTAAAATTCCAACGATTTCGGCATCACGTAAGGCTTACAAAGCCTGTGGAAAAGACCCGGCCCGGTATCGTTTGTCGGCCGAAGCCCTTTTGCGTCGGGTTGCAAACGGGAAGGGACTTTACCGTATCAGCAATGTGGTCGACCAACTAAATTTGGTTTCAGTAACAAGCGGCTTTTCAATTGGCGGTTACGACGAAGAGCAAATAGTTGGCAATATCCATCTGGGCATTGGCGCAAAAGATGAACCTTATCAGGGTATTGGCCGTGGCGAGCTGAATATAGCCGGGCTACCTGTTTTCCGCGACGACCTGGGGGCCTTTGGAACCCCCACCAGCGACTCGGAGCGAACTTCGGTTTCGGAGAAAACCCATCGCTTCTTAATGATTATCATCGATTTTGGAGGGCAGGGAGAATTGGAAAATGCAGGGGCAATGGCTGTTGGGTTGCTCAAAAAATATTGTCATGCTCAACATATTAACGTACAAATTATAAAATAAAACATGTGGCAATCGTTTTGTAAATTTCTGATGAGACTATGGGGCTGGAAAGCAGTGAATGGTGTTATGCCCCATAAAAAAGCCATCATTATTGGCGTTCCGCATACAAGTGCCTGGGACTTTGTGATTTCGTACCTGTATTATACTTCGGTTGGAGGTGTGGCCAACATTGTGATTAAGAAAGAGTTTTTCTTTTGGCCGGTCGGGTTTTTCCTGAGAAAAATGGGCGCTATTCCGATCGACCGCTCGAAAGGGGCATCCGTGGTAAAACAGATTATCCACGAGATGAACAGCCGGGAAATAATGCATCTGGCTATTACTCCGGAAGGTACCCGTGAAAAAAACAAAAAATGGAAGGCTGGTTTTCATACCATTGCCAAAGCGACCGGTGCAACGGTATACCTCGGTTTTTTTGATTTCGGGCGTAAAGAAATTGGCTGGCTCGAAACCCTGGAACTCTCCGATGATGCCGAAGCCGACATTCGCCGGATGAAAGCTTACTATCGCGAACGCGGGGTGGTCGGAAAATATCCCGATAAATTTACCGCTGAAGATTAATCGCCATCTGGATTGATTATTATTTCTGCTCAATATGTAGTTTTGACAACAATTACACGAAATACAATAACGACAACCATATAAATGACTTTTCCATCAGATCTCCATATCGCCCTTTTGCAATTTGATCCGGTTTGGGAAGAGCCAGATCAAAATCGGGACCGAATTGAGCATCTGCTGATAGGAATACGGCAGGAAACCCGGTTACTTATTTTGCCTGAAATGTTCTCAACCGGCTTTTCGATGGCTCCTGAGAACGTTGCCGAATCGATGGATGGCCCGACTCTTAAATGGATGAAAAAAATAGCCGGGAGGCTGAATGCAGCGATTTGTGGCAGTCTGATTATAAGAGAAAATAACTTATTCTATAATCGGTTTGTATTTGTTCATCCTTCGGGCGAAATTCGGCACTACGACAAACGACATTTATTTACCATGGGAGAAGAACCGGCTCATTATGAGGCTGGTAATAAACGAATTGTTGTCGAATTTGAAGGCTGGCGTATTTGTCCGTTGATTTGTTATGATTTACGATTCCCGGTTTGGAGCCGCAATAAAAATAATTACGACGTGCTGATTTATTCAGCAAACTGGCCCTCTTCGCGGCAGGATGTCTGGAGCACGTTGTTAAAAGCACGAGCAATCGAGAACCAGTGCTATGTAGCGGGGGTCAACCGGGCAGGGACAGATCTGCTGCAAATATATTATTCAGGAGGTTCACAGGTTGTAACCCCCAAAGGAACATACCTGGCACAATCTGTTTCCGATTGTGAGGAATTGTTATTTGCCTCCTTGTCTTATCATGAATTGTTCGATTTCAGGAAAAAATTCCCGGTTTTAGACGATGCCGACGATTTTATTCCCCCTTACTTGTAATGAATTAACCTGTTTCTTTCTTCAAACAACGCTGAACATTTCTCCATATTTCCCGGCGATTTGTCCATATCCAATCTGTTCGGATTTGTGAACTTGCAACATATTTCTATTTGTGGAAATACTGTTTAATCACAACTTAAAATCTTATGAAACGAAAAATTTGGATACTTCTGTTGGTATTTACCGTATGGGGAGCCTCGGCTCAGAAATTCGAAAATTTGGCAAAAACTCCGCCCATGGGCTGGAACAGCTGGAATAAATTTGGCTGCAACGTGAGCGAAAAGCTGATTATGCAGATGGCTGATGAAATGGTGTCCAGTGGTATGCAGGATGCCGGTTACGAATACATTGTAATCGACGATTGCTGGCAGGTTGATCGGGACGAAAATGGCGAAATTGTTGTCGACAAAGAACGGTTCCCACACGGAATCAAATACCTGGCTGATTACATTCATTCAAAAGGTTTGAAATTCGGTATTTATTCATGTGCCGGAAGCAAAACCTGTGCCGGACGTCCGGGCGGAAGGGGCCATGAATATCAGGATGCCCGGACTTATGCGCGTTGGGGTGTCGATTATCTGAAATACGACTGGTGCTATACCACAACTCAGGATGCCAGGGCTTCTTATTCAACCATGCGCGACGCATTGTATGCGGCCGGGCGCCCGATTGTTTTCAGCTTATGCGAATGGGGAACGGCCAAACCTTGGGAGTGGGCCAAAGAAGTTGGGCATTTGTGGCGTACAACCGGCGATATTGTTGACCGCTGGGATGCCATGATCGATATCTTCGAGAAACAAAAGGACCTTGCCAGGTATGCCGGCCCGGGCTACTGGAATGACCCTGATATGTTGGAAGTTGGGAACGGCGGGATGACAACCGAAGAGTATCGTACCCATTTTTCGCTGTGGTGCATGCTCGCTGCTCCGCTGATGGCTGGCAACGACCTGGGGAATATGTCTCCTGAAACGAAAGAAATTTTAACCAACAGCGAAGTAATTGCACTCGATCAGGATACCCTGGGAAAACAAGGCTATTGCTATCGAGATAACGGCGATTATGAGATCTGGATTAAAAAGCTTGTAAAAAATGAAAAAGCAGCTTGTTTGCTCAACCGCAGCGACGAAGAAAAAACAGTCCAAGTCGACTTTAATGTATTGCTGAAAGCCAATGATAATTACTGGTCGACCGACCCCTATGAACTGAAAGATTATACCATCAGGGACTTGTGGGAACATAAAGATTTAAAGCCTGAAAAGAACGTAGTATTCATTAAATTGCCACCTCATTCGGTTAAATTGTTCCGGTTTATCAAAAAATCGTAATTTTTAAACTTGCAATCAACGAATAAAAAAATGATGAAGAAAAGCTTATTGTCTATTTTTCTGGCTTTTAGTCTTGGCGCATTTGCCAAAGATTATCCAATCAGTTCTCCGGATGGAAGAATTCAGGTAACAGTATCGGTTGGAAACGAGATTAAATGGTCATCAACCATCTCGGGGCAACCTGTTTTTGCCGGCAACCAGATCAGCCTTGATTTGGGGACCGAAGTGCTGGGCAACCAGCCCAAGGTTATTACGGCCAAAACAACCCACGTTTCACAAAAAGTAACGACGGTAGTCCCGGTTAAGTCAAGAATGATTGACGATACCTATACCCAGCTTAACCTTAAATTCAAACAAGACTATTCGGTTACGTTCAGAGTGTTTAACAACGGGGTTGCTTATCGTTTCGAAACAACTAAAAAAGGAAAGGTTACTGTTAAAAACGAGCAGGTTGACCTGAATTTTGCCGGCGACTTCTCGGTACTTTTCCCCGAAGAAGAAACGCTATATTCTCATTACGAGAGAACCTACCTGGATGAAAAAATTTCATCGTTGGATGCCGGTCGTTTTTGCTCATTGCCCACACTGGTAAAAGCCGACAAGAACGTAAAAATTGGTATCACCGAGGCCGATTTGTTTGATTATCCCTGCCTGTTTCTTGAAGCTACAGGAAAAGCAACATTTAAAAGTAAATACAGTCCGGTCATCCTGAAATCGGAACCAAGAGGTGACCGCGATATTCATGTAACTCAAGAGGCTGATTATATCGCCGTTACCGATGGAACCCGTACCTATCCGTGGCGCGTTTTTATGATGAGCGAAAACGATGCGCAACTTGTTGAAAACCAGATGGTCTTCTTGTTGTCGCGCGAAAGTAAGATTGAAGACACATCGTGGATCAAGCCTGGCTTGGTTGCCTGGGATTGGTGGAATGCCAACAATATTTATGGCGTTGATTTTAAATCAGGGATTAACACCCAGACTTATAAATATTATATCGATTTTGCATCGAAGTACGGAATCCCATACATCATTCTGGATGAAGGTTGGTCAAAAAGTACGACAAACGTAATGGAGCCCAACCCCGACATCAACATGGAAGAATTGGTTGCGTATGGAAAATCAAAAAATGTCGATCTTATTCTGTGGTCACTCTGGGGGCCGATTGATAAAGACATGGATAAAATTTTAGACCAGTTTGTAAAGTGGGGGGTCAAAGGGTTAAAAGTTGATTTTATGGCCCAGGCTAACCAATACATGGTTAATTTTTACGAGCGGACAGCCAAAGCTTGTGCCGACCGCCATTTACTGGTTGACTACCATGGGGCTTTTAAACCAGCCGGGTTACGACGGGCCTATCCAAATGTCATTAATTACGAAGGTGTTAAAGGTCTGGAAAACTGCAAATGGAGCGCGCTGATTACTCCGGAACACGACGTGACACTTTGTTTTACCCGGATGTTGGCCGGCCCGATGGATTATACTCCGGGCGCGATGCACAATGCTAATAAAATAGACTATTCGTCAAGTTTCCTGAATCCGATGAGCATGGGGACCCGTTGTCACCAGATGGCTTTGTACGTGGTATTTGATGCACCGCTTCAAATGCTGGCCGATAACCCGTCAAATTACTATCGCGAGCCAGAATGTACCGAATTCATTAGTAAGATGAAAACGACCTGGGACGAAACAAAAGTTATTGACGCCAAAGTTGCTGATTACATCGTGACCGCACGCCGTAGCAACCAGGATTGGTACATTGGGGCAATAACCGATTTCGACGCCCGTTCAATCGACATCGATCTGTCATTTTTGGGCGAAGGTGAATATGAAATGGAAATTATGCAGGACGGGATAAATGCCGACAAAGCAGCAGTTGATTACAAAAAGATTGTAAAAAAGGTTAATAGATTGACCAAAATCACAATTCCGATGGCTGCCGGCGGCGGATGGGCTGCAATCTGTAAAAAAATTTAAAAAAACATCAAGTTGAGTAAGGGGCGTGGTTGGTTGAGCTGTCTTTTTACCGGTTGACAAAAACAACCAACCCTATACCAAGTAAATCAAGTAGACCGCTAAATCATTTGAAGAGTCGTCAGAAACATTTTTCTGGCGACTTTTTTTATGCCTCTCTTTTTTTCATCCAACTTTTGGTTACATTCAAAACTTTATGAACGGATAAAGTTTGAGAATTTGATGAATTTGCGAAATGTTCTGATCCTTGCAGGTTTTTGTTGTATTTCATTGTCAGGCAAAGGGCAATATTACAGCACCGGAGAAGACCCTGCATCCATTAAATGGAAACAAATAAATACTGGTCATTTCCAGGTTATTTATCCTGAAGAATTTGAGAAACAGGCTGAGCGGTTAACCAGCGTGCTGGAAAAGGTTTATTATTATGGCACAGGAACCTTGGGAATTTCTCCTCGAAAAGCGTCGGTTGTGTTACATACCCATACCGTAGCATCGAATGGATTGGTGGCTTGGGCCCCTAGGCGAATTGAACTTTTTACAACCCCAAACCAGCAGGTCTATCCGCAAGAATGGCTTCAGCAATTGGCAATCCACGAATTCAGGCACTGGGCGCAAATGAACAAGATTGAGCAAAGCATGCCCGATTTTTTGAAACTGCTCTTGGGGCAGCAAGCCACTGCTGCTATCGTTGGCGCCTATTTGCCGCTTTGGTTCCTGGAAGGAGATGCCGTGGTTGCCGAAACCGCATTGAGCCAAACCGGGCGAGGCCGTCAGCCTTCATTTTTAATGGAGACCCGGGCTCAGGTTGTTCAACAACGAGCTTATTCATACGATAAAGCTTACCTGGGATCGTACAAGGATTATGTTCCCAATCACTATCATCTGGGCTATCTGATGGTTGGCAAAACCCGCGAAAAATATGGCGCTGAAGTATGGACAAATGTACTTGACCGTGTAGCTTGCCGACCTTGGGGCATAACGACCTTTGATCGGGCACTAAAAGAATATACTGGACTGAATAAGAATGATTTATATAAAAACATATTTGCAGAACTAAAAGCCGAATGGCAGGATGAAATAAAGAATAATCAATATTCGCCCATTGTTTCGCATTCTTCGCCTTCCGGAAAATACACCAGCTATTTGTATCCGGGCTATTTAAACGATTCGGTTGTAGTTGCTTATCGGACTTCGATGAACGACATTCCCCGCATTGTGAAAGTTCAGAAAAATAAACCCGACGAAATAATTTACACGCCAGGGAGTATTTTCGAGGAATCATTCGCCATTCAAAAAAATAAACTTATCTGGTCTGAGAATCAGCCTGATATTCGCTGGAAACATGCTGACAAATCAATTGTTATCATCTATGATATTTCAACGCGAAAAAAAAGTGAATATCATTTTAAAAACAAGCTGTTTAGCCCTGTGCTTTCGCCCGACGGGACCCGCTTTGCTGCGGTTGAAGTGGACCAGGAAAATAATTATTCAATATCGGTCTATTCATTACCCGACGCTCGTTGGGTTTCACGCATTTCATCTCCGGATAATGACTATTTTCTAACTCCGGACTGGAATAACCGGGGCGACTCGATCTGCTTTGTTGGGTTATCTTCCAATGGTAAATATTTGGCAGTAAATAGGATAGGTGAGATGGCTTTCGAAAAAATATCGGCACCAACCTTTACGGATATAAAAAATCCAACCTATTCGTCAGGAAAAATATGGTTTGCAGGAAGTTTCAACGGCACTGATAATTTGTATGCCATCAGACTTTCTGACAAAAAGATTACGCTCGAAGCAAAAGTCCCGTTTGGTCTTGATTATCCGACAGTATCGCCTGATGGTCAACACGTTTTAATCAGCAATTATTCTGCAAACGGGTATGCATTGGGAGAAATTCTAGTCAAAGATCTGTTATCGCAACGTTTTGATTGGGGCTCGAAACCTTTTCCGCTGGCCGATCACCTTTCAGCTCAGGAAAAAGGGATTCCGGATTTTGACGAAAAAGATTCGTTGAAATATGCCAGTACCCGATATTCAAAATTTGCTCATTCACTGAATGTTCATAGTTGGGCGCCAGCTTATATCGATGTCGATACATATGAAATAAAACCCGGCATGTCGGTCTTATCACTGAATAAATTAGGAACTGCAAGCGGCTCAGTGGGCTATTATTATGACACGGAATCAGAAACAGGGAAAATTGTGTTGAATTATAGTTATTCTGGTTGGTTCCCGGTCATTTCCGGCGATGTAACTCATGGTAAAAATGCTTCGCAGTATTACCAAATCAGAAATACGATAAATCAGTCAGGACAGGTTATAAAGAGCGATACCACATTGAAGCGCTTTTCCTGGAATGAGACAGACTGGAATTTAAATATCCGGCTTCCGCTAAACCTTTCTAAAGGGAAATACTCAAGATTGTTGCAGCCGGAAATCAAGTATAAATTTCATCAGATTGGGCACGACACATCAACCCCTGATGCCTTCTTCAGGGGTAATTACCAAACAATTAGTTATCGGTTATACTTTAGTAATTTGCTCCGGATGTCGCTGCAGAACTTGTATCCGAAGTGGGGAACCGTTTTTGAGCTGAGTTATCGCCATTCGCCTTTGGGAAAGATTGATTTTGGAAACATTTATGCCATCCAATCGGTAATTTATCTCCCTGGATTTTTTGACAATCATGGGTTTAAGATTTATCAGGGCTGGCAGGAACGAAACTCGTCCGGTGGTAATTCATTCTCCAATATTGTGCGAATGCCTCGTGGTTTTGGGAGTTTATCCAATCATCGCCTTTACACCGCCGGAGCCGATTACAAATTTCCGTTGCTCTACCCGGATCTTTCGGTGGGGCGATTCCTTTATATCAAACGAATAAAAACGAGCTTGTTTTATGATTACAGTTATGCTCAGATACCGGCATATAATTCTCAAAACGAGCTTGTCTCTTTTGTTAATCGAAATTACAGATCGGTTGGCCTTGAACTGACTTCAGATATGCATTTACTGCGCTTTTTTGCGCCGTTTGAGTTTGGTATCCGCACGTCGTGGCTGCCGCAATTCAATTCTCATTCAGTCGATTTTCTGCTGGCAATTGATCTCAATGCGTTCTAAGTTGTTTCAACGTGATCAGGGTAATTTCCGGACGCATATCAATCCGCCCAACAAAACCAACAGTTCCCAAGCCCCGGTTGACATACAAAAATTGATTGCCTTTCTGATACAAACCACCCCAATATTTTTGAATTAAATACATGATACTGAATTCTATACCTCCTAAAATAATCCCGGATTGGGCTGCATGTGTGTGTCCGGAAAGCGTAAGCGGAATATTGGTTGACGGAACGATTTCTGCATCCCAGAAGGCCGGGTCATGGCTCAGCAAAATGGTAAATGCTGAAGCCGGGACTCCGTTTATTGCATCACTTAACCGGGCGTACTGAGGAAATGGTGGATGCCCCCAATTTTCAACTCCTAAAAGATAAAAACAGGTGTCTTTCACATCGACTTTGACCGACTGATTGAGTAGTAATTTAAAACCGGCCTCTCTTAGTTTAATTTCGGTATTGTGAAGATTTTGTATTTTTTGAAGGCTGTCGGGCCACTGAAAATAATCACCGTAATCATGATTTCCGAGAATTGCAAACTTACCATACTTTCCGCTCAGTTGAGATAAAAGCTTCTCATAACCGGTAATTTCACGGCAAAAGTTGTTGACAATATCGCCGGTAAATACAAACAAATCCGGATTAATCTCCTGAATTTTCCGTACAGTAGATTCTATTACAGATTTATCACCGGAGTAACTGCCCAGATGGATATCCGATATCTGAGCAATTGTCATTCCGTCCATTTGCTCCGGAAGATCCTTTAGTTGAATTGTTACCGGAACAACCCGAATCGTTTTTCTTCCAATGAAAATTCCCGACAATATGATTACAAAAATTCCGAATGATAAAAGTAAGCCTCCGGCGATCATTTTATAAGATAAGTTGCTTCTACGGAACATTCGGCACAATAGAGAACCCAGAACAAAAAGAGCGAAAATTGTTATCGGGACCATATCTAAAAAGATAAGCGAGATGACAACGTAAAAGTAGGAGTAGTTTTGGGTTGTTCTCAGAATTTCGGGACTTGAAAACGAGAAGACCAATACCGAGAGTACACCAACCGAGAATACTCCGAAAATTGCCGTGCTGATTTTTGTAAGCAGTGACTTATCTATTTTTCTCAAGATCATTCGCAGTCCCCAATAAGAGACAACATGCATAAATAAGAAAAATGCCACAATGACGAAAAAAGCTGTACCCGGAATTCCTCTCATTTTTTAGTATAACTGATTAATTTGTTCATCGAATTTAGCTGATTCTGGATGAAATCACTAAAAAAGCTCGTTTTTTTCCAGAATGACTGCACAACGTGATAATTTTTTTTTGTCAATATGTGTCTGATTTGTAATTAATTCTATTGTGTTGTGGTAAGTTTTAAGCTTCTGAGAATTTAAAATTTAATTCAGGTCGACAAGTTGGACGAATAAAATAACAGGAAAGCGAATAAAAAACGAAAAATGGAGCTATCGACAAAAACGACATTCCGTTCTACTATTTCCGAAGTTAATATTAAACGAAGAGATCCAATTTGTTTTCAGATGACTTGCCCTAAAAAAGAGCGAATATCGAAGTTGAAGTAGTATTTTAAAAAAATACAGTGTTAGCACACAAAAATTACAAATGTATACCGCACAATAAAACACAAAAGTAAATCACACTTTTTAGATAAGTTAACAAATATAAGAGTACGTCAAGGGTAAAATGCATGAGTATATATTTAAAATATAAGTTTAAAAAGTTTTTAAAAATGTGTAGTCACATATGTTTCGACAATATTTAAATAATATTTTTATCAAATAAAGTATTTATTACCAGTATTTTATCTGGTTTTATATTCAGTTTAAGATGAACTGGCGAGATGATGTGAAGGCTGTATCGGCCATTAATAATGTTATTGCTTACTTAATATGCTTAAATCCAGATAATTGAGTAATTTATTTAATGCAAATGTCTAATATATAATACTGCTCGTACACAAAAAAATTTCGTCCTCAATATTGCATTGTATTTATTTGTAAATTGAGAGGATGTTTTGTTTTACATTTTTATTGATTACATTTGTGTTTTAAATAAACACGAATGTAAAATGAATGATCGCATTAAAGAATTGCTTAACGCTAAACAGATATCACCTTCTGAATTGGCGGATTCGATCGGAGTTCAGCGTTCGAATGTTTCTCATGTCATTAACGGAAGAAATAAGCCTTCGTTTCAGTTTATCGAAAAACTGTTACATTTTTATCCTACTCTGAGTGCGAAATGGCTCATATTAGGCGAAGGCCCCATGTTTGAAGAAGATAACCTGGCTAAAGAGTCAAAATCAGAACCAGATCTTTTTACCGAATTACCCATTTCCTCCATAGCTAATGAGACAATTACAATTAAAGAAAATCCGGTTAAAGTAACTGAACCGGTAACGGTGGAAGAAAAGGTTGAACAAAAGTCTGCAGAGCATTTACATACAGGCAAATCGGGATTTGTGAATGCAGAAGAGGATAGTAAAACAAAAAAAATTGAGCGGGTTATCGTTTTTTATTCCGATCAAACTTTTGATGTTTACAACCCTTCAAAATAAGTTTTTCGGTTATCTTTGCCGTCAAACACAAAAGGAATGAATAAGACGGTTCAAGATTTATTGCTGCTTGAAAACCAGCAATTAAATAATGACAATTTTTTATTAAAACTAAAGTCTCCGGTCCATTTATCCGGGATACTGCCTGGTCAATTTGTCAACGTCGAAATTAAATCAGCCCGGGAAATATTTTTACGCCGGCCCTTTTCTGTATTGGATGTTGATTACCAAAATCAGACAATTTCCTTATTAGTCAAAATATTAGGGAGGGGTTCAAAAAAGTTGACTGAAATTACGCCTGGACAGAAAATCAGCGTTGTTTTTCCCTTAGGCAAATCGTTTACATTTCCGGATCCCGGCGACAGAGTGCTCTTAATTGGCGGTGGAAGTGGTGTGGCTCCCATGTTATTCCTGGCAAAAATGTGTGGTTTGCCTGCTGATAATGTGCATGTTTTACTCGGAGCAAAGACAATTAATGATCATATTAATGTTGATGATTATCTGAAGTTTGGTCATTTTTACTATACTACAGAAGATGGTTCGAAGGGAGAAAGAGGATTTGTTATCGATCATCCGGTTTTTAAGGAGCAGCTCAGTAAATTTACCCGAATCTATACCTGTGGCCCCAATCCTATGATGAAGGCCATTGCTGCTTCCGCAAAAAAAGCAAACATCATCTGCGAAGTTTCGCTTGAAAACATGATGGCCTGCGGGTTTGGTGTTTGCTTATGTTGTGTGGAAGACACCAACGAAGGACACAAATGTGTATGCACTGAAGGACCAGTTTTTAATGTAAACGACTTAAAATGGTAGATTTAGGAATAAAAATTCACAATGTTGAATTTAAAAATCCAGTACTGACAGCCTCCGGAACATGTGGTTTTGGAGAAGAATTATCTGATTTTATAGATTTGTCGCGACTGGGAGGCATTGTTGTAAAAGGGACAACATTAAATCATCGGGAAGGTAATCCATATCCCCGCATGGCCGAAACTCCCTCCGGAATGCTAAATGCTGTTGGATTACAAAATAAAGGGGTTAAAAACTTTGTCAACAATATATATCCCCGAATAAAAGATATAGATACAAACATCATTGTAAATGTTAATGGTTCAACCATTGACGAGTACATTGCTGTTACCGAACAAATCAATGAACTGGATAAAATTCCGGCAATTGAATTGAATATCAGTTGTCCAAATGTGAAAGAAGGAGGCATGGCCTTCGGGGTTAGCTGTCCTTCGGCGGAAGCTGTAGTGAAAGCTGTTCGAAAGGTATATAATAAGACACTGATCGTAAAACTTTCGCCCAATGTTACCAGTATTGCCGAAATCGCGAAAGCAGTTGAAGGACAGGGAGCCGACAGTGTCTCTTTAATCAATACATTGTTGGGAATGGCAATTGATGCCGAAAAACGCCGTCCTGTTTTATCAACTGTAACCGGTGGCTTGTCTGGCCCGGCTGTCAAACCAATCGCATTAAGAATGGTTTGGCAGGTTTATAATGCGGTGAAGATTCCAGTCATCGGAATGGGGGGTATTATGAATGCTACCGATGCGATTGAGTTTATTTTAGCCGGGGCATCTGCCGTACAAATCGGAACGGCCATTTTTAAAGACCCAACTATCCCGGTTCAGGTCATTGATGGCATTAGCTCGTATATGGAAAAGCATAAAATTGGCTCAATCAGTGAATTAATTGGTGGTTTACAAATGTAAATAGACCTGAGTGATGAAATGGCTTGCTTGTATCGTACTTACTGCTTTTTTGATTGTTTTCCAGGTTACTCCAAGATTTTCGTTGGGCGAGTATGCCAACTCTTTTCGTGAATTGAACATGAAAGGGCTAAATTTTAGGGTCAGCAACGAAAACTCAGAATTCAAATATTCCGGTTTTATCAAGAGCCAAGCCGAAAATCTGATCAGACAGTGGAACATGGCAGGAATGTCGATGGCTGTTGTTAAAAATGGGAAATTAGTTTATGCCCACGGTTTTGGCTTGGGAGACAAAGAAAATGAACAGCCGGTTTCTCCGGGCAATTTATTTCGCATTGCCAGTGTTTCGAAGCTGATTACTGCTGTTGGTATTATGAAACTTGTCGAAGATGGCAAACTATCGCTCGAATCAAAGGTCTTCGGGCCAAGCGGCATTCTGAAAGACACACTCTTCTCCAATGTCCGCGACAAAAGGCTTTATCAGGTAACTGTTCGTCATTTGCTTACCCATTCCGGAGGTTGGTCCCAAGCTTATGGAGATCCTGCGTTTAACTCGTTAAAAGTTGCTGAACTGGTTGGAGATACACCTCCGGCAACTATTCAAACATATTATAAGTTCATAAGTAGCAGGCGTTTACATTTTACTCCCGGAACCCGAACTTCGTATTCAAATATGGGGTATATGTTCTTAGGCTCGGTTATCGAAGCTGTTTCCGGGAAAAAGTATGAAGATTACATCCGGAATGAGATATTGATCCCTCATGGTATTCTGGATATGTATATTGGACGAAGTAGTCTGGAGGACAGGCGATTAAATGAGGTAAAATATTATGACCAGCCAAACGGGGAGGCCATTCCTTCGTTTGAAAATCCGGAAGAAATGGCCGCAAAACCGTATGGCGGTAACCCAATCGAGCTGCTTGGACCTGCCGGTGGATGGATCGCATCTTCAATTGAACTGGCTAAGCTGGTTGTCCTTATCGATGGTTGGAGTAATGTAAAAGATATACTGCCACAACATTTAATCAATCAGATGGTTGACGATACAAAATTCAGGGGTCCGCTGGGCTGGAAAACCATCACAAAAAATGGAGATTGGATTCGTACCGGGAGTATGGCCGGAACTTCAGCGATGATCAAAAGGCAGGCCGATGGTACTTCCTGGGTTATTATTTTTAATGCAAGTAACTGGAAAGGCTCACGGTTCCCAGTCGAAATTGACGCTTTTATGAGAAGAATCGAGAATAAAGTAGATGCCTGGCCGCGACAAGATTTGTTCTCTTTATATAACCTCAATTGAAAAATATAATCTGTTGATTTGTAGCGACCGGACCAAAAATCCGGTCGTTTTTATTTTATCCCGCCAGATACGAAAGCTGCATGAAGTATTTACTTCTGAATATATTGTTTTTGCACGAGCCCTGCTTGAACATTTCATTTTATCTCTTGTTAGATATGGTGAAATTTTAAGATCTCGAAATGTTAAATAAATAAAAATGTCAGAATTTAAAATACTTATGCCTAAATTAGGCGAAAGCGTCCAGGAGGCTACAATTACCAAATGGTTCGTAAAAGAGGGAGATAAAATTGAAGAAGATGGCGCCTTGTTTGAGGTTGCAACGGATAAAGTTGATTCAGAAATACCTTCGCCGGTCGATGGGATCATTGCAAAAATTTTTTTCAAGGAAGGCGATGTTGTTCCGGTTGGCGTTACTGTCGCGGTTATCAATCTGGATGGAGAGGAGAGTGATTCGACTGAAGCCATAAAACCTGAAAAATCAACAGATACAGGGAAGATAGAAGAACGCAGTCCGGAAAGTTCTGGAAATGAAGAAAACATTAAACCAACCCGTTTTTATTCTCCGTTAGTTAAATCGATTGCTAAATCTGAAAACATAAGTATTTCAGAACTTGAAACAATCAGTGGGTCGGGGGCCGGAGGTCGTGTACAGAAAGCTGACGTATTGAAATACATAGAAAATCGGGGCAAAGCAACTATTCCCGTTGCGCCGGCAACCTCGGTTTCTTCAGATGTTTCTGAATCGAAATCCCTTTCCGTGCCACATGCAGCGCCCAAGGTTTCAGTTTCAATTGGAGCTAACGACCAAATAATCGAAATGGATCGGGTCAGGAAACTTATTGCTGAGCATATGGTTATGTCAAAGCAAGTTAGCCCGCATGTAACCTCAGTTGTTGAAGCCGATGTGACCAATCTGGTCTTGTGGCGTAATCGGGTTAAAGATCAGTTTAACGAAAAATATGGAGAGAAAATAACATTCATGCCCGTATTTACAGAAGCAGTTGCCAAAGCGCTTACCGAATATCCTTTGGTAAATTCATCGGTCGACGAAACCCGGATTATCATGAAAAAGGATGTAAATATTGGCATTGCCGTGGCCAAACCTGATGGGAACCTGGTTGTTCCGGTTATTCGGAATGCTGAGCAGAAAAACCTGGTCGGCTTGACCAAATCGCTCAACCAGTTGGCTGAAGGAGCCCGTAAAAACAAATTAACGCCTGAAGATTTTCAGGGAGGAACCTTTACAATTACCAATTTTGGTTCGTTCCGGAACATTATCGGCACCCCAATTATCAATCAGCCACAAGTTGCCATTCTCGCGACCGGAAGCATTGAAAAGAAACCAGCAGTAATGGAAACGCCAACCGGCGATGCCATTGTGGTACGACACAAAATGTTTTTATCCCTCTCGTACGACCACCGCATCATTGATGGTGCGTATGGTGGTGCATTTTTGCGGCGAATAGCTGATATTTTAGAAAGTTTTGATGTTGATCGAGAAATTTAACTGATTGAAAAACAACCATATAAATATGAATGAATATCCAAAAGTCTATTCTGTAAAGACAACCCCCAAAGAAACCCTTACGAAATGGTACCGGTTGATGACGTTGGGGCGTGCCATCGATGACAAAGCCCCGAATTATCTGAAACAAGCCATTGGCTGGTCTTATCATGCCCCGTATGCCGGACATGATGGAATTCAGCTGGCCATCGGACAAATCTTCGAAAAAAAGGTTGATCATATTTTTCTATACTACCGAGATCTTCTGACTGCACTTTCCTGCGGAATGACAGCCGAAGAAATTATTCTGAATGGTATTTCAAAGGCGACTGATCCAACGAGTGGCGGACGCCATATGTCAAACCATTTTGCCAAACCGGCCTGGAATATCCACAATGTGTCTTCATTAACCGGGAACCACACACTTCATGCAGTAGGAGTAGCACGTGCTATTAAATACTACGACAAAAAGGCCGTTGCGATAAGCGTTCAGGGTGAATCGTCGCTATCCGAAGGCTATGTTTATGAAGCTATCAATGGGGCTTCGCGCGAAAAACTACCAGTCATTTTTGCAGTTCAGGATAATGGCTATGGGATTTCTGTTCCCAAAAAAGATCAGACAGCGAACCGAAAGGTTACCAATAACTTTGTCGGATTCAAGAATTTGAGAGTCATACATTGCAATGGGAAAGATGTTTTTGATTCAATGAACGCGATGACTGAAGCCAAGCGTCATGCCCTTGCAACCGGAATGCCGGTTATCGTACAGGCCAACTGCGTTCGCATTCATTCTCATTCAAATTCAGATAGGCACGAATTATACCGTTCGGAAGCCGAGCGTGAGTATGTTAAAGAATACGATCCGCTGGAAAAGTTCAAGCGGATGCTTTTACGTTACAACCGGTTCACTGCCGAAGAATTGGCGGTACTCGAGGCAGAATCAGCTGCCGAGCTTAAAGAAGCCCATAAAAAAGCTTTAAAAGCTCCGGATCCCGATCCGAACACCTATGATCAATTTGTGCTTCCGGAGCCCTATGTGAGCATAAAATACCCCAATGGTACCCATAACCAAGAGGGAGAAAAGAAGAAGCTCATTACGGCCCTCAATGAAACGCTGAAAGCGGAATTCAGACATAATCCGGATACGTTCATATGGGGACAAGACATGGCCAATAAAGATAAAGGAGGAGTCTTCAACGTTTCGAAAGGAATGCAGCAGGAATTCGGGCCAAAACGGGTTTTTAATGCCCCAATCGCTGAAGATTTCATTGTTGGTACGGCAAACGGAATGTCGCGTTTTGATGAAAAAATCCGGATTGTGGTCGAAGGGGCCGAATTTGCAGATTATTTCTGGCCCGCGATGGAGCAGTATGTTGATTCGAGCCATGACTACTGGCGTTCAAATGGGAAATTTACCCCCAATGTGACCATCCGGCTTGCGTCGGGCGGATATATTGGTGGCGGATTATACCATTCGCAGACCATAGAGGGAGCATTGACTACCATTCCGGGAGTTCGGATTGTTTATCCTTCATTTGCCGACGATGCTGCCGGATTATTGCGTACAGCAATGCGTTCGCGTGGCATGACTATGTTTATGGAACCCAAAGCTCTTTATAATGATCCGAAAGCTGCCACTGTAATTCCTGATGATTTTGAGGTACCTTTTGGAAAAGCCAGGATTCGTCGGGAAGGAACAGATCTTTCCATGATCACATACGGAAACACCACACACATGTGTTTGGAAGCTGCCGAAAAACTGGCATCGGAAGGATATAGCGTCGAAGTCGTGGATATCCGGTCGTTGGTACCGCTTGATAAGGAAACGATACTCAACAGCGTCAAAAAAGTCGGGAAAGTAATGGTTGTCCATGAAGATAAAGTTCATTCCGGATTTGGGGCTGAAATTGCTTCGATGATTATGGAAGAAGCTTTTGAATATCTGGATTCTCCGGTAAAAAGGGTTGGTTCAACATTTACACCGGTGGGATTTCATCGTTCATTCGAGCGGATCATTCTACCAAATACAGAGAAAATATACCAGGCAGCCAAACAAGTTTTATCGTATTAAAAACATTATCATGAGCAAAATAGGAATATTTTATAGCTTCAGATCAACCAAAACGGCCAAAGCAGCTGAAAAAATAATTGAAGCCTTTGGAAATGATTATCAGATTGATAAAATCGATGCCGACACCGTTAACGAAGAGCAGTTTTTATCCTACAATAAACTGATCTTAGGTGTTCCAACCTGGTTCGATGGCGAACTGCCAAACTATTGGGATGAATTTGTGCCGGCATTGGAAGATTTGGACTTAACCGGAAAGAAAGTGGCCGTTTGGGGCATGGGAGATCAGGTTGGTTATCCGGAAAACTTTGGAGATGCTGCCGGGATTATGTGTGAATTGCTGTCGTCGAGAGGCGCAATAATTATTGGAGCCACCTCAACTGACGGTTATGTTTTTGAATCATCCAAAGCTTTGGTTGGCAATAAATTTTGCGGACTGATTCTTGATCAGGAAAATCAAGCCCGTTTATCTTCTCATAGAATAGAACAGTGGGTTAATGATTTAAAGAAAAACTTCAAGTAAGATCACGCAATAAGGTATACAAGGCATGACTGATTCGTCAAATTAGTCGTGCCTTTTTTATTTCTTAATGTTATGGGAAACTTCTGCTGCTTTAAAACGGTTATCTTTGTAATATAGATTTGGCAACTTGTGTGTTTAAATTTAATTGGCACATACAATTTAGTTAAGTCATGTAAAATATTTAATGACAGAAGGATATAAACACAACTAAAATGATGAAAAAGAAAAAAGTTATTGCCTTGGTCGCACACGACAACCGTAAAAAAGATATGATCGAATGGGTTTCGTGGAACTGGAAAGAATTAGCCCCTCACAGTCTGATTTGTACTGGAACTACCGGGAAGCTGGTTGAAGAAAAGGTTAATGAGATTTGTCAGGAGAATGATATTATTCCGCCCGACGTTTTAAAATTAAAATCTGGCCCTTTGGGTGGCGATCAGCAATTAGGAGCTATGATCTGTGAAGGAAAGGTTGATGTGCTAATTTTCTTTTGGGACCCAATGCAACCTCAACCGCACGATGTGGATGTTAAAGCGCTTCTGCGGATCTCAACACTTTATAATATTCCGACAGCGATCAATCGTTCATCTGCTGATTTTTTGATATCATCAGAACTTTTTCATCAAGAATACGAACCGTTGTTAAAAGACTACAGCGCTTATATCAAAAGGGATATTAATATTTGATTCTTTTTTACACATTATTAACAAATAGATAAAATCAGGGTCTTGCGTTTGGTTAAGTAGCTTTTTAAATTTGATAAAAACAATTAGCCATGGAACAAGACAGATTAAAGAAAATGATTAAAGCAATGTATCTTCTGAGGGAGATTCTGCTAAAAAAGCACGAGAATGATCGGGCATTCAAGTTCAAGTCTAAGTCGAAAGTACTTGGAGAAGTTGACGAGATAATTGATATGGGGCTAGAAGAGTTTTATGCTCCGAGGATGAATTGAATCAAAACAATAAATTTAGTACAACGAAAAAGGTGATTTTCCATGTGGCAAACCACCTTTTTTATTTTTTTGCTTTATTTACAAATGCAAATAAGATAAAATTCAGTATATTAAGCTATTATTGGATCACTATAGTGAAAAGAATGAGCTTTTTTAGAGTTGTTTACAAATGTAATTCACTTAAAAATGGTGGGCCTTGCTATTGATTCGTTGTTTGTCATCTTAGCTGAAATTTTTGAAGTCTATTTGTACCAGCTATTTATATAATAACGCCGAATACAAAAAAATAACAGATGATCTGTTAACTTGTTTTTCTATGAAGTGGCTGAAACCCGGTCAGTGATGGGAAGTAATTATAAAAAGAGGCCGTCTCAAATGTTTTTTTAAGCTCCTGAGAATTGAATATTCGAAAAACTTTTCGGGTAGGCAATAAAAAGAGGGTGTCTCGGACTTTTGAGACACCCTCCTTGCAAGACAATATATCAGTTTGGTTTTTGTATTATTCAGCTTTTGAATAATCCATAGCTGCCATCCGTTTGTATGATGCCAAACGCCATTTGGCATTTTCTTCGGCTGCAACAAACAATTGGTCAGCTGTTTCAGGAAAAGCCTTTTTCAGAGAGGTATAACGTACTTCGCCGTTTAGGAATTCTTGGAATTTGCTCCAATCCGGCTCGTTTGAATCGAGGACAAACGGGTTTTTGCCTTCTTCCTCCAACAGCGGGTTGTAGCGGTACAAACTCCAGTAACCACATTCAACCGCGCGTTTTTCTTCTTCCTGAGAGCGTCCCATCGATGCTTTCAATCCGTGGTTAATACAGGGAGCATAAGCAATGATCAGCGACGGGCCCGGATAAGCTTCAGCTTCGCGAATTGCTTTCAGGTACTGAGCCTGATTGGCACCCATCGCCACTTGGGCAACATAAACATATCCATAAGACATCGCCATGGCGCCAAGGTCTTTTTTGCGGACACGTTTCCCGGCTGCAGCAAATTTAGCCACAGCACCAACTGGAGTTGATTTGGAAGCCTGTCCTCCGGTGTTTGAATAAACTTCGGTATCCATCACCAATACGTTTATATCCTGCCCGGAAGCCAGTACATGATCGAGACCGCCGTAGCCGATATCGTAAGCCCAGCCATCGCCGCCGAATACCCAGACTGATTTTTTAACTAAGTATTGTTTCAGCGCAACAATGTCTTTTGCATACTGCGCATCGTTTCCGGCAAGTACTTTAAGCACGTTGGCTGATACTTCTTCTGATTTTTCTCCATCGAATTTGGCGGCGATCCAAGCTTCAAATGCTGCTTTTTCAGCTTCAGAAACGCCTGCTTCAATCGCAGCTTTCATGATCGATTCGATACGGTCGCGCTGAGCTGCAACACCTTCGGCCATACCAAAGCCGTATTCAGCGTTATCTTCGAACAGGGAGTTGGCCCATGCAATCCCTTTGCCGCTTTCTTTGTGTTTGCAATAAGGGGTTGATGGAGCTGATCCACCGTAAATGGAAGAGCAACCTGTGGCATTGGCAACCATCATCCGTTCGCCGTAAAGCTGAGAAATTAGTTTGATATAAGGTGTTTCACCACAACCAGCACAAGCTCCGGAGAACTCGAACAGAGGTTGGGCAAACTGAGAATTTTTAACCGATTTGTTCTTTTCAACTACTTTTTCTTTGTAGCTAACGTTCTTGTCCATGTGTTTCCAGCGGGCAATTTCAGCTTCCTGAGAACCCAATGGTTTCATTTCAAGCGCTTTGGTTTTAGCCGGACAAACATCGGCGCAATTGCCACAACCAGTACAGTCGAGCACGCTGACCTGGATACGGAACTGAAGTCCAGGGAATTGTTTGGTCGGCGTAGCAACGCGGGTTTGTGTACCTTCGGGCAATTTGGCCATTTCTTCTTCGTTGATCAGGAACGGGCGAATTGCGGCATGAGGACAAACATAAGCACACTGGTTACACTGGATACAATTATCAGCCTGCCATTCGGGAACATTGATGGCGATGCCACGTTTTTCGTAAGCAGAAGTACCAGCTTCGAACGTTCCGTCTTCGGCGCCTGTGAATGTGCTAACTGGCAGGTCGTCGCCTTTCTGGGCGTTGATCACGTCAACGAATTTGCTGATGTATTCCGGGCGATCTTCGTCTGCAGGAGTATCTGTCAGGACGATATTTTTCCATTCAGCAGGAACAGTGACTTTTACTACGTTCTGGCCGCCGGCGTCGACTGCCGCATTGTTCATGTTGATAATTTTCTCGCCTTTTTTGCCATACGATTTAATGATGGCTTTTTTCATTTCAGCAACGGCTGTTTCGTAAGGAATTACGTTGGTAATTTTGAAGAAAGCCGACTGCATGATGGTATTGGTACGGTTGCCCAACCCAATTTCTTCACCCAGTTTTGTCCCGTTGATGATGTAGAAGTTGATTTCGTTTTCTGCCAGATATTTTTTCATGTGATCGGGCAGGCGTTTCTTTGTTTCTTCTTCATCCCAGATTGAGTTCAGCAGGAACGAACCGCCTTTTTTCAAGCCTTTCAATACGTCGTACATATTGATATAAGCAGGAACGTGACAGGCAACAAAGTCAGGAGTTGTTACCAGGTAAGTTGAACGAATCGGTTTGTCGCCAAAACGAAGGTGCGACGAAGTGAAACCGCCTGATTTTTTTGAATCGTAAGCAAAATAAGCCTGGCAATATTTATTGGTAGCTTCACCAATAATTTTGATCGAGTTTTTGTTGGCGCCTACCGTACCGTCTGAACCCAAACCATAGAATTTAGCTTGATAAGTTCCTTCCGGAGTGATATTGATTTCAGCCTTCATCGGTAATGATTTGAACGTTACATCGTCAACAATACCGATTGTGAACCCGTTTTTAGGCTCGTTCATTTCCAGGTTCTCGTAAACTGAAAGGATTTGAGCAGGGGTTGTATCTTTTGACCCCAACCCATAGCGTCCGCCAACAATTAGCGGGGCATTTTCTTTTCCGTAAAATACTTCTTTAACATCCAGGTACAATGGTTCGCCAGTTGCCCCGGGTTCTTTGCTGCGGTCGAGAACAGCGATCCGTTTAACGGTTTTGGGTAATGCGTTCAGGAAATATTTAGCAGAGAACGGGCGGAACAGGTGAACGGCCAACAACCCTACTTTTTTGCCCTGTGTCGATAAATAATCAATTGTTTCGCGAATGGTCTCGGTAACCGAACCCATTGCGATAATGATGTTTTCTGCATCCGGAGCGCCGTAATAGGTGAATGGATGATATTCTCGTCCGGTGATTTTAGAAATTTTCTGCATGTATTCTTCTACGATATCCGGAACGGCTTCGTAGTAAGAATTCGAAGCTTCTTTTGCCTGGAAGAAAATATCCGGGTTCTGGGCCGTACCACGGGTAACCGGGTGTTCCGGATTCAGGGCGCGGTCTCGGAAGGCCTGGATCAGGTCCATGTCAACCAGTGGGAGCATGTCTTCTTTGGTCAACATCTCAATCTTCTGGATTTCGTGTGAGGTACGGAATCCGTCGAAGAACGAAAGGAACGGAACGCGTGACTTTAAAGTAGCCAGGTGAGAAACACCGGCCAAATCCATTTCTTCTTGTACCGAGCCGGCTGCCAACATGGCAAAACCAGTCTGGCGGGCAGCGTAAACGTCGCTGTGGTCCCCAAAGATCGAAAGTGCGTGACCAGCCAGAGCCCGGGCGCTTACGTGGAATACCGTTGGCAATAATTCACCTGCAATTTTATACATGTTGGGGATCATCAGCAACAATCCCTGAGAAGCTGTGTACGTTGAAGTTAGGGCTCCTGATTGAAGCGCTCCGTGAACAGCGCCAGCGGCTCCGCCCTCACTCTGCATTTCGGCCAAACGGACCGGACGCCCAAACAGGTTGGTTTTCCCGTTTGCAGCCCACTCATCAACATATTCGGCCATCGTCGAAGAGGGTGTAATCGGGTAGATACAGGCCACTTCGCTAAACATGTAACTCATATGCGCTGCTGCATAATTACCGTCACATGTAATAAACTTTTTTTCTTTTGCCATTTTTTCGTTTTTTAGTTCTATCGTTATTTCTCTTATTTATAATTCGTTTTGTACGTTTTCCTGACTAATACAAGAACCCAAAGAGCCACAGGGGAATAATGTTCCCTTCTCCAATTTCAATCATATCGGCTCCGGCATAACTTTCCGGATCAACCGGAACGGTATATTTCCCTCCAACTGAAAAATGATATTGGTGATCAACAAAAAAATCGGCTTTCTCTGAATTTTTTAGCTGATGTTGGTATCCAACCTGATTGTAAAAGTATGTCATCCGCAAGTTGCGGTTATTCACGTTGGTAGGGTCTAATGCATAAATCAGGTTGGTATTTTGCAAGAATACTAGTTCGGGTTTTTTTATTTGATCCTCATCGCCATTAGAAAAAAGCATGTTGATCAATCGAGCGTTTTTCAGATACCGAAGGTAATTCATAATCGTTGCCCGCGAAGTCTGGACATCTGCGCTAATTTTACTGACATTCGGTGTAAACGGGACTTGGCTCGAGATGATCTGAAGTAGTTTTCTTAATTTTGGCAAGTACTTCAGTTCTATTTGGTTAAGATACGTTATGTCAATCTCTAATGCAAGATTGATGTGTTTAAGAAGTGTTTCGCCGTAATACCCTTTATTTCCGAGAAAATACGGATAATAACCAGTTTTCAGGTATTCGTTGAAATAGGCCAGCGGCTTAATTTCCTGGGTAATTTCCTGGGCTATCGTTACGTGGTTCGTCAAAATATCTTCCAGCGAATACCGCCTGAAATTCAGGTTTGCCTGGTAGTTTAGATATTCCCTGAACGACAGGCCTTCGAGATGATAGATTTTGGCAATATCTTTCAGGTCGTCATTCCCTTCGATTACCCGCAAAACGGGGGAACACGAAAACACAATTTTTAACTCCGGAAAATCGTCATAACACGCACGCAATTCAGACGACCATTCCGGGTATTTGTGGATCTGGTCTAAAATCAGGACTTTGCCCCCTGTTTTGTAAAACTCGTCGGTAAAAGAATAGATTTTTCGCTTGGTGAAGTAGAAGTTGTTCAGGTTTACATACAAACAGGTTTTGTCGTTCGGGTACATTTCCCTGACCAAATCAAGCAGGAAAGTAGTTTTTCCAACCCCCCGGAAGCCTTTAATACCAATAAGCCTATCAGCCCAGTTTATTTCATTAAAAAGCTCCCTGTGCAACGATTTTCGCAGGTTTTCCTGAAGTGTATTATGTATGTTTACCAAATTATCCACCATTCGGAATTTTACCCTACAAATTTAAATGCAAAAACAACACAATTGTAATCTCTGGATAGCAATTTTGGGCTAATGCTGTAATTTAGATTTTGTAAAAATAATCCAGACTTGCAATCTTTATTTGCTGATTTGTTAAACAGGCTTGCTCTGAGGATTTTGTTATTTTTGCACCTGAAATATTAATCCCGATCATTTTGAAAAAGCCCGAAATACTCGTTCCGGTTGGTAATTCAGAATCGTTTTATGCCGCATTGAATGGTGGGGCTGATGCTTTATTTTTAGGCCTTCAAAGTTTCAATGCCCGCGGTCGTGCCAGCAATTTTACTCCGGAGCAGCTTCAATTAATTATTAAACGGACACACGAAAAGGGCGTAAAAGTGTATGTTACACTGAATATTTTAATTAAGAATCAAGAACTTAAAAAACTTCTGGATACCCTTGCTTTTTTGGATGCCATCCGCGTTGATGCAGTAATCATTCAGGATTGGGGCGTATATTACCTGATCAAAAGGTATTTCCCGAAACTACGGGTTCATGCCAGCACCCAGATGGGGAACCACAATTCGGTCGGGGTTAACTTTGGAACTCAAAAAGGAATTTCCCGTACGGTGCTGGCCCGGGAACTTACCATGACTGAACTCGCTGAAATCAGGCACAAAAGCAAAGCCGAACTTGAAGTGTTTGTGCATGGCGCCTTGTGTTATTCTTTTTCCGGAATGTGCCTGTTTAGCAGTTATTTGGGCGGACAGGGAGCCAATCGCGGATTGTGTAAGCAATCGTGCCGCCGGATTTATCACAATGCAGAAAATGAGGCATATTTGTTCAGCCTGAAAGATAATCAGCAGTTAAAAAATCTGGCAGAATTGGCTCAATTAGGCATCGATTCCTTGAAAATAGAAGGACGGATGAAATCGGCCGACTATGTTAGCCAGGTTTGTCGGGCTTATCGCTTGGCATTGGATCGGCCAGATAAAATGGAAGAAGCAGCCCGAATGCTTGAATTGGATATGGGACGCGAAAAAACTTCCTATTTTTTGGGTCGAGAAGTTCACGATGCCATAACAACAGATCCTTCAACCGGGATCCGGATTGGTCAAATTAAGGCAGTCGGAAAAAATGAAATCCGCTTTAACAGTTTTCTTGAACTAAAAGACGGATATCGGCTTCGTATCAGAAATTTATCTGCAACAGAGCCTGTTTATGTAACGATTGAAAATGTCCGAAAGGCAGCAGGATGCGAATATTTGTTGAAAACGGGGGCCAAAGGTATTTCGGTCGGCGACGATGTGCTGCTGGTCCGATTAAACCAGCAGAGTTTTCCTTCGCGCCTGGGAAATGTGCAACAAGTCCAGGCACCCCGGCTCCGCAAGCCTGATTGGGCCTTGGTTCAAAAAGAATTGCAAGTGAAACCTGATCCGGCAAGTATGTTGCTGGCCCGAATTGATAGTCCCGAGTGGTTCGGAAAAATCCGTTTCGAAGATTTTGATGTGGTTATCTTGTCGTTCTCACGGTCTGCCTGGCAGGAGATAGATTTTTCGGCATCAGTTTTTCAGGATAATAAAGCCAAAATCAGGATTGAATTTCCAGGATTTATTCCGGAAGGGAAGTTGTTTTTTTATCAGGAACTGGCTCAAAAAGCAGTTGCAAACGGCCTATCTGATTTTTCGCTTAGCCACCTCTCTCAGCGTCTGATATTGCCGGCAGGGAGCCGGTTTGGTACCAATGAACGGGTTTATGTTTTGAATGATGCTACCGCCCGGATGTTGGCAGATGAAGGAATTTCGGATTTTACTTACCCGCTTGAAAACGAGCTGGAAAACCTGCAAGCTATGAGTAACCGGAACGGGATTATCCCGATGTATTTTTATCCGGAGTTGTTTTATTCGAGAATGCCTGTTCCCAAAAAGGTTACAACCAGCTGGCTGATTGACGAAAACAATAAAAAATATGCTGTGAAACGAAAAGATGGACTTACAGTTGTAACGCCAGCGATGCCGGTATGTTTGTTTCAGTATCGTCAACAATTAGAGAAACTGGGTTACCGGAAGTTTTTACTTGATTTTTCCGGCGAACAGATCTCAGTAAATACATTGAAACGCTTGCTAAAAAAATTCCGTAACAACGAACAGGTCAACCCGTCAACTGTTTTTAATTTCAGACAGGGACTAAAATAAGTGTTGCTTTTTCAGGAAGATTATGACGTTAAATGAATTTTATAATAGTGGTTGGTTTACGTATGCCGTCATTCCGCTTATGATATTTTTTGCCCGGATTTGCGACGTTACAGTCGGAACGATCCGCATTGTCATGGTGTCGAAAGGGCATAAGATATTTGCTCCGGTTTTAGGTTTTTTTGAGGTGATTATCTGGTTGCTGGCCATGAGCAAGATCGTACAAAACTTAGATAACTGGGTATGTTACGTGGCTTACGGAGCCGGATTTGCAACCGGCAATTATGTCGGGTTGTGGCTCGAAGAGAAGCTGGCAATGGGGATCATGCAAATTCAAATTATTACCAGCAGAGACGCCAGTGAATTGATTAACAACTTGAAAAAACATGGTTTTGGCATAACTTATCTGGAAGCGAATGGAGCCATCGAACAGGTTGCTGTAATCTATTCGATTGTTAACCGGTCGGAGTTACCACAATTAATTGAGCTGATAAAAGCCTCAAATCCCAATGCGTTTTATTCGATTGGCGAAGTGAAATTTGTCAATAAAGGGGTGTATTCATCGGTTTCCAAATGGTCGCGTTGGCGGAAAGGAAAATAAATGAGTTTATGATTTTCCGCCAGTTCCCTTTTTCCCACGTAATTCTTTGCGGGCTTCATGAATGATGGAGCGCGGTTCTTTATTCGACCTCAGTTCCAAAAGTTCGCATTCCTGGGTTACCCGATTAATCAGGGTATCAAAGTTTTCTTGTGTGATGATGCGGTTGTGCTCGTCGTGAAATAACTGCCGGTAAGGGAATTTGTGTCCCAGTTTTATTTCCAGTTCATAGAAACTGGTCAAAGGTTCTCCGGCTTGGGTTAATTCCGGGACATATAGTTCTTCGGCTTTTTCTTCCGGAGTGGACCATCCGGGCACCAGCATGGGTTCGACCGTTGAATACAGCTTTGTTTGCCTTACCTTCAGGATTTTACCACTGGGAAGGGCTTTTTCTCGGGTCCACCAAGATCCCTGAACAGCTTCCATCGCGTTGTAAGTTTCTTCTTCTGTTTTCACAACTTTCAGTTCGTCGAGTTTGGTTTTTATGAGCTGGTCCATTGCTTTTTCGTAAGGCAAATCGCTTTTGAGTGCTTCAATTCCCAAGGTTACGCCCAGCAAATTGGAGTACCCGTCTTCGACAGAGAAACTGGAATACCGTTCCGGGATCATGGGAATGTACGATACCCGAAACCAAGTGGCAATTTCGTGCCAAACCGAAAGATCGTAAGCAATCCGTCCGGCCAGACGGAGCAGGTCGTCGTTCGACAAGTTTCCGTTTAGCGAAATATGCAAATGCTTTTCGCCTCCTTCGCGCCCCAGGTCCAGATTGATACAACCGTTTTCCTGCTGATTCAGTAAAACCGAATAAAGGTAAGCCGTCCAGTCGGCCTGATCGCGCAGATGGCCGATGTCGATAAATCCGCCACGGCGGGTATAAATGATGCCGTTCCCTTCGCCAGGTTGTCCCAGGTACCTGTGTGCGCCAAGTTCTTCCAGGCTGGTTATTTCGGTAATTTTTATAAACGGAATTGCCAACATGCTCAGGTCTGACCCAAACGAACAGCACGTACGGATGATGCGCGGCGGAGGCGACAAAAGTTCGTGACTGTCGAGGTTAAGTGGTTTTGCTTCTGTCAAAACCGATATCACCAGGCTTGATACGATAAGAAATAAACTCTTTTTCTTCATGGCACATTTTTCAGCAGTGCAAATATATTCAAATTCATAAAATCTGGGGTTCAGGGTCTTTGATAGTGAAATAGCCATAAAAGACAGACTTAGGACGAAAAATGACTATTTGTTTCGCAGATTTCACGGCGTAGATTTTGGTGGATCCGGGTTCGCAAGCTCAAATCCATCTCGGTGAGAAGTTTATTGAAGGTCTGTAATCGAGCAATTAAAAGAACATCTCTGAAAGTTATACAAAAGCCAGGGTCAAACTGATATGACCCCGGCTTCAACCAAACCTTATTACTAAACTAAAACTGAACTTTCTTTTTTCGCATTAGTCGCCCGAGACGATCCCGATCCCGGATATTTCTTTACGGATTTGAGGAGAACCATGATATTTTATTTTGCCTACACCCGAAATAATGGCGTCGAGGTATTCGGTCGGGAAAACACTTGCTGCCCCAAAACCTTCAATTTTTACTTTTGCCTCCCTGACTTTGAGATCTTCGGCGTCTAAATTTCCGGCTCCTGAAACAGAAGCGTTTAGCGAATTGGCAACTCCATCCAGTTCGAAAGTGGTGCCGCCTTCGCCAATGACGGTCAGATTATTAGCTTTCAGGTTCATTTTCACGCTGGCGCCACCTTCAACGTGCATATAGAAATCGTTCAGGTTAACGTAGCCAACTGTTTCTAGTTTCATGCCGCCTTCGATAACTAATTTCTCCAAATCTTTGAACGTGATGTGCAATACTATTTTGTCAAAATCGAAATGTTTTTTAGTGATTTTCAGGTTTAGAGAGCCCGGATTGCTATCAACGTCGATGTACTCAAAGTTATCTTCGTCGGTTGTAATTTTTAAGCCCGACTGGGTTCCTTGCTGAAGGATTACCTTAAAACTTCCTTCCAGGTAGATTCGCTTGAAATCGGCAATGGTATACGTTTTTGTCATCGTCTCATCGGGTGTTGCCGGCACTTCGGCCACTGGCGAGGCCACCAGTTTCCCCAATAAGATCCCAAGAGCAAACGTTAATCCGGCGACTCGTAAAAAATGTACTGTCATGAAGATCTGCAAATTGAATGGTTTAATTTGATTTCAAAATTACGACAGTGCAGTTTTTTTCAGGCCTTTTTTTCGATGAATGGCCGAAATTCACAGGTAAAACAAGTGAAACGGGAGCGATTTGAAAATAGGGTCAACTGTTTTTGCTATTACTTGTTTTTTATCAGTTTCCGGATAAAGAACAGCAAATAGGTTGCCATCAGGTAAAATACCCCGGTGATGAACGCATCGGTAAACGTGATTTGATTGGTTTGTCCGATCTGGGCCACTGCACCGATCAATACGATCGTAAGCCACAGCTGGAGCAGAAAAACCCAAAATGTTTTTTTCATCTTCAGAAGCGCAAACAGAAGACCTTCCCAAACCAAACCGGCCACAACGCTTAAAATTGTCAGCGGCAGGTTCCCTTCGGCAAAACGGATAGCCCCGAAGGCCAGCGGAACAACGCCTGCGATAAATAATACACGAAAGGCGCTATCGTGAGTCCGTTTACGGCTCTGTTCGTTCTGAATATCCGGGAACAAGGTAAATGTTCGTTTCGAATGGTCCTGAAATTCCGGGGCAATCAGATCTTGTTCTGAATGAATCAGCCCTCGCTCGATGGCTAATTTTACGGCTAATTCGACAGCCTCCGGACGGTAGTTTTTGCGTTTAATCAAAACTTCGCGCAGTTGTTCGTCGGTATAATTCCGGTAAATTGTTTCAAGTCGGGTTTCTTTTGTTTCCTGGGTTTCCATGCTTTTGTTGAAAAATAGTTGGCTACAAAAATACGTCTTTGGATTTGTTAACAAATTGATTCAGGCGATAATCTTCTTTTTGAATAATTTTAAACTTGAAATTTCACACTAAAAAAAACAGATATGTACAATTTTGAATTCTATAACCCGGTAAAAATTATTTTCGGGAAAGGCGAAATAGCAAAAGTTGGTTCTCAAATTCCACAGGGCGAAAAAGTGCTGATGACTTATGGTGGCGGAAGCATTTTTAAGAATGGCGTTTACGATCAGGTAAAAGCGGCTATTGCCGGATTTGATGTAATTGAATTTGGTGGTATTGAACCCAATCCGCATTACGAAACCCTGATGAAAGCCGTCGAACTGGTTAAAAAAGAAAACATTACGTATTTGCTGGCTGTTGGCGGAGGTTCGGTGATCGATGGAACCAAATTTATTGCAGCTGCCGTTTATTTTGACGGGAACGACCCGTGGGATATTTGCGCAAAGAAAGCCCCGGTAACTAAGGCTATGCCCATTGGTGCGGTATTGACTTTGCCAGCTACCGGTTCTGAAATGAACGGGAATTCGGTCGTTACGCGTGCCGAGTATCAGGAAAAACTATCGTTTGGTTCTCCGTTGGTTATGCCGCAGTTTTCGGTTCTCGATCCGGAAGTTATTTTTTCGCTTCCTGAAAAACAGGTTGCCAACGGCATTGTCGATGCGTTTGTGCATGTGATTGAGCAGTACCTGACTTTCCCTGTTAATTCGCCCATTCAGGACCGTTTTGCCGAAAGCATCATGAAAACCTTGGTCGAAGAAGGGCCCAAAGTGCTGGCAAACCGCGCGGATTATGATGCAGCGGCCAATTTTATGTGGAGCGCTACCATGGCGTTGAATGGTTTGATTGGCGTTGGTGTTCCGCAAGACTGGGCCACGCACATGATTGGCCACGAACTGACGGCTTACCACGGCATTGATCACGGTCGCACGCTGGCCATCGTACTTCCAGGCGTGATGCAGGTTCGCCGTCAGGAGAAAAAAGACAAAATTTTGCAATTGGGCGCTCAGGTATTTGGAATCACTGACGGCTCTGACGACAAGCGGATTGATGAAACGATTCAGGCAACCGTTGATTTCTTTGAATCAGTCGGGATCCCGACTCGTTTGCCCGATTATAACGTGCCAGCAGAAACAATTGCTAAAATTGCAGATCGCTTCGAAAAACGCGGATATACGGTGGGAGAGACCAAAATCGGGCCCGCTGAAATTAAATTGATTCTGGAGAATCGGCTTTAATCGAAGGGGTTAACGAGTAAATGGAATTTATTTCAAGATAGAATAAAAGTCCCCGGAATCTAACAGATACTCCGGGGACCTTTTTAATGAGATTGGCTATTTCTTTTCCATCCAATTCTATTTGCAGCATGCCGGCAGTGCCTCATAGTTTTTTGTGCTGATTTTTGACAATGGCATGTAGTAACTCAACGTTGGTTATCGCCGCTTCGATTTCGTCCGACGACGTTTTGGTCGCATTAAAACTTACGCTTGTTTGGGTATCTTCATGGCTCATGTTTATTCGATTTGTACTCCTTTCAAATATTCAATTCGCCAGCGGATAGATTGACTTTTGACACAACCTCTTGATCTATTATGATTAGCGTCTTGCCGAATGCCTCTTGATTCGTTCCCTGGTTAAACTGGTGGAATGCCCATGGGGATGAAGCTGGTCCCGGTTTACCCAGGCAACAATAAGCAGGTAAACAATGCCCAGAACAATCAGGAAAAAGCCTGTAAAAATAAATTCCGTTTTATGATGAAAGGCCATAAAAATACCCACAATCAGAATACCTGCTATTAGGACGAAATGGATTGTATTCGATTTTAACGTGTTCATATCAAACTGGTTTGTCGGTTGTTGACAGTATAACAGACAGATACCTCGAAATGTTTTACAACGGAATATTTCCATGTTTTCGGGGTAAATTTGATTTGCGCTTATTTTGTGTCATTTCCAAGGCCTGGATAATTTTTGCCCTGGAATTCTGTGGCAGAATTATTTCATCAACATAACCCAACGAGGCCGCTTTGTATGGATTGGCAAATGCATCGCGGTAATCCTGAACCGCTTGGGCTTTTTCTTCATCCGATAATTTATTCCGGTGTAATATATTGATTGCACCTTCAGGCCCCATTACGGCAATTTCGGCTGTAGGGAAAGCATAATTCACATCGGCACCGATGTGCTTGCTCGACATTACATCATAAGCACCTCCGTAAGCTTTGCGAGTTATAAGGGTAATTTTCGGGACTGTTGCTTCGGCGAAGGCATACAGCAGCTTGGCCCCGTGCTTGATAATTCCACCAAATTCCTGATTCGTTCCCGGTAAAAAACCCGGAACATCGACCAAGGTGACCAGCGGGATATTGAATGCATCGCAAAATCGAACGAAGCGGGCTGCTTTTATGGACGAGTTGATATCAAGCACTCCTGCCAAATGGGCTGGTTGATTGGCAACAATTCCGACAGATTTCCCTCCCATACGGGCAAACCCGATAATGATATTTTTGGCATATTGTTCCTGAACCTCAAGGAAATGTTCATCGTCGATGATCCGGTGAATAATTTCTTTCATGTCGTACGGTTTATTGGGATCAACTGGTACAACCTCATTCAGGGAGGTATCTATTCGATTAACCGGGTCGGTACAAACCTGTGCGGGGGCGTCTTCCATGTTATTCGATGGAATGAAGCTCAACAATTCGCGCACCATCATTAAGGTCTGTTCTTCGTTTGCTCCTGTAAAATGGGCAACACCACTTTTTGTGCTGTGTGTAACGGCACCTCCAAGTTCTTCTTTTGTAACGTCTTCGTGGGTAACCGTTTTAATAACTTCCGGGCCGGTGACAAACATATGGCTCGATTTGTCGACCATAAAAATAAAGTCGGTAAGGGCAGGAGAGTAGACTGCTCCCCCTGCGCAAGGCCCAAGTATGGCACTAATTTGAGGAACTACTCCGGAAGAAAGGACATTCTGAAAGAAAATATCGGCATAACCGGCCAGGCTCTGAACTCCTTCCTGAATACGGGCGCCGCCCGAATCGTTCAACCCAATTACCGGGGCTCCCATTTTAACAGCCATCTCCTGGATTTTGACAATCTTATCCGCATTGGAGCGGCTTAATGTGCCACCAAATACCGTAAAGTCTTGGGCAAAAACGTAAACCAGCCGCCCGTGTATTTTACCATAGCCAGTAACAACACCGTCACCAGGAATTTTCGTTTTGTCAATACCAAAATCGGTAGCGCGGTGCGTTACCAGTTTATCGATTTCATTAAATGTTCCCCGATCAAGCAGTTGGTTGATGCGTTCGCGGGCTGTTTTTCTTCCGGCGTGGTGTAACTTTTCTATTTTTTCAACTCCTCCGCCCAATTCAGCTTCAAGGTTTATCTGTTCAAATTGTGTGAATTTTGCCTTTAAGTCCATTCGTTCTGTTTTTTATTCGATTTCGATTAAAAGTTGATTGGTATCGATTGTTTCACCTTCACTGACAAGTATTTTCGAAATAATCCCGTCTTTGGGAGATTTGTACTCGCTTTCCATTTTCATAGCCGAAATAGTTATAAGCGTATCGCCTTTCGCTACAATATCGCCCTCGTTAACAGGTATTTTAACGACTTTCCCAGGCATGGGCGACGATATTGTATTTTCTGCCGTATGCAAATTGCCACCTCCTCTGTTCCTTTTGTAACGGGCTTCGGCATCGATAATCTCTACATCGTAGGTGTTGTAAAAGGTATATGCGGTGTAATTTTTAGGCTTATCCTTGGGAACCAGTTCGATGTTATACGAACGGCCATTCTCTAAAATTGAAAATATGCCTTCGTCGTTGTGCATCAAATCCACTTGATAAACTTTTTCATCAACTTTTATCTCCAGCAGGTTTTCAAATTGCCTGATAATCTCTATGTTGGCAATCCTGTCGCCAATTTTTATTTCTATCGACATGCTTTTAGGTTTTATAAACGTTCAAAGTTTTTTTGATAGGTATATTTTTTCCAGCGATTTTGTGCCGGATACAGCTGTTTGGATGTTTGAGCCCTGTTTAACTGGTCGAGATATTCTACATAGGCAGCGATCATGACCATATCCAGACATTCTCCGTCACACAAACTCTTTTCGGTTAAAAAATCTTTGTTTTTTTCGATAAAGTTTGTGTCATATATTCCGGTTTTAAAATCCTCAGTTTCCATGATTTTCTCCAGAAATTTGATTGAGGTTTTTACCCCCGTAATTTTATATTCATACAATGCACGCCGCATACGGGCAATTGCTTCGTCCCGGTTTTCGGCCCAAACAATCAGCTTGGCAATCATGGAATCATAATAAATCGGGATTTCATATCCTTCGTATACATAGCCATCAGTCCGAACTCCTAACCCCAGAGGTTGAGTTATATTGAAAATTTTTCCGGGGTTTGGCATAAAATTGTTGTCCGGATCTTCAGCATAAACGCGACATTCGATAGCATGCCCCGATTGCTTCAAATCTTCTTGTTTGAATGGCAGCTTTTCTCCTTCAGCAATTTTAATTTGCTGTTTGACCAGGTCGATTCCGGTAACACGTTCGGTTATAGGATGTTCAACCTGAAGGCGGGTATTCATTTCCAGAAAATAAAAATTATGGTTGTCGTCAACCAAAAATTCAATTGTGCCTGCGCCGGAATAAGCTACAGCCTTGGCTGCTTCTACCGCATATTTCCCCATCGTAGCACGCAATTCAGGAGTCATGAGTGGAGAAGGTGTTTCTTCGATCATCTTTTGATGCCGACGCTGAACGGAACACTCACGTTCAAACAGATGAACCGTATTGCCATGCTGGTCGCCCAAGATTTGAAATTCGATGTGATGGGGCGAAGTGATGTACTTTTCAATATACACAGCGTCATCGCCAAACGAAGCCAATGCTTCAGAACGGGCAGCCCTTACGGAGGGAATGATATCTTCTTCTCGATGTACCAGTCTCATCCCTTTCCCGCCTCCTCCAGCAGCCGCTTTTACCATAACCGGCAGACCTATCGACCGAATAACTTCGATTGCTTCTTTTTCTGATTTGATATGTTCCGTGGTTCCTGGAACAACCGGGACTCCTGCTGCAATCATGGTTTTTCGAGCCTCAATTTTATCGCCCATCCGGATGATGACTTCGGGAGAGGGCCCGATAAAAATGATTCCACTATCCGTACACTTCTTGGCAAATGAGGCATTCTCTGACAGAAATCCATATCCGGGATGAATTGCGTCGGCTCCGCATCTCAAAGCTACCTCAATAATTTTGTCTCCATTAAGATAACTTTCGGACGAAGGAGATTTCCCGATATAATAAGCTTCTTCGGCATACCTGACATGCATGGCAGTCCGATCTGCTTCTGAAAAAACAGCAACAGAACAAATGCCCATTTCTCGACATGTTCTCATTATGCGAATTGCAATTTCACCACGATTAGCAATAAGAATTTTCTTGATTTTCATCCGTATAAATTTTCAATATTGGTTCGTATAATTTTCGTAACAGCTCTTGCTTTTCAATCAAATTAGCACCGGTATGGAATAGCCATTTGTACATTTTCGGTTGGCATGAGCTTCGGCTCTTATGGCTATTTCATCGGTTTAAAATTTGATTTTAATTATCAGATGGAATTTGTATTCTCCGCAATTGCCGGAAAATAGCCAGTCCGGTTGGTCTGAGCCTTGTCGTTTATGTCTATTTTGTTTGAAGAGTATTTGATCTTGATCCATGTGTATTTTATCAAGCAATATCAGTTAAGGTTTTACTTTTTATTAACTTGTTACTAAAACCATTTTCGGTTGAAAATGTTTTTAGCCGGTTTAAAACTCTTGCAATTATTTATATGTCGGGAGTAAGGCAGAAGTCTCAATAATTGTGGTGCATTTTTTATATGCTTATTTATATATGGGCATCTCTAAAAACCCAATGTTAATATATTTGTTTAATTGTTAATATTTTAAGCATGGGATATATGGTTAGATTGCCTATTTTACAGTACAAAAAAGAGCAACAATGAAGAATATCAATATGCTAGGCCTATTTG
>JAJUGZ010000120.1 GCA_029265715.1 Bacteroidota bacterium
ATAGGCCTAGCATATTGATATTCTTCATTGTTGCTCTTTTTTGTACTGTAAAATAGGCAATCTAACCATATATCCCATGCTTAAAATATTAACAATTAAACAAATATATTAACATTGGGTTTTTAGAGATGCCCTTTATTTTTAATGGTGAATTTATTATACATTCGGTACACCTACATCCGAAGTTGCTACCTCCTGATTTCGGAACTGAGCGGGTATTTTAACGACCGGACTTCCAGAAGTTGTGCTTTTACCGAGCCAACCAGGATTTCGGTTTCAACCTGAACCGGGACATGGTTCGCATCGTCGGTAAACCAGACTTTCATATACTCCCCTTCGTTAAAAAAATCCCCTTTTAGTAAATATACTGAAACTTTGTGACACCGAAAGGTCCTGCCACTGCGGGTTGTGATATTTTCTTTTCCCCAATAATGGAAATATAAGTCCGGGATTTCATTATCAATCAGCATGCGGTAAGGCACCTTTTGCCCAACCTTCAGCGTGTTGAAATCAAATGTCCGGAAGTTATACGCAGTCGAAAGCAAGTCAAAGGTATTGTCTTTCAAAAGCAAGGTATCCCGGAACGGCTTCCGGTCGGAAGGGTCGATATAGCAATATATCTTTTTCTTGCTGTAATCCATCCGGTACCGATGCTCAGAATGACTTTTCCCGTGGTTCACAACCCTGCGAAAATACAATGGCCGGAATGGATGTAGCGCCGCGTACGCCTCGAATGTGCCCCGGACCTGAAAAAGCAGGTCATACGCTTTAAATGTCCGTCCAACGGCTTTAATGTGATAAGCCGGGTGGTTGTGGTAACCGACCGAATCACACGTGAAATCGACCTCTCCCCCGTTTACCCATATAAAATGCCAGTTGTAGTAGGCATTGTAACGGGCAAATTCTCCTGGTTTAAATGGCAACGACGCTTTTTGCGCATAAACTACCTGATGTATCAGCGCAGTAAGCACCAGCACGATCGCCCACCCGCGGTTAAAAATCGCGCTGTTCCCGGGGTTTACTTTCCGGTTCGTCTGTCGGTTTTTTACCATTTTTCAACTCCGCCTGTTTTTTTCGGGCTTTTTCTTTTTCCAGATCATCATCAACCAAATCTTTTTTAAACAGGGCATCCATGTCCAGTTTCCAGGTTTCGTTGAATTCGAAATGCGAACGGACTTTAATAATCTTCGGATAATAGATAACCTGCTCCGGTTGCTTTTTGTTTTTCAGGTACCCGGTATCCCAGATGCCATTTTGGTTGTCGTCAAAAATCAACCTGATTTTATACTTGTCGGGCTTGAGATACGGAAATTCAATTTTCCCGCTCTCTAATATCTGTGCCTTCTGAAGAATGGTTTCGTCCTTGTCGTTTTTAAGCAACTGAACAATAGCGGGCTCGTTCAGGTTTTCAATATTCAGAATGATCTGTCCGTAATAATTCTCCTTCTGTGTCTGGAATTTCTGGGAAAACGGCCGGCTTGGGTCGCCATAAATATTACGTGCAGCAGCCGAATCAACCTCAAGGGTATAATTCGAAAAAGACTCCCAATGGTATTTGATCAAGTATTTCCGGATTGAAGCCGGATCGGGCAGAATCTCCGGATGAACCAGGGTTTTGATCGTATCCTCATGAAAATACAGATGGACCATTGTGGTATCAAACGACTGCAATGGTTCTGGCGATTCCAACACGATATTTCGGTACAAATCGAATCCGGATGATTGCAGGTTCGATTGTAGCGTTACCTGCGGTATTTCAACTTCTTCTTTTTTGCGGCGTTTCGATACTACTTTCTTCGGACGCTTGAAAATCATTTCCAGTGTATCAGTCCGGACATACATTTTATTGAGTGAGTCCAGTTCTTCGTACTTAACTTGAAACAGCAAGGTATCTTTCCGGCTCAACAGGGTATCAGTCAGCCAAACGGCAATGGTGTCACGCTTCAGGTTCGATTCGAGGAATAATTTGTCTGATAACTCCGGATGGTCTAAGATTCCGATTTTAAAGGAGTCGGTGAGCGACTCGGCGAAATTTAATGAAATCCGGTTTTCCAGATCGCGGATTGATGAATTGAGGAACTGAGAATAGTTCTCTTCCTCGAACATTCTCAAAAACTGAAGTCCGGGGAAGAACTGAACTTCACCCGAAACTGCCAGGGTATCCTGCCCCTGGGTGATTGTGTCCTGCTTTTCAACAAATTTGGCAGCAGGAACAATGACCGAATCAGCAAAAGCAATCTTTTCGGCAGCCTGATTGTAGGTCAAACTATTGTCGGCATCGCTAAGCGCATATAACCGGTAACGCCCGGCTGCAATATTATCCATCAGGAAAAAACCTTTGTCATCGGTTTTAGAAATATAATCCGGGATGCTGTCGTAAAAAACCTGCTCATCCATGTCGCGGTATAGCGCAACCAAAGCGCCTTCGACCGGTTCGAGCGAAAGCGCATTCCTCACATAACCGGCTACCCGAAGCGTATCTAAACGCGGGCCTGTACTAAACAGGAAACGAAGGTTTTTCAGTTTGTTCTTTTCATTGTTATCAGCCACCGAGTTTTTAAAATCGAGCGAATAAGTTGTCGTGTCTTTCAACCCCTCCGGAAACTGGATCATGAGTGTTTTTGATTTCATTCTGATTTCCGGTTTCTTCTTCATCGGGGGGGAAATCACGAGCTTTTCGCTGATCTCATCCGAAACAATGTACTCATCGAAGGTTATGTCAATTTCTTTGCCTTTAAAACCTGTTGCTCTCAAGGCCGGATAGGTTTTTACCACAACAGGGGGAATGGTGTCTTTGGGACCACCCGTTGGCATCCCCTGGTTGGCACACGAGGTGTAAAAAACCACGTACAAAAACGATACAATGATGAGTGATGGAATTATCTTCTTCATGCTCTGATTTAATGTCTACAAACTTACGAATTCCTGAAAACAATGCCGGAATGGCCCTGTTAAATTATCTAAACCCCAACCAATAAAAAAACCGGCGCCCGGGCCGGTCTCTGCTACTCCACGGTAACTGATTTTGCCAGATTCCGGGGTTGGTCGACGTCGCAACCGCGCATCACCGCAATGTAGTACGAGAACAGCTGCAAGGGCACGACAGCCAGCAGCGGGGTCACAAACGGGTGCGACTTCGGGATTTCAAACACATCGTTTACCATCGCTTTTAACGTATCGTCTCCTTCGGTAACCACTGCAATAATATTTCCACGGCGTGCCTTTACTTCCTGAATGTTACTTACAATTTTTTCGTAATAACTGTCTTTAGCGGCTACTACAACCACGGGGAGATTATCGTCGACCAAGGCAATCGGGCCATGTTTCATTTCGCCGGCGGCATAACCTTCGGCGTGCATGTACGAGATTTCCTTCAGTTTTAAAGCGCCTTCCAGGGCAACCGGGAACAAATAACCACGCCCCAGATATAACGCATTGATTGCATCTTTATATTTAGCCGCCACTTCTTTTATGTGCGGGTGCATCACTAAGATCGATTTCAGTTTATCCGGGACTTCAGCCAGTTCATGAATGAGTGACCCGTACAATTCAGGGGCGATCTGACCCTTTTCTTTAGCCAGTTTCAACGCAAACAAGGTCAAAACTGTTACCTGGGCGGTGAACGCTTTGGTCGATGCCACCCCGATTTCAACGCCGGCATGGGTATAAACGCCTGCATCGGTTTCGCGGGCAATGCTCGATCCAACAACATTGCAAATACCCAAAATGGTAGCCCCTTTTTCTTTAGCCATGCGCAACGCCGCCAGTGTGTCGGCAGTCTCACCGCTTTGGCTGATGGCAATTACTACATCGTTTTTATCCAGAATCGGGTTCCGGTACCTGAATTCCGAGGCATATTCTACCTCAACCGGAACACGGGCATATTCTTCAATCATGTATTCGCCAACCAGGGCCGCATGCCACGACGTGCCACAACCAATCAAAATAATACGGCGAGCCTGCATGATTTTAGGGAATATATCGAGCAACCCTCCCAAAACAATATCCGAATGATCGGGTTTGATCCTTCCCCGGAAGGTATCTTCGATGGTTTTTGGCTGCTCAAAAATTTCTTTTAGCATGAAATGATCGAAATCGCCCTTTTCCAGATCACCAATGCTCATATCGACTTTAGTGACCTTAAACGGAACCGGAGCGTTCTCGACGGTTTTCAGGGTCAGACTATCTTTGTTAATAATGGCAACATCCAGATCGTTCAGGTAAATCACGCTGTCGGTATATTCAACAATCGGGCTGGCGTCAGAAGCAATAAAGTACTCGCCACGTCCCAGGCCAATAACCAACGGACTCCCTTTGCGGGCGGCAATGAGCCGGTTTTTCTCGTTTTTACAAAAAACCACGATCCCATAAGCGCCGACAACTTTCGATAAGGCCAGCCGAACTGCTGTTTCAGCATCCATTTCTTCCCCTGACTGGTAAAAATATTCAATCAGGTTCACCAAGACTTCAGTGTCTGTATCCGACTGGAAGGTAAATCCTTTCTTCTGAAGAGTTGTTTTGAGCTCGGCGTAATTCTCGATAATCCCGTTGTGGACCAACACAAAATTGCCGTTCATGGATGTATGAGGATGCGCATTGCGGTCGTTTGGTTCGCCGTGTGTTGCCCAGCGGGTATGCCCGATGCCAACGTGCCCGCCTGTATCTTTGTCGGCTACATGGTTTTCAAGATCGCTGACACGCCCCTTGCATTTGTAAACATTCAGGTCTCCATTGAAAATTGCGATACCGGCCGAGTCGTAGCCACGATATTCCAAACGCTGTAATCCGGAGATAAGGATCGGATAGACATTTTTGTCGCCGATGTACCCAACAATTCCACACATAATCTGGTCTGTTTTAATGAGACCCGATAGCAGCTGTCTATTTCAATTTGGAATAGACAACCTCGAACCGAATCCCGACTTTACTTTTGCTTCCTTTTAAAACGACCCGGCGTGCCAACGTATTGCGAAATGCCGTTGTAAGCCGGAACCCATTGTTCTCAATTTCTTTATTATTAATCTTTTTGTGCTCTATAATATCCTGCAGATGATTGGTGATATTAAACCGGTAGGTTGCATCCGAGCGGTTCAGATATCCGCCAAAGTATGCCGGCGAAAGACTATAATCTGACAAAACCACACTTTCCCCGTTCTGATCCAGATAGGTCAATAGCAACTGACCCGGGGTGATCAGATCTTTCAGGTCAGACAGAAGGGTATCTACATGAAAAACTATCTCTGCCTTGTTTATCGCTAATTTTTTGTTTTCAGATAATGCCACGTTAATGGAGTCTTTCCAGCTATCGAGGCTTGGAATAAAAATATTCGCCGCCAAACCACCCATCGTTTGCAGGTAAATCAGGGTATCGGCCGGGTTTTCCTGCCCAAGTTCCGACACGAAGGCCGTTGATGAATAATCGTGAGAAAATTTATTTACCCGGGCCGAATTATCGGTTTCGTAAAAACTATAAACCGAATCTTTCGCGGCCGTATGCTTGTACGATAATTTCAGGCTGGTTCCTCCAATCTGGAGCAATGCCCCTCCCTGCGGGAGGTCTTGTGCCTCGATATACAAACCTTTAAAGAACTTCAGAAAAGCGTCTGTCGAATTCATGTCAAGCGAATCAGCTTGAAGAAACCTGTTGCCCAACGCGTTATCAAGACGGATCGGGACGACCTGATAGAGCGTATCATAATATTTGATCCCTGTGCTTGTATATTTAACAATCGTATCAAACTTCATTTTGGGCGTCATTTTATATTCGGCCAGTTTTGTTGGTTTACTCATTCCCGGCAAATCAATATCCTGATAATATTTTGAATACAGATCTAAGCCGGAATTCAATTCATAAACATTGAATGTCTGTTCTGTAACCGTATCGCCTACAAATGTTTTAAAGCGCAGATAAAGTACCAGCGAGTCAAGCGTTGCCGATTTACCTACAAACTTTGGATAATCCAAGATCCGGTATTGTACGGCAAAACCTGCCCGGGTTTTCCCAAACACCGGATCGTTGTATGTTCCTAAAATATTGTAATCCGTCTCATCGGTCCGTTGCAGCGAATCGGCCAGCGTGTAAGCGCGAATGCTTGCCTGCTCGACCACCCGGTTCACTGAAATCAAATCACCGACCGGCAATATTCCCAATCCAGTTTCATTTGGATCTTCTGCACAACTCCAAACCATAAAACCCATAAGTACAAACGCAACTATTGCTTTGTACTTGGTACTCCGTTCTGTTTTCACCAATTTTGATAATTTAAGGATTGACCCAGCCTTAGCTTAAAACCGTATCATACAAGCTATTGTAGGCTTCTAAATATGTTTCTTCCTCCTGATAATTTAAAAACAATTTACCCGTAGAACCAATATAGTTAAGCACTTCGTCATTAATTTTCCGACTGCCCTGCACAACAGCGTCGGAATATTGAACCGCCAGTTTGCTAACATTGGCAAACGTCGGATCTTCCAGCACCGTTACGTCATCCGGGGCAATTCCCTCCATCAACAATTTATTCCTGAAATTCGGATCAAGTGTTTTTTTGAAATCGTCGTGATAAACCGAGTAAACCACTTTGGAGTGTGCAAACAGCGGGTCTTCAGCATACGATTTTTTAATATACAGAGGAACAAGCGAAGTCAACCATCCATGACAGTGAATCAAATCTGGGGCCCATCGCAGCTTAATAACTGTTTCCAGAACTCCCCGGGCAAAGAAAATAGCCCGTTCGTCATTGTCCTCAAACTCATTTCCCTTCGAGTCCGTCAACACATGTTTCCGATGAAAGTAATCTTCATTATCAATAAAATAAACCTGCATGCGGGCTGCCTGAATCGAGGCCACTTTAATAATCAACGGATGATCGGTATCATTGATAACCAGGTTCATCCCCGACAGACGAATAACCTCATGCAATTGATTTCTTCGTTCATTCACACAGCCATAACGTGGCATAAAAGTCCGGATTTCCTTTCCGCAGTCCTGTATCCCCTGAGGAAGGTACCTGGCTTTAAGTGAGATTTCTGTTTCCGGAAGATATGGAGTTATTTCTGAAGAAATGAACAAGATTTTTTTCTTTTCCATGAATATTCCTGAGTTTGACTGTGCAAAATTAGTAAAATATCACGAATATTCAATTCCAGCAATTTACACCAAACTTTAAAAAAACTTAAGAATTGAACGATGGCTTTGTGTTGATTTATTTATTTACTTTGCAGCCTGATTTTCTGTACAAAATGCAGGTAATAAAGGAAATAAAAGAATTACGTTCAATTTTGGACGAAAAAAGGGGAAAAGGGTTACGCATAGGTTTTGTTCCGACAATGGGTGCTTTACACGCCGGTCATTTATCGCTTGTAACCGAAGCCGGAAACCAGTCGGACGTAGTAGTTGTCAGCATTTTCGTAAACCCGACACAATTTAACGATAAAGCCGATCTGGAACGGTATCCCCGCACGTTGGAAGCCGATGTTTTGCTCCTGAAACAGACTCCCTGTGAACTTGTTTTTGTTCCTGAGGTTGACGAAATCTATCCGGAGCCTGACACCCGAAACTTTAACTTCGGATCGCTGGAACAGGTTATGGAAGGGCAGTTCCGTCCGGGGCATTTCAACGGGGTTGCCCAGGTCGTGAGCCGGTTATTCGATATTGTTAAGCCCGACAAGGCGTTTTTCGGGATGAAAGATTTTCAACAGGTAGCCATCATAAAAGCTATGGTAAAAATGCTTGGCATTCCGGTCGAAATCGTCCCCTGTCCGATTGTCCGCGAAAACGACGGTTTAGCTATGAGCTCGCGCAATATGCTGCTCGATCCACAGCAACGGGCCAATGCCCCGCACATCGCAGCAACTTTATTCGAAGCTGTAACCAAAGCCGGTCAGCTTTCCGTAGAAGAATTAAAGAAATGGGTCGTTGACCGTGTGAACGAAAATCCGTATTTGAACACCGAGTACTTTGAAATTGTTGATGATGAGACCCTGCAACCAGTTTCCAGCTGGGAACAACGGGGGGCCAAAGTCGGCTGTATTGCTGTTCATTGCGGGAAAATCAGATTAATTGACAACGTTGTTTTCAACAGATAAAGAGAAAAACATGTTTATTGAAGTTTGCAAATCAAAAATCCATAAAGTCTCAGTAACTGAGGCCAACTTGCAGTATGTGGGAAGCATTACCATTGACGAGGACCTGATGGACGCTGCAAATTTGATTGAAAACGAAAAAGTCCAGATTGTAAACATTAACAATGGCGAACGGCTCGAAACCTATGTTATCCGTGGCGAACGCGGATCGGGAATTATTTGCCTGAATGGCCCGGCAGCCCGAAAAGTTGCGGTAGGCGATGTAATCATTATCATTTCGTACGCAACCATGGATTTCGAAGAAGCCAAAACGTTTAAACCATGTCTGGTATTTCCGGACACTGAGACCAACAAGCTCGTCTAAAGGAAAAGAGAACTAAATAAGTTTCAGCCTCATTGTTCCTGAACAGTGAGGTTTTCTTATTTTTACAGAACAACAAACGCAATCTCTCATTCATGACCCCGGAACAACAACTAAACGAAAAGATATTTCCTGATTTTCAATCATTCTTCGAAACGCTGAAGCAATGGAAAACCCGTAACGAAAAAATCGTTTTCACCAATGGTTGTTTCGACCTGATCCACCGCGGGCACATCGATTCGCTGTTACAAGCAGCCACTTTTGGCTCCCGGCTCGTTGTCGGACTGAATACCGATTCATCCGTCAGGCAGCTAAAAGGGAAAAGCCGCCCACTAATCGAAGAGCAATCGCGCGCCCGGGTTCTGGCCTCTCTTTTTTTTGTCGATGCAGTCGTGCTTTTCCCCGAGGAAACACCTTACGAATTGATTGGCAAGATACATCCGGACGTGCTGGTTAAAGGCGAAGAATACCAGTTGGAAGAGATTGCCGGTCACGACATTGTTTTGGCTGACGGGGGCAAAGTAGAACGCATCAAACTGACCGAAGGATTTTCAACCACCTCATTAATCGAAAAAATTAAAAACTCCTGATGGCACCCAAATTAAAAACCACCTTTGCCTGTCAAAATTGCGGGGCACAATCGCCCAAATGGGTCGGGCGTTGCCCGTCGTGCGGCGAATGGAATACTTATATAGAAGAAGTGCTGGTCCGCGAAAAACCCCAGTCGGTTGTCTTAAGCTTAGGCAACAATAACCAGCCCAAGCGCCTTCAGGAAGTTTCGGACGAAAAGACCGAACGCATCGATACCTGCAACCAGGAACTAAACCGTGTTTTGGGCGGTGGGCTGGTTCCCGGCTCGATGGTACTGATTGGTGGTGAACCCGGCATCGGGAAATCGACCTTGGTACTGCAACTGGCCCTCGACCTGAGAGGAAAGAAAATTTTGTATGTTTCGGGCGAAGAAAGTATCCAACAAATAAAGATCCGCGCACGAAGACTCCAGAAAGAGAATGAAAACTGCTTTTTCCTGAGCGAAACTTCACTAGAGAACATTTTGGCACACAGCCGGAACATGGGACCCGACCTGCTGATTGTTGATTCCATCCAGACTGTTTCGACCGAGGTGATCGAATCGACTCCCGGATCGGTTGGACAGATCAGGGAATGTACCAACGCCATCCTGAAATATGCCAAGGAAGACCGGGTCCCGGTACTGCTGATCGGTCACATCACCAAAGATGGCAACCTGGCCGGGCCCAAAGTCCTGGAACACATTGTCGACACGGTTTTGCAATTTGAAGGCGAAAACCAGTACATGTACCGCATTCTAAGGGCCATCAAAAACCGGTTTGGCTCAACATCGGAGCTGGGAATTTTCGAAATGGGGAACCTCGGGCTTCGGGAAGTATCCAATCCGTCGGAACTGTTGATCAGCCGCGACCACGACGGACTGAGCGGCACGGCTGTCTCGGCCTCCATCGAAGGGGTCCGTCCCCTGCTCATCGAAATCCAGGCACTGGTAAGCACAGCAGCTTACGGCACTCCGCAACGATCGTCAACCGGGTTTGATTTGCGCCGCCTCAACATGCTGCTGGCCGTACTGGAAAAACGGGCCGGCTTTAAACTGGCAACCAAAGATGTCTTCCTGAATATTGCCGGAGGCATTAAAGTTGACGACCCCGGCATCGACCTGGCTGTCATTTCAGCTATTTTGTCGTCGAATTTCGACCGTTCTATTGCAAAGCACCTGTGTTTTGCCGGAGAGGTGGGGCTTTCCGGAGAGATACGGCCGGTGAACCGGTTGGAACAACGCATTGCCGAAGCCGAAAAACTGGGGTTCGAACAGATTTTTATCCCGAGGATCGGCAGCAAAATAAACCTGAAACGTTACAACATTGCCGTCGAGCAGGTTGGGCGGGTCGATGAGTTTTTCCGAAAGATTTTTGTACAGAAGTAGTTCTTTTAGCGGTCCTGCTCCGGTAGCTGATCAGAATTTTTAGCTTCAATCCGGAATAGAAAATACAAAAGGACTGCGGTCATAACAGCCGCGACAAGTATATAAGGCAGATCTTCAGGAGTTGTGCCAAAATCCTCGATATTTTGAGAAAGGTCTCCCTTGTAAATCAGGAAATAACCGAACACACCAATGGTATTGTTCACAAAATGCCCGAGAATAGGCAACCACAGACTGCCACTCCAGACAAGCATATACCCAAACAGAGCGCCCAGCAGCATCCGGGGAATAAACCCATAAAACTGAAAATGAATGGCGCTGAACAATATGGCCGACAACCAGACCCCCCAATGCTTACTCCGGCTCCATTCTGTAAGAACTTTCTGGATAAACCCCCTAAAAAGTAGTTCTTCGCCCAAAGCCGGAATAATGGCAACCATCAGCATATTAATCATCAGTGCACCAAACGAATCAACATTCAGAAACTTCCTGGTAATAAACTCGGCATTATCTTCCATGGTACGCATCCAGGTTTCTAAGCCAGACAACGCATGGGGCAACTGCATCTGACTGTTCAGCTCGCCCAAAAAATTAATCACCGGATTAGCAACAATCAGTAAAAATACAGCAAGCAATGCCGACTCAGATTTGGGCTTCCGCCCGATCTGCAAATACGCTACAGCATGTCCGTGATACAAGTAGGCAAGGATAAACGGCGGAATCACAAACAGTCCGACCGATTGCACAATCTGAATATATTTCAGCAAACCCAGCGTCACGGGGTTGTTATAATCCGGAGTCATAAACGAGTTTAACAAACTGCCGGCGTCGACAAACAACAAGGCAGCCAGAATAGCCACTGCCGACAACACCAGGGTGGTTGCCACCATCACAAAAAATCCAAAAAGTAATTGAGACCAGGGCTTCATCCCCCTGAACGCAGTGAATGCCATCGGAATAAGTTTTATAGCTTACAAATATACGGTCATGTTCCGGATTATTTACTGAAGGATCAATTTTCGCACGTAAGATTTGCCTCCTGTGTACAAATTTAGAACATACATCCCTGCCGGTTGTTGACTCAAATCAATGGCATTATTCCAGTCGGCCTCCAAAACCTTTTGCCAGATAACTTTCCCCGACATGGCTGTAATCGTTACCCGGGCCCCTTTCAGTTTTATTGTATCACTGGTCAGAAAAAAATGACCGTTGTTCGGATTGGGATAAACACGGACGAGTTTGGCCGCCAAGTCATCTTCGCCGGTTGCCGTGCCGTTTTGCGTCACTTCGATGGTCTGAGATTTTACCCCGGAGGCCGACAACGTCAGAATAGCGGTCCGGGAGTTCGACGACTGATTCGATCCGGCCAAAACCGTAATTACCGCATTGTCTTTCCCTGTGGGGGTTTGAACTGTCAGCCAAGGCTGGTCGCTCTGAATATTCCACTGAACATTGGAAATAACCTGAAAGGTACCGGTACTATTTTCAAATTCAGGCACATGCAACGTATTGCAGGACACTCTCAGCACCGGCGATACCGATTTGTTCCAGTGTATCGGATGAGTCAGAAAGATAACCCGATCGCCTGGAACCAGTGTTTTCAGGTCGAGCATCGAAAAATTCCACCGGTTTCCATTGACAAACTGGGCATCGGAGTAATACTTGTTGTTATCCAGAAAATAGGCTTCATATTCAAGCCCAAAGTCGGCAAACTTACCTTTTTTCAGCGTCACGGTTTCCGCTCCCTTCGGAATCGTGATATTATTCTCGAAACCCGGCGAAACCGGATAGGTGCACTCGTCAAAAAAGTAATAGTTCTTATAATCAATACTCCGTTAAATTTTAAGCGGCAATAGTGCCGAAATATATAAGTTCTTTGACAATATCTTGATTTTTTAGTTTGTTTGGGTTTACAGCGAACACGCCAATAAATCGTTCGATGAGTAACATATTGTGGTACAAT
>JAJUGZ010000189.1 GCA_029265715.1 Bacteroidota bacterium
ATAGGCCTAGCATATTGATATTCTTCATTGTTGCTCTTTTTTGTACTGTAAAATAGGCAATCTAACCATATATCCCATGCTTAAAATATTAACAATTAAACAAATATATTAACATTGGGTTTTTAGAGATGCCCTTTATTGTATTTGCAGCCATGTTTATTGGCGGGGCCTGGGGTGGCACCGTTGGTGGGATCAAGATTATCCGGGCAGTCCTTATTCTGAAAGGATGCCGCTGGCAAGTTAAAAAAGCATTGCTTTCGCAAAATACGGTAAAGCCCATCACGTTTGACCGCAAGAGGTTGCTGCCCGACGAGATGAACGAAGAATTGGCCTCGGCGACAACGTTTACAATCATGTTCCTGGTCATTCTTTTGACCTGCACGTTTGTCAGCATGTATTTTTTGCCGGAACAATACTCATTTTTCGATGCCCTTTTTGAATCAACTGCGGCCCAATCAACTGCTGGGTTGAGTGTTGGGATTACCGATCCGTCGATGAGCCCGGTTGTTGAAAGTATCTATATTTTCCAGATGTGGGTTGGCCGTTTGGAGATAATCCCGGTTTTTGCGTTTCTCCGGGCGTTTTTTTTAGGCGTTCCGTTAAAGTTAAGCTGAACTCGGTATTCTCCTTTTGAAGGATGATTTCAGGAGGAGGAGGGGACAAACGAATTTAGGATCAGGCAGCTTTGATCCGGGTCCTGATTTTATGTGGACCTGATGGTTGTTTATAAAATCTTTATGCCTGATAATAAAGTTTTTATAAAATACGGATAAGTATCGTTGTACTTTTGGATTGTAAAAAATGACTGCTTATGAATGCCACCATTTTATTGACTTATTTCATGGGAATGGATACACCGTCCGGCTACTGTTGGGGAGCCATAATTGTTCTTCTCCTGGTGGGTTACCTGGTCTATGTCCTTGTTAATCCGGAAAAATTTTAGAGCATGTAAAAAATGGAAACTTCTTTTTTTATGTTGAAATTTCTGGGGGGGGGGACTAATCTTTCTTATTGCCTTGGGCTGGCTGATTGGCTATGTTCCCAGGGTAGATGATTTTTATAAAAACGATAATGATGAAATAGCCATGATTTGCAAACACCAACAGATAATGAAAATAATAACCGGATCATGGCTATTCCATCTGACAACTTAAAAACAAATTATTTACAGATGAAAACACTTATTGTAGCGTTAAAAATATTCCTGTTTTTTACTGTTTTAACCGGAATTATTTACCCTGTTTTTGTTACCGGAATTGCTCAGCTCATTTTTCCGGAGAAAGCAAATGGCAGTATGGTATTAAGAGATCATAAGGCAATCGGCAGTAAACTGATCGGGCAAGCGTTCGACAGCACGGTTTATTTTGCTGGCCGTCCATCAGCAATTTCGTACAATTCGTTGCCCACCGGAGGATCAAATTATGGATTGACCAACGTGAAATTAAAAGACCTTGTTAACAGTCGAAGACGACAATTTATAGCAACAAACCATCTTGATAGTTTAACAGAAATACCTTCTGAAATGCTTTTTGCATCGGCCAGCGGGTTGGACCCGCACATTTCGGTTCAAGCAGCCATGTTGCAGGTAGAAAGGGTGGCCCAGGCGCGTGATTTTGACAACAATCAAAAAGTGGAACTCAGGCAACTCATCAGTAATCTGGCAGAAGCGCCACAGTTTTTGTGCCTTGGAGAGGAACGGATAAATGTATTAATGTTAAATTTAGAAGTTGATAAAATAGGACATGAATAATCTGGAAGAAGAACGTCCCGATCCTGATAAATTACTGGCTTCATTAAAGGATGAAGAAGAGAAAAGCAAACGGGGAAAACTGCGGATATTTTTTGGTATGTGCGCCGGGGTGGGGAAAACTTATACCATGCTGGAAACTGCACAGATTGAAAGGAAGAAGGGAAGCGATATTGTTATCGGGTATGTCGAAACGCACGACCGAAAAGAAACATCAGATCTGGTAAAAGGATTTGAACTGATCCCGCGAAAAACGTATTTGTACAAGTCGGCACAAATTCAGGAAATGGATTTGGACGCCATTATCGCCCGCAAGCCCCAGATTGTCCTGGTCGACGAACTGGCGCATACCAATGCTCCGGGTAGCCGTCATGCCAAAAGATATCAGGATGTATTGGAACTTCTGGAGAACGGAATACATGTTTACACAACTGTCAATGTCCAGCATCTGGAGAGCCGCTCTGAAACAGTTGCCCAGATTACCGGAATTGTTGTCCGCGAAACATTGCCGGATGAAATTTTTGAAAATGCCGATGAGGTTGAGGTAATCGACATTACGCCGGAGGAATTGCTGCAACGCTTGGCAGAAGGGAAGGTTTATACTGCCGACCGCTCGAAAGAAGCAATTGCAAATTTCTTTCGGAAAGGCAATATTACCGCTTTGCGCGAAATGGCGCTTCGGATTGTTGCCGACCGGGTTGATAAGCAATTGCATGATTACATGCAGCAAAAACGAATTAAAGGTCCCTGGAAATCGGGAGTACGTTTGCTGGTTGCTATAACATATACATCTCAGTCGACCAAATTGCTTCGCTGGAGCAAAAGCCTTTCCGATTTGATGGGAGGGACTCTGCAGGCCATTTATGTTGAGACTTCACACGACCTTTCAAACAAAGAGCGCGAAATGCTCGACATAAACCTGACCCTGGCCAAGCAGTTAGGCGTCGAAACCCGGATTGTTACCAATTACGACCTTGTAAAAGCAATCGTTGGTTTTGCCAGGGCCGAAAACATCACCCACATCATTATCGGAAAACCCCGTGTGTTAAATCTGCTTACCTGGTTCCGGATGGGAAATTTTGTCAACCGTCTTATCCGTTACAGCGGCGACATCGATGTATACATTTGGGGGTCAGAAATTCAGCAGAAAGATAAGTACAAAGAACGGCTTTCACTCCCGTCTTGAGGCTGTAAACTGAACTCTGTCTAATACAAAAAATCTTTATACTTGTATTAGATGGAAACAGCGATTATGAATGAAGAATACAAGGCCATGCAGGCCAAAGCCCTTGAACAATTACGTTCGGGCCAGTCGTTAACAGGAAAAGATGGGGCCTTTGCCCCACTATTGAAACAGTTCA
>JAJUGZ010000140.1 GCA_029265715.1 Bacteroidota bacterium
AATATATAAAGAACTATTTTATCACTTTATCCCTTATTTTCAATCAGTTATTAATCGAACTCAGGTTATTACTTGTTTGAAAATCGGCTGTCCGACAAATTTTATTTCCGTATTTTTACCCATGTTGTGATTTTTGTGTGCAAAACAAATCTACAACATGGAGCCAAACCTTCGGGGAGTAACCCCTATCTTTTATTTTTTTACTCGTTCAGTAGTGATAAATTTTCAATGTAGGTTCGAACAATTTTCGTAATAGCTTTTGCTTTTTAATCGAGTTCGCACCGACATGGAATTGAGCATGCGAATCGAAGCGCAACAAAGATCCACGCAGTGAAATCCACGAAGCAAATAGCCATGCTTCGAACTTTATTCTCACATCCGATTGGTGTTTTAACAAATCATGGCTATCCCATCCGAAAAAATAATCATTTTTAAGTTGTCGGAAGAAACCCGCATGCAGCAATTCCCATCTCAAGGATTTCCACTTCGTCTCAATTCATCCTTGTTTGTTTTTATATAAACATGCTTGTTTCATGCCAACATGGATCTCCCGTTAAAGTTAGTGAAACAACAGCTCATTTCATTACAATTTTAACTGCCCGAAAAGCCAGCAATTCTAACTGGGGAAAGCTCCTTTTTTCAATTTGAAGGAGCAATCGGCTATCGCATTTTTGAATAACTATTTTTAAAAGTCGGGAAACAATGAATCGCTAATCGAAAAAAATTACAGAAGACAAGTCATTCCGCAATCTAAAAAACAAACAGATATACAACTAATTAAACGGATTAAAATTTCAATTAATATTTTTTAACATTCGGCATTCTAACCTTTTAACATACGATTCGTTAAAAACAACAATTCTTCGAATAAGCAAGTAGTAACCATATTTACATTGCTGATGATTTATCATTTTCAATTGACGACAGACGAAAAGCCTGATTTCTTCAGAAAGATTTCAATAAGCGCTGAAAGCACATTCGAGGAGTTACACCAGGTAATTCAGGCAACCTCTTCATTTCGCTCCGATCAGTTGGCTTCATTCTTTATTGCAGATGAAAACTGGAGTAAAAAAATTGAAGTTACACTGCTTGATATGGAGTTTAACACAGAACCATCATACATTATGGGACGAACCCGTCTCAATGAACTGGTAAAAGATTCGCACCAGCGCATGCTGTATGTTTTCGATTTTTTTAATGACCGGGCATTTTACGTTGAACTAATAGGAATATCTATGAAAGAAAATCTAAACGAACCAATGGTTTCCTTTGCCAGAGGAGACGCTCCGAAACAAATCTACGAAGATGAGTCGGTTGATTTGCTTGAACCGGACGATTTGTATCAAGACTATGGCGATTTAGATGACTACACGGAGATTTACGGAGAAATGAACGATTTGAGCTACGGGGAGTAAAATCCCCGTTTTTTTTGCACAGTCCCCGAAACGAAATTCAGACAGAAGGATTACCGGACACATAAATAATCAGTTAAAGCCCCTATAGTCTAAAACGTGGGGGTTTTTATTTCGGAAGAAGTATATTTGCCCGAAATAATTTTTGAGCGGATGAACAACACACTCATTGTGGTACTGGGGCCAACCGGGATCGGGAAATCAGCCATCAGCATTCAACTGGCAAAGCACCTGCACTGTGACATCATTTCAGCCGATTCCCGACAGATTTTTAAAGAACTGGCTATTGGGACAGCTGTCCCCTCGCCCGATGAACTTTCTCAGGTCAGGCATCATCTCATTCAGCACAAATCTATTTCCGATTTTTACAGCGCCAGTCAGTTTGAAACAGAAGTCGGGCAACTCCTGCCAGCTCTTTTCTCGAAAAATCACTGCGCAATCCTGACCGGAGGTTCCATGTTATACCTCGATGCCGTATGCAAAGGGATCGACGACATTCCGGATGTCGACCATGACCTCCGGGAACAGTTAATAGCAGTATATAAAGAAAAAGGGATTGAACACCTCCGTCTTCAACTAAAAACGCTGGACCCGGAATATTATGCCATTGTCGACCTAAAAAACCCCAAACGGCTGCTTCATGCGCTGGAGATCTGCCTGATGACCGGACGAACTTATACATCGTTCCGAACCAACACGAAAAAGGAACGCCCTTACCAGATCATCAAGATTGGGCTCAATCAGGACCGTGAGAAACTTTACGCCCGCATTAACCAACGGGTCGATAAAATGATCGCCGAAGGGCTGGTCGATGAAGTGCGTTCGGTTTATCCGCAAAAACACCTGAATTCGCTTAACACAGTCGGGTACAAAGAAATTTTCCTCTACTTAGATGGCAAATGCACACTCGACGAAGCGATTGATCGCATCAAATGTAACTCACGAAAATATGCTCGCAAACAGCTGACCTGGTTCCGTAGAGATCTGGAAATTAACTGGTTTGAACCCGACCAGATTGACGACATCATTCGTTTCATCGACCAAAAACTCGCCGAAAATGATTAACCAATTTATCATTCGGGTATATGGACTGATCCTGAACAAGCAACAAGAAGTACTCGTTACAGATGAATACCAACTGAATACCCCAATGACCAAATTTCCCGGAGGTGGACTTGAGTTTGGCGAGGGCCCCATCGATTGTCTCCGTCGGGAAATATGGGAAGAATGCAACCAGGAAATCACCGGGATCAAACATTTTTACACGACCGACTATTTTCAGCAAGCTCTTTTTTATGAAAACGCCCAGCTTATCAGCATCTATTACACAGCCCAACTGAATGGGGCCCCCCAGTTTCGGATTTCGACAAAAGCGTTCGACTTCCCGGAACAGACAAACGGGAACCAATCATTCCGATGGATCCCGGTCGATCAGTTAAATCCGGACGATTTTACTTTCCCAATTGATAAACATGTTGCATTTTTGCTAAAAAGCTCGATCAACCAAATCAGATAATTTTGAAAACAATAAAGATAATTGGCCCGGCCTATCCGTTTCGCGGCGGACTGGCAGCTTATAACGAACGGCTGGCCCGCGAATTTGCCACCCAGGGCTATCAGGTTGAAATAGAAACGTTCACCCTGCAGTACCCCAAAATTCTTTTCCCGGGAAAAACACAATATGCCGATTGGCCGGCACCCGAAGGATTAAAAATTAAACAGACGGTTAACTCGATTAACCCACTCAACTGGTTACGCGTTGGTAACCGCCTGCGGAAAGAGAAACCCGACGTGGTTATTTTCAAATACTGGTTGCCGTTTATGGCCCCGTGTTTCGGAACAATTATCCGGATGGTTAAACGAAACAAACATACCCGGGTAATCTGCATTGCCGACAACATTGTTCCGCACGAGAAGCGAATTGGAGATAAACCTCTTACGGCATATTTCATCCGGGCAATCGACGGGATCGTGGCCATGTCTCAAAGTGTGTACGACGACATCCTGAAGTTCCGGGCCAATCTGCCCCGGACCATCTGCCCGCACCCGCTCTTCGATAACTTTGGGGCAAAGTTGACCCGCGAAGAATCCCTGGCTCAACTCAAGCTGGATCCCTCTTTCCGCTATATGCTATTCTTTGGGTTTATCAGAAAATACAAAGGACTGGACCTGCTGCTAAAAGCAATGGCCCACCCGGCCATACAGGAACTGCCTGTCAGATTGATCGTCGCCGGAGAGTTTTACACCGACCCGCAACCATATCTGGACTTGATCCGGGAACTGGGACTCCAGGGAAAAGTCGTCCTGTGCACCCATTTTATTTCCGATAACGAAGTAGCCAAATACTTCTGTGCCGCCGATATCGTGGTTCAACCATACAAACATGCCACCCAGAGCGGCGTCACCCAGATTGCCTATCATTTTGAAAACCCGATGCTGGTAACCACTGTAGGCGGGCTCCCGGAAATTGTTCCAGACCAGAAAATCGGCTACGTAGTCGATCCTGACGAGCAGGCCGTCGCTTCGGCCCTGACCGACTTTTTTACCCGGAACAGACGGGCTGAATTCGAAGCCAACATTCAGGAAGAAAAGAAGAAATTCACCTGGGACCATATGGTCCGTGCCATATTCACCGTTCTAAACCAAAACAAAACAACATGATCATCCGAAGTATGGCTCCGTTGCGAATCGGGCTGGCCGGCGGCGGCACCGATGTTTCCCCGTATTCCGACCTGTATGGCGGGGCAATCCTCAACGCAACTGTTAATCTGTTTGCCTATGCCACCATCATCCCGAAACGGGACGGGACAATTATCCTGAATGCTATCGACAAACAGGAAAAAGTCGAAGTTCCGGAAAGCGAATATCTCGAGCCCGACGGGAAACTGGATTTGATCAAAGGGATCTATAATCATTTGGTGAAACATTTCACCCACAAACCGCTTTCATTCGAGCTCACCACCTTTGTTGATGCGCCTCCCGGATCGGGGCTCGGCTCATCATCAACACTGGTAACCGCAATCATCGGCGCGTTTGTCGAGTGGCTGCGACTACCGTTGGGGGAATACGATATTGCCCGCCTGGCTTACCAGATTGAGCGCATCGACCTGGGTTATGCCGGCGGGAAACAAGACCAGTACGCGGCTACCTTTGGAGGTGTTAATTTCATGGAGTTTTTTGCCGATGATAAAGTGATCGTCAACCCGCTGCGGATTAAAGAGCAAACCCTTAAAGAGCTGGCTTTTAATATGATACTATATTACACAGGAGCCAGCCGGCTGTCGTCGAGCATCATTGAGAAACAACAAAACAGCATAAGAACCAACCAACAGAAATCGGTCGAAGCGATGCACAAAACCAAAGAAATGGCCATCCTGATGAAAGAAGCGCTGCTAAAAAACGAGCTCAATAAGATGGGCGAGATCATGCACTACGGTTGGGAATATAAAAAACAAATGGCCTCCGGAATCACCAATCCGGCCATCGACGGGATTTACGAAACAGCCCGAAAAGCCGGAGCAACCGGTGGTAAAATATCCGGAGCAGGCGGCGGCGGGTTCATGTTTTTCTACTGCCCAGGCAACACCCGATATGCAGTTATCGAAAGTTTGCATAAATTTGGTGGCGCTATCCACTCGTTCCAATTTACCAAAAGCGGGCTGAGCAGTTGGACGATATAAGCTAAACGTATGATCCAGTCGAAAATCGAAGAAGCAATTCGCGTAAAAGAGCGAATCATTCACAATCCGGGATTACTAAAACGAATAAACGAAGCGATCAGCCTCCTGACTCATACATTCAGGTCGGGAGGGAAAGTTTTGTTTTGCGGGAACGGCGGTAGCGCTGCCGACGCCCAACACTTGGCTGCCGAATTAAGCGGAAAATTTTATTTCGACCGCGCCCCACTGCCAGCCGAAGCCTGCCATGTAAACAGCTCGTTTATGACGGCTGTGGCCAACGATTATAATTACGACAAAGTCTTTGCCCGTTACGTCGAAGGCGTGGGCCGGAAAAACGACGTGCTCATCGGAATTTCCACCTCCGGAAATTCAGGAAACATTATCCAAGCTATTAGCCAGGCAAAATTATTGGGAATGAGAACCATCGCGATGACCGGCGAATCGGGCGGGAAAATGAAAGACCTGGTTGATATTTTAATCAACATTCCGTCAACCGATACTCCGCGGATACAGGAAGCCCACATCCTGATCGGACACATTATTTGCGAACAGGTTGAAAAAAATCTATTCACATGACAGTTGGCCGCGAAGCAATTATCCTGGCCGGCGGACTGGGGACCCGCCTGAGCCACATCGTAACGGATGTCCCCAAACCGATGGCTCCGATTAACGGCAACCCTTTTTTAAAATATCTGCTCGACTACCTTCAACAAGAAGGCTTCCGGAAAGTTATTCTTTCAGTCGGCTATAAACACGAAGCAATCTCCGGATATTTTGGCAATTCATATCAATCGCTGGAACTCGATTATGCAGTCGAAGAGTCTCCACTCGGCACGGGGGGCGCTATCCGGCTGGCACTTCGGAAATGCCACAATTCGCAAGTCTTTATTTTCAACGGAGATACATTTTTCAGGATAAAAACCGATGAACTGGAAAAATTTCATCAGCAAAAAAATGCTGAAATTACGCTGGCCCTGAAAAAAGTCGACAACCCGGACCGATTTGGAACAGTTATCCTCGACGAACATTCCATTGTTCAATCGTTCGAAGAGAAAGCCACTAAAAACGAGGCACTTATAAATGGAGGGGTTTATTTGCTCGACCGGCACAAATTTGAAAGCCGCCCGTTTCCGGAGAAATTCTCTTTCGAGAAAGATTACCTTGAAAAAACTGTAGTTGAACATTGCATTGCCGGATACGTTTTTAATACCTATTTTTTAGACATCGGAATCCCGGAATCGTATAAAAAAGCACAGACCGATTTTCAACAATTTTGAATGACAATTAAACTTTATATTAAGTTTTTAGAAATGAACTGCAAACAGTAAGCTGTTACGTTTTTTTTCTTTTCTTTTATAGGTTTGATTATTGTGATTTATGAGTGTAAGTAATTTACAGACAAAAGCGGAGCAACGATTAATTCAGGATTGTTTTGACGACCTGATGAAAGCATGCGAACGAAGAATCTCAGATGATGGAAAACAACGCATCATCAAAGCTTTTGAGTTTGCCAACAATGCTCATGCCGGCGTAAAACGTAAATCAGGAGAACCCTATATTATTCACCCCATTGCGGTTGCCAAAATTGTAGTAGAAGAAATTGGGCTTAGTGCAACCTCGGTCATTTCAGCCCTGCTGCACGATGTAGTCGAAGATACCGACTTCACGCTGGACGATATCCGCAACCTGTTCGGAGAAAAAGTAGCCATCATTGTTGACGGGCTAACGAAACTTTCGGAAGAAATTACCTCACAACAGGATTCCAAACAGGCCAATAATTTCAGAAAAATGTTGATGACCCTTTCCGACGACGTTCGGGTTATCCTGATCAAACTGGCCGACCGCCTGCACAACATGCGGACTTTGGACTCGATGGCGCCCAACAAACAGCTGAAAATTGCCGGAGAAACGCTGTACATCTTTGCGCCCCTGGCCCATCGGCTGGGATTATATGCCATCAAATCGGAACTGGAAGACCTCAGCCTGAAATACAAACACCCCGATGCCTATAACCAAATTCAGTTCAGGCTGCACAACCAGCGTGAACGTCGCGAATATCTGGTTACCGAATTTATCAAACCCATCGAAGAACAACTCAAGCTGGAAGGCGTTGAATTTACCATCACCGAGCGGCTGAAGTCAATTTATTCGATCTGGAATAAGATGCAAACCAAAGGTGTCTCGTTCGATGAAGTATATGATTTGCTAGCGATTCGCATTGTGTTTGCACCCAAACCCAATATATCAGAAAAGCGGCAGTGCTTCGATATTCTCTCGCTGGTAACCGACATCTACAAACCCAAACCCGACCGGATCCGCGACTGGATAACCATTCCCAAAGCGAATGGCTACGAAGCGCTTCATGTAACCGTGATGGGGCCGCAGGGGAAATGGGTCGAAATCCAGATCCGGACCCAGCGGATGGATGAGATTGCCGAACGCGGTTTTGCCGCACATTACAAATACAAAAATGCCAGCGACTCGGAAAATGAACTCGACAAATGGCTGCAAAAGATCAAGGAAATGTTACAAAATCCGGAATCGGATGCACTCGAGTTTCTGGATGAATTCAAAATGAACCTGTTTGCTTCGGAAATCGTGGTTTTCACCCCCAAAGGGAAAATGGTCACACTACCTAAGAATGCAACCGTCATCGATTTTGCCTACGAAATCCACACCGAGCTGGGCAACCATTGCATTGGTGCCAAGATTAACCACAAGCTGGTCCCGGTTTCTCATCCCCTGCAAAGTGGCGATCAGGTCGAGATCCTGACATCCAAATCTCAATCTCCCCAACTCGACTGGCTCAAATTCCTGATAACAGCCAAAGCAAAAGCCAAAGTAAAACAGTCGTTTAAACTCGACAGCAAAAAGCACATTGAGCAAGGTCGTAAAATCGTGGAAGAAAAATTAGCCAAATTTAAAATCCAACCATCGTCCGACCTTTTGAAAAAAATAACCGCTTTTTACAACTTGTCGAACAGGGAACAATTATACTCCCAAGTCGGAATGGGATTTCTCCAGTTAGACAACCTGGAAGATGTTTTAAAATCACGCCGAGAAAACAAGCTGGTCAAATACTGGAAGTTAAGCTTCGGGAAAAGCTCTACCAATGAAAGCACGCAAGCAGATAAAAAAATCGACAAAAAAGCACCATTCATCCTGAAAGAAGACCCCGAGCAAACCAATTATTCTCTGGCCAAATGTTGTAACCCCATCCCCGGCGACGATGTGATCGGGTATATCTCTTCGGAGGACCACATCATCATCCACAAACGAAATTGCCCCGAAGCGCTAAAAATCATGTCGCAACAAGGAGACCAGATCGTTACCGCCGAATGGACCAAATTCAAAAAACTTTCTTACCTGTCCCGGATCAAAGTCAGTGGATTCGACCGGGTCGGGATTGTCAACGAAATCACCAACATTATTTCCAAACAAAATAATATCAACATGCGAACGGTCATGTTCGATACACACAGCGGCATTTTTGAAGGAGACTTGTATTTATACATCCATAACGTTCAGGATTTAAATGAACTAATTTCCCAACTAATGAAAATCAAGGGAATAGACCACATTGAACGTGTTGAAAAAATGTAGGAATTCGTTTATTTACAACAATAAAATCGTTTAAAAATACACTATTATCCGACTAATCTAAAATTCTGAAGATATTGTCTTCTAATTTTCTGGTAGTCAGTCATTATTGTTTTTATTTCAAAAGTCACCCCCCCTTCAAAATGCAAGTTTTGTTTGCAAGGATGATGCGGTGAACTC
>JAJUGZ010000194.1 GCA_029265715.1 Bacteroidota bacterium
ATAGGCCTAGCATATTGATATTCTTCATTGTTGCTCTTTTTTGTACTGTAAAATAGGCAATCTAACCATATATCCCATGCTTAAAATATTAACAATTAAACAAATATATTAACATTGGGTTTTTAGAGATGCCCTTTATTGATTTGGGCATTCGCAATTTCCGGATTTGTCAATGCTGATACAAGTCCTTCCTCCAATCGTAATTCTGCCGGTTCAATGCCGTTTTCTTTTAGTGCTGCCCGAAATCCTTCGTTCATCATGCGTCCGGCGCGGAGCGGAAAATCCATCAGGGCGGGGTAGTTCTTTTCGTTTTCCGGATGGTGGAAAAACTCCTGGCAACTGGGCAGCTTGGTCGACAGGTAAATACGGCAAGCCATCGGACGGGCTTCGTAGGCCAAGCAGGCGCCGTTTTCAAGCAAGGGGCATGGTGATTTGTATTTTAGCACGTCATTGGCACTCAACTGGTTGGTTCGGTTGTTTTTTGCTGTGGCAATGCTCAGGATTTGTTTTTGCTTTTCTTTCGAAAAATTTTTCAGGATATGATCAGTTAAGTAATGAATTTCGAACGAATTGGCATAAACGGCCTGATGGCAACACCAAAAGCAACCTTTATGGCAGGCTACATCGATTTCCTGTTTTTTTGCCAACATCAGGAGTGAGTCAATAAGTCCGTCGATGCTTTGGTAAAGCGTTTTTTGTGCTTCGAACAGTTTTTGAGTGGTTAACCCACCTTGGGCGGCTGATTGCCCGAGTTGGTAACCGTCGGAATAAAACAGGCGGTCGTGTTCGGTAAATTTTATTTTTTCAGTCATTTATCAGATCTTTTGAATTAATTGAGGCTCCAGATAGTGAGGGTTAATACGCTTGCAAAAGTTACCCACAAAACGTAAGGGGCCATCAGCCATGCGGCCAGTTTGTTGATCCGGTAAAAATACCAGATTGTGTTTTCAATGGTGAGCCACAGGATAATTATTTCAACAGACGCCCATCCCAACTGGTTTACCCCGAAGAAAAAATAGGTCCAGAGTCCGTTTAGAATCAGTTGCAGAAAGAAAAAGAACAGTGCTTTTTGCCGAGCCGGATGGTTTCTTTTTGCATTCCATACAATGCCAAATGCAATGCCCATCAGGATGTAAAGAAAGGTCCAGACAGGAGCAAATACCCAGTCGGGCGGGGTAAATGCCGGTTTTGCAATGGTCGGGTACCAGGTTGTTACGGATGTTGAGGTGATTTTCCCGGAAAAAAAGCCGAGCAAAAGGCAGATTGTGATTCCTGAAAGGAAGGGCAACACCGATTTTTTCTGATCCATTGATTTGATTTTGTCTCAAAGTTATATTCTCTGATTTAAAAATCAATTACAATCTGGCTGATAGGGGTCTATTTCTGAAAAAACAGAAGTCCGAAACGTGTTTTGTAAAACATAAATTCCGGACTTCCGATCGGTTCGGTTTTCTTATTCTTCGTATTTTTTGAAAAGAGTGCTCACAATGTGGCCACCAAACCCGAACGAATTGTTCAGGGCTGCATAAACTGGTTGTTGACTTACGGTTGTTTCGATCCGCATGCGAGGGTCGATGTTTTGATCCCGGTTTTTCAGGTTGATGGTTGGCGGGATGATGTTGTTTTTTACAGAAAGGACGCAGCACATAGCTTCGATGGCGCCGGCTGCACCCAGCAAATGCCCGGTCATTGATTTGGTTGCCCCGACAATAATCTGGTTCATATTATCGCCAAACAGAGAGGCAATGGCTTTGGCTTCGCTGATATCGCCCACCGGCGTTGAGGTGCCGTGGGTATTGATATAGTCAATATCGCTGGTTGATAAACCAGCTTCGCGCATGGCTTCTTTCATGGCTAATTGTGCCCCCAGTCCTTCAGGATGGGACCCGGTAATATGGTAGGCGTCTGATGCCAGTCCATAACCGGTCATTTCGGCATAGATTTTTGCGCCTCGTTTTTTTGCGTGCTCAAGTTCTTCCAGCATCAAAACTCCGGCTCCTTCGCCAAGCACAAATCCGTCGCGTGTTTCATCAAAGGGGCGTGAGGCTGTTTCCGGGGTGTCGTTGTATTCCGACAGGGCTTTGATAACACTGAACCCGTTGACAGCCGACAGTACAATCGGTGCCTCGGACCCGCCTGCCAGCATTAGATCGGCTTTCCCGAGTTTGATCAAGTTATACGAATCGGCCAATGCATGATTGGATGAGGAACAGGCCGAGACGGTGGCATAACTTGCCCCGTGCAGTCCGTATTTAATAGAAATAAGCCCCGAAGCCATATTGGGGATCATTTTCGTGATAAAAAACGGGTTCATGCGCCCCTTCGACGCGGGTGAGAAAAAGTCAAGAATCTCCTTTTCAAAGGTGCCGATCCCCCCGATTCCGGTAGCCCAAATTACGCCGCAGCGCTCACGATTGGTTTGATCGAGATTGATCCCCGAGTCGGCCATACATTCACTGGTCGCAGCCAGGGCATATTGTGAATATAAATCGTTTTTACGGGCTTCTGATTTGTCCATGAATTGCAGCGGATCGAAGTTTTTTACTTCACAGGCAAATCGTGTTTTGAGCGAGCTTGGATCAAACCTGGTTATGGTGGCAGCTCCGCTGGTTCCTTTAATCAGTGCATTCCAGTATTCCGAGACCGAATTTCCCAGTGGGGTAACGGCTCCTAATCCAGTAATTACTACTCGTTTCATTATCATTTAATTAAG
>JAJUGZ010000043.1 GCA_029265715.1 Bacteroidota bacterium
ATAGGCCTAGCATATTGATATTCTTCATTGTTGCTCTTTTTTGTACTGTAAAATAGGCAATCTAACCATATATCCCATGCTTAAAATATTAACAATTAAACAAATATATTAACATTGGGTTTTTAGAGATGCCCTTTAGTTTATCGAAAAATTTTAAACCCAATTTTATCATTTTTCACTCACCCCAAGCCCGGGGAACCGGTCTTTTCATCGAAGGTGCGACAGGGGTAAGTATCGGGGGGAAATAAAATTTAAACAGTTTTTTATATCCGGGATTTGTGTAAATTCAACACTAAAATGGATGGATGGGCTTGGATGTTGATTTATTGGGAGGATTAAAGTCCGGAAATGAAAATGTATTCCGGAGGATAATGGAGCTTTGGTATTCAAAGCTTTTCAATTTTGCGCGGGGTTATATTCCTGACGAAGAATTGGTCCGGGAAATCCTTCAGGATGTTTTTGTGCAATTGTGGAGTAAGCGGAGCATGTTAGCCGAAAATACCTCAATCAATGCTTACCTTTTTACTGTGACCCGCAATCGCTGTATTGATCATATCAGACGGCAACGGCTAATGCTTCAATTCCGGAAAGACTGTCAGGACGAGTTCCAGCGTTTGGGCGAAAGTTTTCAAGCCTTGTCCGATCCGGTCTTAGATAACATTTTTGCGCAGGAAGTACAGGCAGAAATTGGGAATGCGATAACCGGGCTTCCGGAGCAGTGCCGACGGGTTTTTACCCTGAGCCGTTTTGAAGGCTTAAAGAACCGGGAAATCGGAGAAGTGCTCAACATTTCGGAAAAAACCGTAGAAACGCACATCACGAAGGCGCTGAAAACAATCCGGAATGTGCTGGAACGTAAGTTTGCCGGGAACCTGAATTTGATCGCCCTGCTTTTTCGAAGGAAATGAGTTCTTATTTAAATCCCAATAGGTTTTTGGGTGACGCTTGGTCCCTTGGCGTCTTTGGGGCATGAGAAATAGCCATCAGGTCACTAAATACGAAGAAATCCGATCGTCTGCTGGCGGACCTCTTCCCTCTCTACCCATAGAGAGACAAAGCGAATGCAGAGAGTTTAGGGTGGGTCAATAATGACCGAAAAAAACAGTTTCCGATTAAAAAAAATTCATTAGCCACTCAGGGGTTCTGGGAAGCTATTCGTTTTAAGTGAGAAATTTGATTGTGATGACTGACGATTTAATCATTAGATATATTACCGGGCAGGCTGATCAGTTTGAAGAAAAGCTGGTCCACGAATGGATTTCTCAGGATGAAAGCCACCAGCGCGACCTTGTCCGGCTTAAAAATGCCTGGGTTTTATCCGGACTTGGCCAGGAAACCGACGAAGCCCGAAAGAATCAGGAGATACAGGCTATTTTAAAACGTATCCGTACCGGGCAGAAGCGATCAATTTCCATTCCGGTTTATTTGAGAAATGCGGCTGCTGTTTTGTTAATCGCCGCAACGTCGGGTATTGCCGGCTACTTTTTCTCCCGGGTAAAACTTGCTCCTGAAACCTATACCGAGATTGTTGTCCCGCGGGGCGAACGTTCAAAAGTCATACTTTCTGATGGCACAACCGTCAAACTGAACGGCGATTCCCGATTAAGGTTCCCGTCAGCATTCGACGGCAAAACCCGCGAGGTTGAACTGGAAGGCGAAGCCTATTTTAATGTGGCACACAACGAAAAAATGCCATTTGTTGTTAAGGCGTCTGATTTTCAGGTAGAAGTTCTTGGAACACGGTTTAATGTGAATTGTTATTCCAACGAGCAAGATTTTACAACGTTTCTGGAAAGCGGGCGGGTAAAAATTTCGAGCCCCGAAAACCACATTGATAATATTGTGCTAAAGCCCTCCGAGTCATTGGAGTTTGACCGTATAACCGGGAAATATCTGAAACTGACTATACCGGATAGCCGTATGACCGACTGGACTAAAGGCATCTTAACCGTTAAAGGCGAAACGATTGAAGAACTGGCAAAAAAGCTCGAACGTCGGTTTAACATTCGGATCGTATTTGGCGATGATGCAGTGAAGAAGCATACTTATACCGGATCAATTAAAGACGAAGAATTGAAAACGATCCTGGATGCTTTGCAGTTTGCTTCGTCGCTGAATTATGAGATAACCGGGAACATTGTAACCCTGTCGTCGTCGGGGAAAAAATAAAAACCGGAAAATGTTCGCAGCATTTCCCGGTTGACCAAGATAATTAATATCGTGCCGATTGATTCGCAGTCAGGAAGCACAAACGTTTAACTATCAAATTGAAACCAAACTTATGAAAAAAAAACAAAAAAGCGATCAGTCTGATTATCGCAGGTTGATCCGAAGAGGATTTTTAATTATGAGGTTATCAATACTTCTCATTCTGCTGGGCGTTCTTCAAAGTGTGGCTTCGGTATATGCCCAGAACTGGCGTTTTACCCTAGATGAAAAAAACGCTTCCATTAAAGAGATAATGGAGAAAATCGAAAGCCAGAGCGAGTTCCGGTTTTTCTACGAAAACAAGCTGGACGTTGACAACAAACTGAACCTGAAGTTAAAAAACTGTACCATCGAGCAGGTTTTGGAACAACTGTTTAATTCATCCGGAATTGACTACAAAGTGCTCGACAACAATTACATCGTTCTGAAAAGCAAGACTGACCAGAATTTTCAGGCTGTATCGCAGCAAAAAGGCAGTGTGTCAGGGAAAGTGGTCGATGCGTCAGGGTCCCCGCTGCCGGGGGTTACCGTTGCTGTAAAAGGCACAACGCAGGGAACAATTACCGACATGGACGGGAAATATACCCTGACCGGTATTCCGGATAAAGCCGTGTTGGTGTTCTCGTTTGTGGGGATGAAAACCGAAGAAGCTCCGGTAACTTCACCAACCATAAACATGACCCTGAAAGAAGAAACCATCGGGATCGAAGAAGTGGTGGCGATTGGCTATGGCGTTGTCAAAAAACGTGACCTGACCGGTTCAGTTGCTTCGGTAACCGGAGAGAAACTTGCCGAAAACCCTGTATCTAACGTAGTACAGGCCATGCAGGGGCGCTTGTCTGGCGTTAACGTTATATCGCAGGATGGCCGGCCGGGTGCAACCATGTCTGTGCGCGTACGTGGCGGTGGATCGATTACTCAATCGAACGAGCCTCTTTACGTTGTTGATGGTGTGCAGTTAAGTAGTATTGATGATATCCCTGCCGATAATATTGAAACCATTGACGTGTTGAAAGATGCCTCTTCAACTGCCATTTATGGTGCGCGGGGCGCCAATGGCGTTATCCTGATCACCACCAAAAGTGCCAAGGAAGGACGGACTACCGTTAAGTACAACGTGTACAATCAAATAAAACAAAATCCATCTACCTTGGGAGTAATGGATGCTTATGATTATGTTCTTTGGAACTGGTCGTATGCAACTGCTTACGGATCATCTTATGGCGACGGTGTCGCTAAATATTTCGGCTTAGGATCGTCTTATGGCAACCATTTGAATGAATATAAGAGTGTTAAAGCCCACAATTACATTAACGATGTAATGCGTACAGCAAACACAACAAACCATGATTTGTCTTTGACTTCAGGCACCGATAAAACCAAAATCTATGCTTCGCTGAACTACCTGAACGATGAAGGTATCCGTATTGCTTCTGGTTATTCGCGCTGGAATGCAAACTTCAAGTTAGACCAGAAAATAAACAAAGACCTTACGTTTAATGCCGACTTACGATATGCTGAAAGTCAGGTCGATGGGACCAGTTTCGATAGAGCGACTTCGGCGTATCAATACAGGCCCATTGACAACCCGCTGGGTGATCCTACCTATACAACCGGGTTGGGGCAGGGCGAACCAAGTGTTTCTGAAGATTACAACGTAGTAAGTATTATTAACAACTATCAAAACATTGCTGATGATTATAGTGTTAACGGGCGAGGTTCGTTAACATGGAATGTTTTTAAAGGGTTAGTCGCTAAATCAGAATTGTCGTTAACCCGTAGTTGGGGCGAAACGAAGTACTGGGATGCCGGGCTGGAAACAGGTTATAGTCTGGCAAAACTTACTAAAAAAGATGGAGAGGCTGTTCGCTGGGCAACAACATTAAATTATGAAGTTCAGGGATTGGGAAACAATCAAAATTTATCATTCCTCGTTGGAAACGAAGTCTTGGCCTCACAGTCGAACAGTACTGTTATTCAGGGGGCCGGCTACCCGAGCGGGTTTGATATGAATGATGCATTCGGTATGATCAATATGACCAATGTGCAGAAAGATTACGGTAAAGATCAGTTCAGTAACACCATCGGCACCCCATCGCATACACAGTCTTATTTTGGACGTGTTAATTACTCTCTTTTTAGTCGCTATTTATTAACGGCAACATTTCGCGCCGATGGTTCTTCAAAATTTGCACCCAATCATCGCTGGGGTTATTTCCCTGCAGCAGCTGTTGCATGGCGTATCTCAGATGAACCATTCCTTGCCAATGCCAAATCTTTTCTTGATAACCTGAAATTGCGTGTTTCTTATGGTTCGTCAGGTTCTGATAATATCAGCCCTTCGTTGTGGAAAGAAACCTGGACTACGAAACAAATCACAGTTGGGACCAATACAATTACCACGTATGTTCCCGGGTCAATGTTAAGCAATCCTGATTTGAAATGGGAAACAACAATCTCCCGGAATACCGGTTTGGATTTTGGGTTCCTGGATAACCGGATAAGCGGTACCCTTGATTTTTACTGGAACACAACAAAAAATATCCTGATGAAAGTCCCGGTTGATCCATCGGCCGGTTACAGCTATCAGTTCCAGAATGTTGGACAGACTTCGAACAAAGGTGTTGAATTGGCATTAAATGTGGATATTGTACGTTCAAAAGATTTCAACCTGAATTTAACGGCAACCTATAACTTCAACAAGAATAATATTGATGAACTGAGCGAAGATGCCTTGGCCGATACCCATACCGGCTGGGGTTCCAGTATGCGTTTGCCGTATTATGACTATATTATCCGGAAAGGGCAACCCGTTGGCGTAATCCAGGGATTTAAATCAGCCGGATACTATACTGTTTCCGACTTTGATTATGATGCGGCAAGCGGGACCTATACGTTAAAAACGGGTATTCCGGATATAAAAAACATCGTAAACTACCCGACCAATGTGACCAACGGATTTAAAAAAGCTACCGGACAGACAGCATTTCCCGGCTGTGCCAAATTTGAAGATATAAGCGGCGATGGCGTAGTGAACGGCGATGATGCAACCATTATCGGGCATACAATGCCTAAGCACACGGGCGGTTTTGCATTAAATGCATCGTATAAACAATTTGATTTAAGCGCCGGCTTTACTTATCAGATCGGTGGAGATGTGTACAATGCAAATGCGATGTATAGCATGATGGGAAATAAAGATAATAGTCTGGGACAGAACCGGCTTCGGTTTGTAAAAGACACCTACAAAGTGTACGATGTAAATTCGAGCGGTAACTTGCAATTAGTTACAGACCCGACTGCCCTGAATACACTGAACGAAAATGCCAAATATGCGCTGAACTATTCTGAATACGGAATCGCTTCTTCTCAATTCATTGAGAATGCGTCTTATCTCCGGTTGCAGAACCTTACTTTCGGGTACACAATCCCAAAAGATCTGATCAGAAAAATTGGAATCCAGAATTTACGTATCTATTTCACAGGCACTAATTTGTTCTGCTTAACAGGTTATTCAGGGTTGGACCCGGATGTTAACACCGATACCGACGGGGTCGACGGTTTCCCAACACCAAACTATGATTATAACGCATACCCCAAAGCAAGAACGTATACAATGGGGCTTAACTTAACTTTTTAATTTGGAAGGGAGATAAAAACTATGAAAAAAGTAATATATAAAGCACTATTGGTAGCAAGCATTGCTACCATCGCTTCATGTAACGATTTTTTGGAAACAAGTTCTCCATCGGTTATTGATGCAACGTTTGTTTTTTCAAACATCGAAACAGCCCGGGCTGCCATGGATGGAGCGTATGAAGAATGGAGGTCTACAGCCCAGAACCAGGTTTTTGGCGACGGATTGTTTTATGCCGTAGATGTAACCGGCTCTGACATAGAAAGACATCCCGAAGCGTTTACAAACCAACCCGGGCGCCACTGGCCAGAGTGTTTGTATCAGAACGGAACATACGCCAGCAGTTATGGATTACTGTCGTACCAGACAGAATCAAACGCATATACCGCTTTGTTCAGTTGTATTGCGAAAGCAAACGCCATCATAAATGCTATGCAAAGCTCAGACACGTTCAATTCGATCATGGGTGCCGGAGCTCCTTCAGAGTTGAGTCAATTATATGGTGAAGCCATTGCCTTGCGTGCGGTGGCCTATCGCGAATTAATCCGTAACTACGGAGATGTTCCGTATGCTACAAAGAATGGTGTTGCAGCAAAAGGGCTTACCCCGAGAGATTCCATTTACGACTGCTGTATCGAAGACCTGAAAAAAGTAGAACCTTTGATGTACCGGGTGGGCGCAAACTCTGATGTGACAAAGAATATATTTTCGCGAACGTTTGTCCAAGGTTTAATTGGCCGCATGTGCCTGGATGCTGCCGGTTATCAGGTCCGTCGTAACGACCTGGGAGCGTCTTTCTATAAAGATGGGAAAGGCAATGTACTGACGTTTGAAAAATTAGGCACTGAAAATAACAACAGTTTTTACGGCCGTCGTTCGGATTATCTTACGCTCTATCAAACAGCTAAAACATATCTGAAAGACTGTGTCGAAAATTCGGGATCGGCGGTGTTCCATTCTACCGACCCACGCTCAAAAGGTTCAAATGGACAGATATACGACAACCCATATCAGTACTTCTTTCAGCAAATGAACGATTTGCAGAATGCCGACGAGTCGATCTATGAATATATCATGACACAGGGAACCGGCAATGATGCCCGTCCATATTCATTTGGCCGTGTATCAAGCGGCGGGAGCAGTAAAGCTTTCCCATGTAAAGCATATGGGCAGGGCCGTATCAATCCGGCTTTCTATTATGGAATGTTCGACCCTAAAGACAAACGCCGCGATGTAAGTGTTTGTGTTACCGGAAGTACAGGCAAGGGTGTTGAAAAATTGATCCCCTTTACTCCGAACTCGAAAGCTGAAGGGGGCGGTTTAACCCTTAATAAATGGGACGAAAACCGTATGGCAAACCCGTATGTTCTGGCACAGCGCACCTCAGGTATTCATGGTCCGTACATGCGTTTAGCCGAAGTGTATCTGAATTATGCAGAAGCATGTGCCGTTACAGGCGATAATGCGACAGCCCGGACATATCTGGCCAAAATACGTGAACGTGCATTCCCTGAAGGAGAGGCCAATACCGATGCATTTATCACCTCTTGCGGTAGCATGTTCAATGCAATTATTACCGAGCGTGCATTTGAATTTGCCGGCGAAGGCGACCGTCGCTGGACGTTGGTGCGCACTGGTTTGTTGCCTGAGGCAATCCGAAACATCAAAGAAATGACTTACAAAATGATCCAGGGACTGAAAACGAACGGATACTACACCTTTAGCAATGGCAACACGATTTCAAACTATGTTTACACCAAACTGGTTGATGCAAAGACTACCTATGGTTATCGCTTAACAACTCAGTGCCCTGCCGGAAAAGAAAACGATCCGGTGCTTTATCCGGGATGGCGTGGTCAGAACGACGACTGGGAAGCAATTGCAACCAAGAACGGCTTATCGTTTACGTATACCGACAAAAAAACCAATCTGGCCATCAAGGGACTGTTTAATTATATTGACCCAAGTAGCGCAGAAGCTGCTGCCCTTGTTGCCGATGGTTATGCCAAGGCAGATTGGGGTTCAAAAATTGCCAGTTATGAAGATGAATATTACAAGTATTTATTCTACGATTACGACTATACAAAAGCTCCGATTTATCTGTGGCCATATACTCCGAATATTATTTCTACCGGAGGATTTACAAATGGATACGGATTTGCTCAGAAATAATAGCTCTGTATTACGCTAACCAGTATATTAAATAACCCGTCAATGTTTCTGGCGGGTTATTTAATTCCGGTTTTTAATTTAGATCAGAATGCCGGGACAAAAGAAATGCGAATGGTAGTTTAGGGACCGTGCCAGCAGATCTGATCAACTCGTTTTCCCGAATTTTTTGTTCTTAAACCAACATGGACCTGACCCGAATTTTGCCTGTTCTTGGCCTGTCGGTTCTCTTTTTCATTACCTCCGGAGAATCGCTGTTTGCTCAGGACTGGATTTTGAGCAAGCTTATTGAGAAACCCGCCGAAGGAATTTATTTGAAGGGGAATCCGGAAATTATCGGTTGCCCCTATGGAAAGGCTGTCCGTTTTAACGGAGAGAGCGATGGAATTTTTCTGCACCAGATGCCATTGGCCGGCGTGGAACAATTTACCATCGAAGTAATTTTTAAACCTGAAAGCGGGGGCAATTTTGAACAGCGTTTTTTCCACTGTGGCGAAATCCGCGGCGACCGGGTTTTGCTCGAACTTCGCGCAACGCAAAGCGACTGGTATTTCGACGCGTTTATTAACTCCGGCGAACAGAAAATGACCTTGATTGACCCGGCGATGCTGCACCCGCTTGACCAGTGGTACCATGCGGCTTACGTGGTCGATCGCGGGAAGCTGACAACCTACATCGACGGAGAAAAAGAGCTGGAGGGGAAAATAGACCTGAGTCCGCTTCGGACCGGGAACCTGTCGCTGGGAGTGCGTCAAAACGAACAGTCCTGGTTTAAAGGGGCGATTTATCAAATTCGAATTTCTCCGGTAGCTTTAGGCGTGAACGATTTTATAAAAAATGAACCATCCCCGAACCAACGAGACTAATCCTGACTAAAGAAAAACTAACCACGCAATTAGCGAATTAATAAACCAAAAAAACCACGCATGAAGATTTTGAAACTTTGCTTTGTCTGGCTGGCCATGGTGTCGCTGGCAAAGTCACCGCTTGGGGCCCAAAATGTAAAACTGGCTGCCGAAGCCCGACAAACCATGCTCCGTGCTACCCGCTACATGGTCGAAACCGTCAGCACGCAGGGCGGATATGTTTGGTACTATTTGCCCGATTTCTCCCGACGCTGGGGCGAAATGGAAGCCTGGAAAACCATGATCTGGCTCCAGCATCCGGGAACAATCAGCATGGGGCATCTGTTTCTCGACGCCTATCGGGCAACCGGAGACGAATATTATTACCAGGCGGCCCAGAAAGCAGCCCATGCAATTATCTGGGGACAGAGCAGCGAAGGCGGTTGGAACTACATGGTTGATTTTGCCGGCGACCGTTCGTTGAAACAGTGGTACAACACCATTGGCAAAAACGGCTGGCGGATCGAAGAATTCCAGCATTATTACGGTAATTCAACGTTCGACGATGATATTACGTCGGATGCCGGACGTTTCCTGCTCCGGATGTACCTCGAAAAATTAGACCCTGTTTACAAACCGGCGCTCGATAAGGCCATCAATTTTATCCTGAAAAGCCAGTACCCGAATGGCGGCTGGCCCCAGCGTTATCCGCTGAAATACGATTTCAACAAACAAAACCACCCCGATTATTCGTCGTTTTATACGTTCAATGACGATGTAATTTGGGAAAACGTCCATTTCCTGATTCAGTGTTACCTGACTTTGGGCGAGCAACGTTTTCTCGATCCGATCCAACGCGGGATGGAGTTTTACCTCATTTCGCAGGATGGTTGCGGCGCCTGGGGCCAACAATTGGATATGAACATGAAAACTGCCGGGGCTCGCACCTACGAGCCTGCTGCATTCCTGCCTTCTACGACTTGCGAAAATGCCATGCTGTTACTGAAGTTTTACCAATATACCGGCGACAAACGATTTCTGGCGCATGTTCCGGATGCTATTCGCTGGCTGGAGCAAACCCGGCTTCCGGAGAACGAAATCGAAGGGGCGCGGACCCACCCGACATTTGTAGAAGTGGGGACTAACAAAGCCATTTTTGTGCACCGGAAAGGCTCTAATGTAAAATACGGGACATATTATGTCGATTATAAAGATACTTTGTTGTTGGCACACTATTATGGGAAATGCCGGGTTCAGTTAGATGAGTTAAAAAATGAATACCAGCGGCTTTTGACGATACCGGTTGAAGAAGCGACCAAAGATTCGCCCCTTATACCGGGACAATTTACCGCTCCGGGGACCCCTCAGACGTATTATGACCTGAACCGGTACAATTTTCCGATGCGCCCCGATGAAAAAACGGTACGCGAAATCATTGCTTCCCTGGATTCGCAAAACCGTTGGCTGGTCAGGCATGCCATGATTAGTCACCCGTATGCCGGAGACGGGCAAAATCAGGAACAAACCAACGAGTTCGCTTCAACCAACGTGGGCGACGAAACCGACACTTCGCCTTACCGCGATGCGTCTGAACAGCAATACATTTCGACCGGCGAATACATCCGGAACATGAAAATACTGATCAATTATATCGAATCGGTGAAATCGCCGGACGGAGTCCCGAAGTCGGTGCTCTGGCAGTAAAAACAAAATCCAATGACAATATATCTGAAATTAGTTGGGTTCGGGCTGGTTTCGCTAATACTCTTGCCGTTCACGCTGAATGCACAGCCAGTCGGGAAAAACTCGCTGAACCCGGAATTGTCGTTTGCGGGCGACCATATCTTTTATAAGGGCCGGAAAGTTCAGCTTGGCCCCAAAGCCTTTTACATCGACGGGCAGCTTTCGGATGAAGAAACAAAAAAATACAACTTCGTTTACAACTCGGTGAACGAAGCAGCGAAGCATCTGGTTAATGGCAACGAATCCGATCCGATGGTACTTTACATCGCGCCTTGGGTGTATTGGATCGATAACCCGGATGATCCGGAAGTTCGCGTTCCAAAATCGCCCGGAGGAACACCTTTTGGCTTGGAAATCGATTGCGAATGGCTCAAATTCTATGGGCTTTCCGACGATCCGATGAATGTGGTGCTGGCCAGCAACAGGGGGCAGACCATGGGGGCCAAAGGAAATTTTACCATGTTCCGCATTACCGGGGATGGCACATGTGCCGAGAATGTAACGTTTGGAAATTATTGCAATATCGATTTGGAATATCCGCTCAATCCCTCACTGAACCGGCCCAAAAGGGGATCGGCCATTGTTCAGGCGCAGCTGGCTTTTTGTTTTGGAGATAAATTGGTTGCCCGGAATACCCGTTTTGTGAGCCGGCTTAATTTGTGCCCGTTCTGGGGTGGAAAGCGAACCCTGTTTGACCATTGTCATTTTGAATCGACCGACGACGCGTTGGCGCCAACCGGGGTTTATCTAAACTGTACCTTCGACATGTATTCGTCGAAACCATTCGGGCATACAGAAGGAACCGGCGCCGTGCTGTTGAATTGCGACATTCGTTCGTTTTCGCGCGGAGAGCAGTACGTTGTGAAAGGGCGCGGACAGGTTGCGGCAGTCGATTGCCGGATGGAAACTTCGCTGGCTACGTATTGGGGCTGGCGTGAAAAACCCGAGCCTGAATCACGAAATTATCAGTTCAACAATACATTCAACGGGAGAAAAATATCGATCGGGACGCGCCACCCGTATGCAACGGTTGATATGACTGCTAAACCGGTATTGGATGCCTACCGTTTCGAGTACGATGGAACGGTTATTTACAATATCTACAACCTGTTGCGCGGAAACGATGAATGGGACCCGATGAATCAGCGAAACACGGTATTGGCAGCACAGCGGGAAAATGGGAAATCGTATATTGGCTTGCCGACCCAGATTTTGATTTCACCAACACGCGATACCATCGAAACTGGTAAAAGCAGCGCGTTCCTGAAAGCAACGGTGAATAGATTCGGTAACTACGAGCTAACGGGGGAGAAGATTCGCTGGGCAGTATCTCCGGAATATGATTCATTGGTCGATCTGAACGTTCACCCCGATGGTTCGTGCGAAGTTGTCCCCACCAATCAGGAAGATGAAACCAAGATGGTAGTTGTTACAGCTTCAACGGCTTCGGGACTGGAAGCAGCCAGTGTCGTTTATGTATCTCCATTGTTACAGGAAGCGTCCAGATTCAGTTCGCTGCCGGTTCTTCAGAAAAATTCGGATGGGAGCCTGAGTGTAAATTACCAGCTGAATATGCGCTTTAAAGATCAGTCGCTGATTACCTGGTATCGGTGCACCGATGCAACCGGGAGCAATCCGGTTGAGGTGGCTGTTTCACGGATTAATAAACCGAAGCAGAACTATGTACTTTCTTCCGGAGATATTGGTTGGTACATCATGGTAACGGTTGAGCCCAGGCATATCCGGTCTCTTCCAGGCCCTCCCGAAACGGTTGTGACAACCCAGCCGGTTCTGCCGGGCGATGTAAAAACCGATAGCCATTTCCTGGTTCCCGACCTGAGAAGCATGTCAACCAAATATCAACCCGAAGTAATGCCGGGATTCTGGACGCTTGATAGCTTTGCCCCTGCCGATACCTACGATTGGACAGGCGACAATAGCCGCGACCCTTGGTACTATGGTGTGGGAGAAGATGGCGCATCGCGCGATACGGGATTGGTACAAGCCACCAAAGGTGCCCGCCTGCGATATACGCCGATAGGCGACAAGTTTGGCGATATGAAAATCAGTTTTACGGCAGTCCCGGCTAAGACAGCTGGTCAGGGGTTTAGCAGTGCCCGGCAGCAATACTTGGACGTTTTCATTAAATTCGATACGAAAATGCTGACCGGTTATGCTTTGCGCCTGATCCGAACAACCAAATATGGCGATGCGCTCGATTTCATCCTGATGCGTTATCAGGATGGCATTGCAACGCCGATCAGCAAATCGGTTTCATCCGATTGTTTCCGCCCTGATTGCCATATCACTGTGGAAGTGATAGGAACCAAATTAGCGGTTCATGCTGAGAATCCGAAGAGCTATTACATTATTCCGGGTAGGCCGGAGGTAGTACAGGTAGTTGATCTTGAATCGGAAATTACCCCCAACAATTGGGGCGGATTGGGCTTTCAGCATACCGGAACCGTGGGCAGTGGCGCAACGTTGATTAAAGATCTGAAGATTGAGTGGAAGTAAGCGATAAACTGGAGGGGAATCAAGAAAATAGTTACATGTCGAAACAACCTTAAAGGAATAGAGATATGAAGAATTTAGTTTTAAGTGTATGTGTCTCACTGATCTGGCTGTCAGGTGTTGCACAGGTCAATTCAGTAGAAGCTTCAAAAATGGCGGTTAATCCGGCTGGAGAAGCTCAATCTTCGCAGTGGAAAGGCAAGCGCGTAGCTTATTTGGGCGATTCGATGACCCAAAAATCGTCTAAAGGGACAAATAAAATATACTGGGAATACTTGACAGAATGGTTAGGGATTGAACCCTTCGTTTATGGTATCAGCGGAAACCAGTGGGATGGCATTTACAGGCAGGCAGTGAAATTATACGAAGAAAAGGGAACAGCAGTCGATGCTATTTTCATTTTTGCCGGAACAAACGATTACAATCATGGCATCCCGATGGGCAGTTTCTTTCGGGAAACAATAAAAGAAACCAACCACAACGGACAGATGGTAACGCGAAAATACCGCACTCCGGTTGAGAATGACTCAACATTTTGTGGCCGTATCAACAAGGTGATGGCTTTCCTGAAAGCGAAATTTCCGGAACAGCAGATCATTATCATGACCCCGATTCACCGGGGACTTTCAACGTTTAGCAGTACGAACGTGCAGCCGGAGGAATATTTCGCCAATGGAGCTGGCCTGTACCTTGATGCCTATGTTGATGCGCTAAAACAAGGGGCATTAAACTGGGCTGTTCCGGTTATCGATCTGTACTCTGTAAGTGGTTTGTACCCGCTTGCCGATTCGCAGGTGCAGTATTTCAACAATGTCGATACCGATCGGTTGCATCCGAATGCAAAGGGCAATTACCGTTTGGCAAAAACGATCTTTTACCAGTTGCAGGCTTTGCCTTCTACGTTTGTTTTGGAATAAATATCTGCAAAATATTGCAGGTGAAAAAATAGGCTGTGTTTCGTTCGTGGCGGCATAGGCTAAGAGCCATAGCTCATATCAACCGAAAATGTATAACTGGCTATTCGCTTGGCGGATTTCCCTGCGTGGATCTTTGCTACACTCCGATTTGCAGGCTCAATTTCATGTCGGTGCTAAATTGATTGAAAAGCAAAAGCTGTTACGAAAATTGTACGAACCAACATTGAAAATTTATACGGATGAAATAGCCATAAGAGCCGAAGCTCATGCCAACCGAAAATGTACAAATGGCTATTCCATCTCGTTGAGAAACTAGTTTGAAAAACAGGAATAGATACGAAAGTTTTACAAACCTGCTTTGAAAATTTATACAGATGAAATAGCCATGATTTGCAAACACCAGCAGATAATGAAAACAATAACCGGATCATGGCTATCCCATCTGACAACTTAAAAACAAATTATTTACAGATGAAAAAATATTTATTCGTTGTTGTTTTTTTCGCAGAACTTTTTGTGGGAGGAACAGAAGTCAGGGCTCAGTCTGTGGGGTTTTACCAAAATCCGGTTTTGGGGGGCGATTATCCCGATCCTTCCGTATTGAGGGTTGGAAAAGATTATTATATGACCCATTCGTCGTTCGAATATGTACCCGGATTGCTGATCTGGCATTCGACCGACCTGATCCACTGGGAGCGTATTGCGTATGCGCTGAATACTTATGTTGGTCCGGTTTGGGCACCCGATCTGGTCAAATACGGCGATACGTATTACATCTATTTCCCCGCCGGCCGGAGAATCTGGGTTGTAACCGCAAAATCTCCGGAAGGGCCCTGGTCGGCTCCGGTTGACACCAAAATTCAGGGTTTTATCGACCCGGGGCATTTTGCCGATGCCGAAGGGAACCGCTACCTCTATTTGTCGAATGGATACACGGTCAAACTCAGTAAAGACGGTCTCTCGGCCGATGGCGAACCAGTGCAAAATTACGCCGGATGGCAGTTTCCCAAAGAATGGAGCACCGAATGTTTCTGTTTGGAGTCGCCAAAGTCGACGATCAAAAACGGCTACTTCTATCAGACGGTGGCCGAGGGCGGAACAGCCGGGCCGGCTACAGCGCACATGGTTGTTTCGGCGCGGTCGGAAACGCCTTTCGGCCCCTGGGAAAATTCGCCCTACAACCCGATTGTGCATACCGACAGCCGGGCCGAACGCTGGTGGTGCCAGGGCCACGGCACGCTGGTTGACGATGTGAACGGCAACTGGTGGATTATGTACCACGGCTATGAAAAGTATTTTCAGACGTTGGGTCGGCAAACCTTGTTGCTGCCTATTGAGTGGACCAGCGACAACTGGTTCCGCGTTCCTGTAGGCGTGAACAGCAGCGGCAACCTTCCGTTACCGGCAGGCGCTCCGTTTTCTGCGGACGCCGGGCTTTCTGACGATTTTTCCGGAGATGGGCCGGGATTGCAATGGCAGTTCTTCAAACAATATGAACCCGACCGGTTCGAAGTGAAAGACGGGCAACTGCTCCTTCGGGCCGAAGGTAATTCGTTTGCCAATAGTTCGCCCATGCTGGTGAATCCGGCCGACCGCAAATACGAGGTTCGGGTTGAATATACCATCGATCCGGAAACAACAGCCGGGTTGTGCCTGTTTTACAACGAACAGGGGAACCTGCGCATTTCGGTCGATCAGGAGAAGTTCACGGTTTTTAATCAGCAATCGGCCAAAATCAGGGAGAAAAACACGTTGGGGAACCACGGTTTTCTGCGCATCCTGAATGATGAAAACGAAATCAGCTTTTACTACAGCGCCGACGGAAAGTCGTGGAACCGGGTAGAACGGAGCATTGATGCAACCGGGTTTAACCACAATATTTTCGGAGGGTTCATGAGTTTACGCGCCGGTTTGTTCGCGTTTGGCGAGGGGAAAGTCCGGTTCGATAATTTTATTTATAACAAGTTATAGGAAAATTTGTCTGAAAATGAGAAACGATCTGATTAACCGGGTTGCCCTGTTTATTATGTGCGTGGTTTGTGCCATTGGAAAAACATCGGGGCAAGCGGTAAATTATCCACCCATCAGCATGGCGCCGTTTGGCGACAGCATGCGGCATTGGTATGGCATTCACGACGACAGCAACATTGTTAACCCGGTAAAAAACCAACCCCGGTATCCGGAGAGTGAAATCACGAAAATTGCCGATAATATTTTACTTTTTCAGCGCAACAACGGGGGCTGGCCCAAGAACTACGACATGCAGGCCGTTCTGACCCCCGGACAGGTCGACAGCCTGCTTAAAACCAAGGATATGGTCCATACAACCTTCGATAATTCAACAACCTATACGCACATCGGCTACCTGGCTAAAGTTTATACTATAACTCAGCAGGAGAAATACAAGGAGGGCTGTTTGAAAGGGATTGAATTTATTCTGAAGGCTCAATATCCAAATGGCGGATGGCCCCAGTACTTCCCGATTGAGGAAGGCGATTATAGCCGGCGCATCACGTTCAACGACGGGGCATATATGGGCATCATGTCCCTGCTCCGGAAGATTGTGGAAGGCGATCCGGATTTTTCGTTTGTTGCCGGCGGCCTTCGGGAGAAGGTGAAGCAGGCTTATGAAAAGGGACTGGAATGTATCCTGAACATGCAGATTGTCGACAATGGCCGGCTTACCGTCTGGTGCCAGCAGCACGACGAGGTTACGTTGCAGCCGGCCTGGGCACGTGCGTTTGAACCGCCAGCTATCTGCAATGGCGAAAGTGCCGGGATTGTTCTGTTCCTGATGAGCCTCGACATGCCGGATGAGCGGATTATCCAATCGGTACAGGCTGCCGTGAAGTGGTTTCAGGATTCAAAAATCTATAACACGCGCGTAGAAACAGTCAAGGCAAATCCGGAAGCCTCGCAGTGGCGCACCTATACAACCGACCGGGTAGTGGTGGCCGATTCGATGGCGCCGCCTATCTGGACCCGCTATTATGAGCCGGGAACCGATCGGCCTTTGTTTTGCGACCGGGACAGCAAATACCTGTATTCGCTGGCCGAAGTCAGTCGCGAGCGCCGTGTTGGATATGCCTGGTACACGTACGCCCCTCAGCAGGTTTTAGACGCCTATCCGGAGTGGCAAAAGAAATGGGCGCCAGGCGATAATGTGTTAGGACGCTGATTGATGTTTATGGTCATCCAGTTCAATATAGAAGAAACGAATGAAATAGCCATAAGAGCCAACTCATATACCAACCGGAGATGTATAAATGGCTATTCCATCTGTTGGAATTCAGATTGAAAAGCGAACACGGTTACGAAAATTGTACGAACCAACTTTGAAAATTTATACAGATGAAATAGCCATGATTTGCAAACACCAACAGATAATGAAAATAATAACCGGATCATGGCTATTCCATCTGACAACTTAAAAACAAATTATTTACAGATGAAAAAGAATACAATAATATTGCTTTGGGTAATTTTTTTGATTGTCAATTTAACCCTTTCGGCCCAGCAACCTTTTCCTCCCATCCCGCGCGATACAAGCTATAACGTATCCCGCGTTTACCGGCAGGTTAAAGCTGATTTTCCATACGCCAGTCCGGCCCGGGACCTTTTACCTTCAGGTGTAACCGAAAGCCGGAATGTGGTGTATGCCACCTTGCCCGACACGCCATTTGGTAAGCGCGATTTGCACATGGATGTTTTTCGTCCGGAGAAACCGGGGAACTGCCCGGCGTTGGTCATGGTGCATGGAGGAGGTTGGCGTTCGGGCGATAAAGCGATGCAGGTGCCAATGGCTCAGCAGATTGCTGCTCATGGCTATGTGACTGCTTGTGTCGAGTACCGGCTTTCGCCTGAGGCGCTTTATCCGGCTGCTGTGCACGATATTAAGGCCGCCATCCGGTTTTTGCGCGCCAATGCTGCGGCGTATTCTATCAATCCGGGGCAGATAGCCATTTCCGGATGTTCGGCTGGCGGGCAACTGGCAGCGCTGGTCGGAATGACTTCCGGTGTTGCAAAATTGGAGGGAAACGAAGGCAGTAACGGGGTTTCTTCCGGTGTGCAGGCTATTATTGACATAGATGGGGTTTTGGATTTTACCGACCCGAACGAAAGCGGCAAGGATGATGATCCGGCCCGACCGTCGGCCGGTGCCTGGTGGTTTGGGGCAACGTTTAAGCAGGCTCCGGAAAAATGGATTGAAGCTTCTCCGGTTCAGTATGTCGGGAAAGCTTCGCCTCCCATTTTGTTTATCAACAGCGCTTTGCCGCGTTTTCATGCGGGTCGCGACAGCGTGATCGCTATATTGGACCAACATCAAATCTATTCTGAAGTACACACGATCCCGGGAACACCTCATCCGTTCTGGCTATTCCACCCGTGGTTCGGGCAAACCGTTTCTTATATGGTTGCTTTTCTGGACAAGCAATTTAAATGATCCTTAACTCGTTGAAATATGAATCAATTTAAACTTATTGCGGCATTTTTTCTGTTCCTGATTTCGCTTGCAATGCGGGCTCAGGATAAATTTGAACTGGTTGTTGCACCGGATGGAAGCGGCGATTTTACGTCCATTCAGGCTGCCATTGATGCCTGTAAAGCGTTTCCCGATCAGCGGGTGACGGTGTATGTCCGGAATGGTGTTTATCACGAAAAGGTGAGAGTCCCGGATTGCAACAGCCGCTTATCGTTGATCGGAGAGAGCGCCGAAAAAACCATTCTTTCGTACGACGATTTTTTCGACAAGATTAACCGAGGGCGGAACAGTACGTTTTACACCTACACCCTGCTGGTTGAGGCCGACGATTTTTATGCCGAGAACCTGACCATCGAAAATACCGCCGGGCCGGTTGGTCAGGCAGTAGCCTTGCATGTGGAAGGCGATCGCTGTACGTTTCGCAATTGCCGGATACTGGGGCATCAGGATACGCTTTATACAGCCGGGCAGAACAGCCGCCAGTATTTTGCCGATTGTTACATCGAAGGAACAACCGATTTTATTTTTGGCGCGGCTACAGTTTTGTTCGAGCGGTGCACCATTAACAGCAAAAGCGACTCGTATGTGACGGCAGCCAGCACGCCCAAAGGAAAACCGTTTGGGTATGTCTTTCTCAACTGCAAACTAACTGCCGCTCCGGGAGTTGCCAAATGTTACCTGGGCCGCCCGTGGCGCGACTTTGCCCGGGTTGTTTACATCAATTGCGAGCTGGGGGCTCATATCCTTCCCGAAGGATGGGTCAACTGGGCAAAAACATCGCGCGACCAGACGGCCTATTATGCCGAGTTCGGCAACAAAGGGCCGGGCGCCAATCCAACGAAACGGGTAGCCTGGAGCCATCAGTTGACACCGGAAGAAGCTGCAAAATACACCCCGCCCCATATCCTGGCCCCGGTCTTGCCGGGCGAGTTTAAGGTTGGCGACAGTTGCACGGGAAATTAGTTTTTTGAAGATTGACCGAATCGAGCAGGAGGCAGGTAATTCTACCGACTGTCCTCTCTCATACCGCTGTGCGTATTGTCTGGCATACGGCAGTTCGTAAATTTTTAAAGGGTTATCGCGATAATGCGTACCCAATCAATGAACAACCAGATTTAATGTGAGTTCGATGTAAGAAATAAGGGGTTCTTTTTCATATCGGATCTTAGCAACTACACTTGGGGCGAAGTTGTAAGTTTCTCTAAAAACTCAGAAATACTGATCCGATAAGCCAATGTTTGCCGGTCGGCAAATGGCACAGCGGTTTGGCAACAATTCGGGTTAACCCGGACCAGCATGGTATTGGGGTAGTTTGTGGCAATGTATAAACCACACATGTGATATTTAAAACGTTAACCGTGGTTATTGGTTTTGGCCCCTAAACAAACTGGAATAAAAAAGGGCAACCAGAAATTACCTGCTAAATATCAAATCATTACTTGCGAAATTCAAATAATTCGTCAAAAAAAAAGATTGAGCAAGAGTTCTGTAAGCGAAACGCTTGCTCCTGAAACCAAAGTAAATTTCTTACCCATAAGTACTAACTTATTTTCTATTTTAGCCTCGTATTTTCAAACATCGTTTTATGGCTGGTCAACGAAATCTGGTCCGCACGCTCGGCCTGAGCTATGTAATCATCTTTGTCATTGCAAACATCATTGGCTCAGGGGTATATAAAAAGATAGCGCCAATGGCTGCCGAGCTCCACTCTTCTGTTTGGATCCTGATGGCCTGGGTTGTTGCCGGGATTATTACCATCCTGGGGGCCTTAAGCAATGCCGAAGTTGCTGGCCTGTTGGCCGATACCGGGGGCGAATACGTGTACCTGAAAAAAATATATAACCGCTTTTTTGCATTCATCTATGGTTGGTCGCTGTTCACGGTGATCGAATCGGCCACCATTTCGTCGCTGGCTTACATATTTGCTCAGTCGTTAAACAGCATTCTCCCGATTCCGGATATTTTACCCTCGTTGCACGATGTGACCATTGGCGGCATATTTTTCCCGTTTCAGGATTTTGGCGTTAAGCTGACTGCCATTTTGCTGATCTTGGTCCTGACGGCCTTGAATATTTCAGGACTAAAAAGCGGAGCCTGGGTCAGCAAAGCCATCCTGACGATGGTATTCATCGGGCTTCTCCTGATTGTTGGATTTGGTTTGACCAGCCACGTGGCAAAACCGGCTGACTTTATGAATTTCTCTGATTTGTCGAACGGGACGGTTACGTTTTCGTCCTTTTTCACGGCCATGCTGGCGGCCTTTTGGGCCTATCAGGGTTGGGTTTCAGTCGGATTTATTGGCGGCGAAGTGAAAGATGCAAACCGGAACCTTCCCAAAGGGATTGTGGCAGGCGTTTTTGTGGTAATTGTCATTTATCTCTTGGTAAACGTGACCTACCTCGCACTGCTGTCCATCCCCCAACTGGAGCAGGTTCATGCGGCCGGTAACCAGATTGCAGCCATCGAGGCTGTCAGAAGTTTCTGGGGAGCAGGAGGGGTTCTGTTCATTTCGCTCTTGATATTGCTTACTACGCTGGGTTGCACCAATGCCACCATTCTGACTGGCGCCCGGCCATATTATGCGATGGCAAACGACCGCCTGTTTTTTCCCTCGATTGGCAAAATCAACAAAGCCAATGTGCCCGGGCATTCGCTCTTCTGGCAGGGGATCTGGGCTTCTGTTCTGGTTTTGTCGGGCACGTTCGACCAGCTGACCGACATGATTATTTTTGCCGTGTTTATTTTCTACGGGGCCACAACGCTGGGTGTATTCATCCTGCGCCGCAAGATGCCGGATGTACACCGTCCGTACAAAGTATGGGGATATCCGTTTGTTCCGGCCATCTATATTGTTTTTTGTGTGGTTTTGTTTTTCAACACCATCCTGACCCGTCCGCGCGAAGCAGCCATCGGGATGGTCTTGATTCTGACCGGAATTCCGGTTTATTTTTTACTACAGAAGAAAAGCGCCTAAATCATTGTCGAATACAGGCATCCGGGCCAAATCATCTTCCGGATGTCAAAAGATTAATAATTCAAAGGCCCCCGATTGGATGCTTTCCATTATTTTTGTCGACAATTTTTTAAGCAGATGAAATAGCCATAAGAGCCATCGCTCATATAAACCGAAGATGTACAAATGGCTATTCCATCTCGTTGAGAAACTAGTTTGAAAAACAGGAATAGATACGAAAATTGCAAGAAACAACTTTGAAAATTTATACAGATGAAACGAACATGCCACAGTAACAAAATTTATGGTGGTGGCACCAAAGGCCATGTAAATATTAGTAGAGAAGCTAATTTTCATGGCATGGCGTTCCATAAGTACACACCTAAATTTCAATATTTTAACAACAATATTTACTTATGAAATAGCCATAAAAGCTGAAGCTTATACCAACCGGGAATGTATAAATGGCTATTCGCTTCGCGGATTTCGCAAGCTCAATTCCATACCGGTGCTAATTTGATTGAAAAGCAAAGCTGTTACGAAAATTGTACGAACCAACATTGAAAATTTATACGGATGAAATAGCCATAAGAGTCATCGCTCATACAAACCGGAAATGTACAAATGGCTATTCCATCTCGTTGAGAAACTAGTTTGAAAAACAGGAATAGATACGAAAATTGCAAGAAACAACTTTGAAAATTTATACAGATGAAATTTCTGATCTATCTCTTTTCTTTATTTCTCCTGACATTTGGGGTCACCCCCCGATCGTTCCGGGATAAACAAAAATCGTATACCCGGGTCAGCGAAGCGTATGGAGAGAAAGAAAAGATTGTGCTAAAAACACTGGCAGAACATTCCATTTCGCGCGATAGCCTGCGGATTTATTTCCGGGCATTTAAAACCGAAAAAAAGATTGAGTTGTGGGGCAAGAATGCTTCCGACTCGGCTTTTACCCTGCTCAAAGAATTTCCGGTCTGTGAAATGTCGGGCGAAATTGGTCCCAAAAGGCGTTATCGCGACATGCAGGTGCCGGAGGGTTTTTACCATATTTCCGACCTGAACCCGTTCAGCAAATACTATTTGTCGATGCAAATCAATTACCCGAATGCTTCCGACAGCATCCGGGGAGTGAAGGGACATCTGGGAAATGAAATTTTTATCCATGGCGGTTGCCTCTCGTCGGGGTGCATCGCGATGAACGACGAACGGATTAAAGAGCTGTTCGTTTATTGCGTCGAAGCATACAACAGCGGCCAGCAACGGATCGACTTCACCATTTATCCGGCTTGTCTGAATGATGCCAATTACACAAAACTGACCAAAGAATACAGCAAAGACAAAGATAAAATTAGTTTGTGGGCCGACCTTAAAAAAAGCTACGACCGGTTTAACACATCCAAAGTCCCGCCAGTGGTCAGGTTCCTCCCCGATGGGACACACGAAGTAAATTAAGCAGGTACAATATAATGGACAATTTGTGCTATAATTCTTTTGTGATGAATACAGCCTGTTCTAACGATTCAACATGGGGTAACTCACCATTACAATTCATTTTTTTATCATTTAATTCTGCCGCCGGTATTCGTTTGGCGACACCCCAACCCGCTGTTTAAACAGCCTGGTAAAGTGCTGCGGATATTTGAACCCCAACTCGTAGGCAATTTCATTCACACTTTTACTGGCATCGAAGGTTTTGTTCTTGGCCATGTCAATAATTTTATCCTGAATGTATTCCCTGGCCGATTTCCCGGTTTCTTTCTTGATCAGGTCGCCAAAATAGTTGGCCGACAAATGAAGTTCTTCGGCAAAATAAGCTACAGAGGGTAATCCGATTACCTGGGGTTTATCGGATGAAAAATAGCCGTTCAACTGCTCTTCAAACTTTTCTAAAATTCCTTTATTAACATGTTCCCTAGTAATGAATTGCCTGTCGTAAAACCGCTCGCAATAATTCAGGAACAATTCAATATTTGAAGTGATAAGTTTCTTGCTGTGCTTATCGACGTTCTGTTGCAATTCAGATTCTATTTTCGAAAAACAATCCAGTACAACCTGCCTTTCGCGTTCCGACAGATGCAACGCTTCGTTTGCAGAGTAACTGAAAAAGTTATAGTCATCGATACTTCTGGCAAGCGAAGTGCCACGAATCAGATCAGGATGGAATACAAGAGCGTATCCTTTAGGTTGATATACCTGTCCGTCGGTTTCAACAACCACAGTTTGTCCCGGTGCAACAAAAACCAAAGTACCCTCCTGATAGTCATAGTAGTTGCGGCCATATTTTAATTCGCAGTCTTTTCCATCTTTTAAAAAAATGCAATACAGGCCATAATTGATCCGAACACTCTTTTCTCCCCAAGATCTGGGTCTTGCTTTCGAGAAATCAATCACGCTTACTAAAGGATGCAGCGTTTCGTGATTATTCAGGTCATTGTATTCGCTTACAGTATCATATCTGAATGTGCGTTCCATATCTGCTTTGTTTTTATGATACAAAATTAAGCATTCTAATATCAGGGCGAACGATCACATTATCAAATCAGTAAAAGTGGTAGAAGAAGCAGTAATTTATATACCAAAGCCCTTTTTTTCATCACCTACTTTTGCAAAGTCATAAAGCACTGATCAGATAACTTACAGTGATTGCATTCTGCTTAAAACAAAAGAAGTCTAAAAAATCAAATTAAAAATGGAAATAGTAACATTAAACAACGGAGTAAAAATGCCAATTCTTGGATTTGGCGTATTTCAGGTGAACGATCTTAAAGTGTGCGAACAAAGTGTTCTCGATGCTTTACAGACCGGTTACCGTTCAATTGATACCGCTGCCTCCTATATGAATGAGCAAGCAGTAGGTAATGCAATTAATAGGAGTGGAATAGCAAGAGAAGAACTTTTTGTCACAACCAAACTTTGGGTAAGCGATACAGGCTATGAAAATACCTTAAAAGCCTTCGATAGGTCTTTAAACAAATTACAATTGAATTATCTCGATTTATACCTGATTCATCAACCTTACGGCGATGTATTTGGTTCGTGGCGGGCAATGCAGGAATTATACCAGCAGGGTAAGATCAGGGCAATAGGGGTATCTAATTTTCAGCCTGACAGAATAGTTGATTTAATTGCTAATAGTGGTTTTACACCCGCGATAAATCAGATTGAAACACATCCGTTCAACCAGCAAATCGAAACCCAGCATTTCTTGCTTGAGAATAATGTTCAAATTGAATCCTGGGGGCCTTTTGCCGAAGGGAAAAATAATCTTTTTTCAAACGAATTACTTAAATCAATAGGCAAAAAATACAACAAATCGGTCGCTCAGGTAGTACTGCGGTGGCTCACCCAAAGAGGTGTGGTTGTGATTCCGAAATCGGTTCGTAAGGAACGAATGGAAGAAAATTTTAATGTCTTTGATTTTGACCTTTCTCCTGATGACATGCTTTCAATACAAAGTTTAAATACTAATGCCAGTTTGTTTTTCGACCACCGCGACCCGGCAATGGTAAAGTGGTTAAGCGAGAGAAAACTGGAATTTTAATAAATCACACAAGTCATGATACTTAAAAGAAAATTAGGACAAGGCCTAGAAGTCTCAGAAATCGGACTGGGTTGTATGGGAATGAGTTTCGGCTATGGTGAAGTACACGACGTGAAGCCAATGTCCGAATTGATACACAAAGCCATAGATTTAGGCATTACCTTTTTTGATACTGCCGAAGTTTACGGTCCCTATATCAACGAAGAATTGGTTGGCCAGGCATTAAAACCTTTCAAAAACAAAATAGTCATTGCTACAAAATTCGGATTTGATATTAAAGATGGGAAATCTGTTGGGCTTAACAGCAGGCCCGAACAAATCCGCAAAGTAGCAGAAGCCTCTTTGAAACGCCTTCAGGTTGATGCTATTGACCTGTTTTACCAGCACCGTGTTGATCCTCAGGTTCCCATCGAGGATGTTGCGGGAACAATAAAGGATTTGATCAAAGAGGGCAAGGTCAAACATTTCGGCTTATCTGAAGCCGGCGTTGAAATTATCCGTCGCGCCCACACAGTTCAACCCGTTACAGCACTGCAAAGCGAATATTCTATGTTTTGGCGGGAGCCGGAAGAAAAAATCCTGCCGGTTTTAGAAGAATTAGGAATAGGCTTTGTTCCGTTCAGCCCTCTAGGTAAAGGTTTTCTTACCGGGAAAATTGACACATCTACTTCATTTGGCCAGAACGATTTCAGAGCCACAGTGCCGCGATTTTCAGAAGAAAATTTAAAGAAAAACATGAAGTTGGTAGATTTAGTAAAACAATTTGCCCTGCAGAAAAACTGCGAACCTTCGCAAATCGCATTAGCCTGGATATTGGCTCAAAAACCCTGGATTGTACCTATTCCCGGAACTACCAAAATCAACCGGCTAATTGAAAATGCTGGTGCATCCAATGTATCATTGTTACCTGACGATTTGCAAAAAATAAATCAGGCTTTGTCGAATATTGAAATTGTAGGTGAAAGATACGCCCCAGCCAGCCAAAAAATGATAAACAGGTAAAAGTTACACGGTCATGGAAAAGTCTTACAACAAAGTCAGCTTTATCTTTTTACTGTTTGCGGCTATTGCTGTTTCATCTTGCATCACAACCAAACAGCAACCAATAATACTTCATGATCAGGGCAGCTTTAGTGTTGGTGGTACTGTGATCACAAATCCAGGTACATTCGATCCTTACAAGCCAAGTCCTGAAGGACAGACATTCCACGGTGACCATGCGTACGTCTTTTATCAGATTCCGGATAAAGCACGAAAATACCCGCTGGTCATGTGGCACGGAATCGGTCAGTTTTCCAAAACTTGGGAAACAACTCCTGACGGTCGCGAAGGCTATCAGAACATCTTTTTGCGACGCCGCTTTTCGGTTTACCTGATCGACCAACCGCGCAGAGGAAATGCCAGTCGCAGTACCGTCGCTGCAACCATTAATCCAACACCCGACGAACAGGGATGGTTTGGAACTTTCCGGGTTGGAATCTGGCCCAATTATTTCGAAGGGGTGCAATTCTCGAAAGATCCAGAGGCGCTCAATCAATATTTCCGCCAAATGGTTCCCAATGTCGGTCCAATCGATATCAATGTGAATTCTGATGCCGTTTCGGCGCTGTTCACTAAAATTGGCGACGGAATCCTTGTTACACATTCACATTCAGGAGGAATGGGATGGGGCACAGCGATTAAGAATCAAAATATAAAAGCCATCGTTTCGTATGAGCCTGGAAGTGGGTTCGTGTTTCCCGAAGAAGAAGTTCCGGCGCCAATCGCCATGGCTGGCGGAACATTATCTGGCGTTGGTGTGCCGATGGCCGATTTCATGAAATTGACAAAAATCCCGATTGTAATTTACTACGGCGACAACATTCCCGATAAACCAGCTGAAAATCCGGGTCAGGATGGATGGAGGGCACGCCTTGAAATGGCGCGTTTATGGCGTGATTGTGTAAATAAGCACGGCGGAGATGTTACCGTGATTCATCTTCCTGAAATTGGCATCAAAGGCAATACCCATTTCCCATTTTCAGATTTAAATAACATTGATATAGCCGACTTAATGTCGAAATGGTTAAAAGAGAAAGGATTAGACAAATGAAAACAATTTTTATAATAATGATTACAACAATTAGCGTCATTTCTTTGGCGCAAACCAAGCCTGCCAATCCCTTTGGACTGGTTTATGGCGATGCAATTACAGAAAATGTACCGGGGAAAGTGAATATTCATCCGGTAACTTATAAATTGAATGGTATCGAAATTTCAGCCAATGTTTATACGCCTGCCAATTACGATCAAGCAAAGAAATATCCGGCAGTTGTTGTGGCTCATCCAAATGGAGGAGTTAAAGAACAGGTTGCCGGATTATACGCGCAGCGTTTGGCTGAATCTGGTTACATCGCGATTGCTGCTGATGCTGCCTACCAGGGCGCAAGCGGCGGTGTGCCGCGCAATGTGGATAAACCGGCCAATCGCATCGAAGATATTCGCGGAATGGCAGATTTTATCTCACAATATCCGGGTGTAAATTCCGATCGTTTGGGACTGCTTGGTATCTGCGGTGGAGGCGGTTATTCGTTAGCAGCCGCTCAAACCGATAAACGCTTTAAAGCAGTGGCTACCCTGAGCATGTTTAATTCAGGCCTGGTCAGGCGAAACGGGTTCATGAATTCCGGAGTTTCCACTATTCAGGAACGGTTGAAACAGGCTTCCGAAGCCCGTGCACTGGAAGCGGCCGGTGGAGAAGTGCGCTACGCTGCCGACACAAAAACAACCGACGAGCAGGCCGACAAAATGCCGTTCGACCTGTACCGCGAAGGACATTATTATTACAACCGGACCCACGCGCACCCCAATTCCACTTTCAGGTACACCATGAGCAGCCTGCTCGACCTGATGGAATTCGACGCTGCCACAAACATGGATTTGATCAACCAACCCTTGTTGATGATGGCGGGAAGCAAAGCCGATTCATTTTATATGACGGAAAGTGCGTTCAATCAGGCCACCGGAACAAAAGACAAGGAACTTTTTCTGATTCCGGGAGCCACCCACATTCAAACCTATTATGTTCCTGATTATGTGGCCCAGGCAATGAAAAAACTCAACGAATTCTTCGGCAAATATTTATAACATGGAAACAGTAAAATTAAATAACGGTGTTGAAATGCCTGTCCTCGGTTATGGCGTTTTTCAGATTCCAGATCTGAAAGAATGTGAAAATAGTGTGCTCCATGCCATTGAAACCGGTTATCGGTTAATTGATACGGCAGCTTCTTACATGAATGAAACTGCGGTTGGTAATGCGATAAAGAAAAGTGGTGTAACCAGAAAAGACTTGTTTATCACCACGAAACTATGGGTTCAGCACGCAGGTTTTGAAAAAACCAAAGCGGCTTTTGAAAGATCATTGGAAAAGCTGCAACTTGACTATTTGGACTTATACCTGATCCATCAGCCTTATGGCGATGTTCACGGTTCATGGAGGGCCATGGAAGAATTATACAAAGCAGGAAAAGTCAGAGCCATTGGGGTGAGCAACTTCCAACCCGACCGGGTGATGGATTTGATTGTTTTCAATGAGATTGCTCCGGCCATCAACCAGATAGAAACGCATCCGTTCAACCAGCAAATCGAAACCCAGAAGTTTTTGATTGAAAATAACGTCCAAATTGAATCTTGGGGGCCGTTTGCCGAAGGCAAAAACAACATCTTTCAAAACGATTTGCTGGCATCCATCGGCAAAAAATACAACAAAACCATTGCCCAGGTAATTCTTCGCTGGCTTGTTCAACGCGGAGTGGTTGCTATTCCAAAATCGGTCAGGAAAGAACGAATGAAAGAAAACTTTGAAATTTTCGATTTCAGCTTAAGTTCTGAAGACATGGAAGCCATCAAAGCATTGGATACCAGAACAAGCAGCTTTTTCGACCACCGTGACCCGGCCATTGTAAAATGGATGGGTAGCAGAAAGCTTGATTTGTAACTCGCATCTATCGTAAAACTAATTCTCAATTGTGAAACAATTAAACAATTATCAGTATGAAAGCAACAATTCTGGGACTGTTTTTAATCATCGTGAGCGCGCAATTATCTTTCGCACAGAATCCTGAGACAAAGAGTTTCACCCCTGCCGAGCAGGAAATCGTTAATCTTTCAAAAGAAAAGTGGCAGTGGATGGCCGACAAAAATGTCGACAAACTTGCTAACCTCTTTCACGATAAAGCTGTCTTCGTACACATGGGCGGAAGCTGGGGTAAAGAACAGGAAATCAAAATTATCAAAGATGGGGGTATCTGGTATAAAAAAGCAGATATCCATGAAGTTTCGGTGAATATCATTCGCCAAACGGCCATTCTTTTAAATCGGATTGATCTGCTGGCTGTTGTTGGCGGAAATGAAGTGACCAATCCGTTTATGGTTACCGAAGTGTATATAAAACAGGACGGCAGCTGGAAATTAGGCTCGCTCTCCTTTACCCGGTTAATGACACCAGGCGGACATTAGAAAAACAAATCAAACAATAGCATCTTTTAAGCCTTCCCGCCATAGGCGATAGGTTTGGAGAGGCATAAAAATCAGTGAGATGAAAAAAATTACAACAGCCTTCGTTATCCTGATCGCTTTCTGTTTGCAGGCACAGCAAGCACTGGCTAAACCATCACCGGAAGCAGCGCCAAAAGTTCGTACTGCTTCCGGAATCGTACGCGGTGTGACCAGTGGCGATGTGGATAGTTTCAAGGGAATTCCATACGCGGCACCTCCGGTCGGTGAGTATCGCTGGCGTCCGCCTCAACCGGTTGTTCCGTGGCAGGGTGAGTTGTATGCGAGCAAGTTTGGTGCGAGTTGCGCGCAGGCAGGATGGGGCGCAGCACCCGGGACTATTCAGGCAGGTTCGTCAGAAGATTGCCTTTACCTGAATATCTGGAGACCAGCCGGGACTAAACCCAAAGCAAAACTGCCGGTGATGGTTTGGATTCACGGTGGCGCTTTTGTGGGTGGCAGCGGCAACACATCCGGAGAAGGATTTGCCAAACAGGGGGTCATTCTGGTTAGCTTCAATTACCGTCTGGGGCGACTCGGTCATTTCGCGTTTCCTGCGCTGAGCAAGGAACATCCGGAAGAACCCAAGGGCAGTTATGCCTACATGGACCAAATTGCAGCGCTCAAATGGCTACAGCAAAACATCTCAGCGTTCGGTGGCGACCCTGAAAATGTGACCATTTTCGGCTTTTCTGCCGGTGGTGTTTCGGTACATTCCCTGCTAACCATCCCAGCGGCAAAAGGTCTTTTTCAAAAGGCAATCAGCCATTCCGGTGGTGGCCGCGATGGCGTTCTGACCGGCAGACCAATCGACAAGGAAAATGCAAGTCGATACTACCCCGTTTCAGCAGAAACTATCGGAATAAACTTTGCCCGCAAACATGGGATCGAAGGTACAGATGCGGCCGCGCTGGCCAAATTGCGTGCATTGAAAGTGGAAGAGATTGTGGACGGTGGACAGGAAACAAACGGGCAGGGAGGTCCGCGTATCTATTCAGGCCCTATTCTCGACGGGAGATTAGTTGTTGAAACGGCGGAGAGTGCTTACAAGGCAGGCCGCCAGGCGCGCGTTCCGCTCATGATCGGGAATAACAGTGCGGAAATAGGTGGAGGCTTTGTGAATCAAAGTCAATCAAAAGAAGAACTTTTCTCACTTTTTGGGGAATTGGGAAATGAGGCAAAAACAGCCTACGATCCTGACGGGAACAAAGAATTCACTGAAGTACAAACCCGGTTTAACACCGACAAGGTATGGGCAGAGCCCGCCCGATTTACAGCACGGGCTTTTGCCGCTGTTGGCGATCCGGCGTACGTTTTTCTCTTTTCGTACGTACCTTCTGCCATGAAGGATCGGATGACCTATGGCCCCGGACACGGAACCGATGTTGCTTTTGTATTCGATGATGTTGGAGGTCGTCCCGGGTCAACTCCTGCTCCGGATGACGAAGAGGTTGCCCGGATGATGAATGCCTATTGGGTAAACTTTGCCAAAACCGGTAATCCGAATGGGAAAGGGCTTCCGAAGTGGCCTGTTTACAATCCCAAAACAAACGAGATTCTCGACATCCAACCCGATGGAGAACCAGTCGGCAAAACCGATCCGAGGAAAGCGAGACTGGATGTAATTGAAAAAGCTGTGGATAGTGGGGATAAACTACAACCCAATGGGATTTAAACTGTACTTTTTGCTAAATAAAAGTGCTGGGTCTTTTTATAACCATTGTAAAAGATGTAAAATGACAAACAAAAAAAACACGACAAACAGGCTCAAAATAAACGTAGTCGGAAAATTGCTACTGATTTTTGTTGCAACCTGTTTTTACCCCAACTATCTGAAATCTCAAAATAACATGAGTACAAATCAACAACTTACGCCAGAGCAACGAAGTATTGTTCAGATTGCAGCCCTCACTGCACGGGGCGATTTGGGTGCTTTAAAACTGGCGTTGAACAATGGACTGGATGCCGGTTTAACGATCAATGAAATAAAAGAAGAAATGGTCCACTTGTATGCTTATTGCGGGTTCCCGCGAAGCCTGAATGCCATTAATACATTTATGGCTGTGTTGGAAGAAAGAAAATCGAAGGGCCTCACAGATGTTTTGGGTCGTGAAGCAACTCATACGTCACATCATTCTGATAAATATGAGCAAGGGTTAAAAACGCTGGAGGTATTAACCAAAACGCCACAATCGGGGCCAGCAAAAGGCTATGGTGAATTTGCCCCCCGCATCGATACTTTTTTAAAAGAACACCTCTTTGCTGATATTTTCGAAAATGATGTCCTCTCCTATCAACAACGCGAACTGGCAACAATTTCTGCTTTAGCTGCCATGCCGGGGCTTGAGGCTCAATTAACATCCCATATTATTTCTACTTTAACAGATTAGAAAAATGTGCACAATTCGTTGGCATTCTTTATCTTGTATTTGTTTTAGTTGTTGATTATTAGTACTTTAGAAGCGTAATAGAAAAACAGATTTATCGTTCAGAGCAATGTTTAATACA
>JAJUGZ010000072.1 GCA_029265715.1 Bacteroidota bacterium
AATAGGCCTAGCATATTGATATTCTTCATTGTTGCTCTTTTTTGTACTGTAAAATAGGCAATCTAACCATATATCCCATGCTTAAAATATTAACAATTAAACAAATATATTAACATTGGGTTTTTAGAGATGCCCTTAAAAAAATCAGAAGAGCATTTACCTGGTTATAATTCATCGGTACAGTACCAGCGTCCGGATATTTCGTCGGTAAATGTGGGGTTAAGTTTCAATTACGTGTTTAACTATCGACGGTTTTCGTACAAAGCAGCATTCAACCAGACCGATCGGCAAAAGAAAAGCGCCGGGAGTGTCATTGCCGGTTTTGAGGCTTATTCGTTTAAAAATAAGGCTGATTCGGCCTTGGTTCCTCAGAATATTTCTGCAACATATTTTGCAAAGGCGCGTGATGTAAAAAACGTTCAGGTTTTGGCGCTTAATGCCAATGTTGGTTATGCTTATTCTTTCGTTTTTTGGAAGAATTTCATCATGACAGGTTCCTGCATTTTGGGAACCGGACTTCAGAATAACAAGTTCAATTTTCAGGATCAGGAAGATAGTCAGAAATATCGGTTCAGTTTTCGCACAAACGGACGGTTTTCGCTTGGTTATCAGTACGATAGGTATTATCTAGGAATTTCATTTATCAGGTCCAAACAATTTACAAATTTGAAGACCAGTGGGATGGGAGTAAGCAATGGTACCAATTTTATGCGCCTGAGTTTCAGCAAACGTTTTTCGCTGAAAGCGAAGCACTGATTACTTCAGGATGTTTCGGAAGCAAAATAGTCTGTTATTCAGATTTTGGAATGTGTTTTTTATAATTTTACCGCGATTTTCGACTATGGAAAAGTTATATATCAACGAACAAGTGTATCTCGAGCGGCTTCGGCTTTCGCATGTCGAAGTTATTTTTGAGGCCATCGATCAAAACCGGGAACATTTACGAAGATGGCTTCCCTTTATCGATTTCACCCGAAAGTTGCGGGATACCGAACTGTTTGTACGGTCGATTATTGAACAGCCTGTTGGAGAAAGAGATGATGTTTATGTGATCTGGCACCGGAAAGATTTTGCCGGATTAATTGGCTATAAAGATGCTGACCAGATAAACAATCGGGTTGAAATAGGTTACTGGCTTGTTAAAGATAAAACGGGCATGGGTTTGGCGACCCTGGCAACACAAAAGCTTGTTGATTATGCTTTCAGAAACATGAATATGAACCGCGTCCAAATCCGGTGTGGAGTAGGGAACGACAAAAGTTCCGCTATTCCCAAACGACTTGGGTTTCAGTTTGAAGGGATCGAGCGGGATGGTGAGCGGCATAATCGGACCTATATTGATCTGGAAGTGTATAGTTTGTTAAAAAAGGAATGGGTGCAATCGCTGTTTTAATTAATTGTTTCCTGAAAATTTTCAGATTATACAATATGATTAATTTGTGGACGATTGTAATAATAAACAAAATATCAGATAATTAATTCGACATTTTCGGTTGTTTCTTCCTGACTATCCCTTAAAAAGACCGGAAATGCATATTTTATTTGCCGGTTTGTATATTTTGACCTATTAAGGATGATGTTCGAATTTTATATTTTATATTTTTGCACAGTCAAAAATTGATTTGACGAACAGAAAACACAGAGAATCAGAATTAAAGAAGAAAGCTATGAAAGAAAAATCAATCCGCCGGACCTTATACAAAGTCCTTAGAAAAACGGGTGTTCGCCGTGAACAGATAAAACCGGAAGCTTCTTTTAACGACGACTTGCGTTTCGACGCGTTGGATTGGACGCTTTTTGTTTATTATCTGGAAGGATTTTTCAAGATCAACCTGAATGATCGGGAAATTGCAGAATTTTCTCAGGTTCAGGATACGATTGATCTTTTGCACGAAAGGGTATGCATTGAATGTTAGTTCAATAGTTTAGTTAGATTTTTTGGTTAAAAGGGTGTTCAGAAAGTTTTCTGGATGCCTTTTTCCTTTTTACTCCGGACGGTTATTGCTCAAAGAGATGGGTTGGTTCAAAAATAAGAAATGAAATAGCCATGATTTACAAACATCAGCAGATAAAAATAACCGGATCATGGCTATTCCATCTCGGAGCGAACTTGATCAAAAAGAAAAAGCTGTTACGAAAATTGTACGAACCAACATTGAAAATTTATACGGATGAAATTCATCAAAAATTTTACTCATTATAGACGGATCACATGTTCAAAAATGATCCGTTCGTTCAAGTAAAAGGCTATTTCATGCAAAAAACAGTATCGTTCGTTCAAAAAAAGCTTTTCGGGGAATCAGCAAGAGGTTAATGCGTTAATTTTGAAATACATCTTTTGAAGATGGTATTCTTTTTGCATCCCCAACCACCCAGCCCCCAAGGCACAAGCTCAATAAAAGCCGACGATCCAGTCGGCTTTTTTGCTTATATAATCCGTATTTTATGATCAAATATTTCTACCGTATCTCCGGCCCTGAGTTTAGCCCTTTTGCGGTATTCAACCTGTCCGTTCAGTTTAACCAACCCGTCTTCTACCATCAATTTGGCATGGCCGCCGGTTTCGCTAATGCGGAGAAGTTTCAACAAACGGATTAATTCAATAAATTCTTCGCCCCGAAGATCAAAATCAGTCATAATTCAGATATTTTTTAAGGGTTTTATTCGTTGCGTCTTTGTTTACCAAAATGGCAATTGTCTTTAGTCTTACATATGGCTCGCTCAGATACATATAACCACCCAGCTCATTCTGATCGGAGCCCCAGGAGTTTTTGACCAGGTAAAATTTTTCTCCCAAGTTGCTGATAGCAATACCGACAAGGTGCATCAGATGGTCGTCGGTTGTTGTTCGGTTCAGGAATGTTTCCTGACGGGCTTTCTGGTCGAACGTTTCGTCTTTTTTTAGTTCAGCCAGACCATTTTTATGCGAGAAACCGTCTTCGCTGGTATCCCCGTCCCAGCAAACCGAAAAACCGCGGAACAAAGCGCTGTCGATGGTTGAAATCAGTTCATCGACCGGCACATTCAGGTAGCGGTCGTGCGACCAGTTATCCGGAACTTCCAGATCAAACGGTTTGTAAAACGGGTGATGGGTGTACGATGAAATTTCGATGTAATTGTCCGGAGTGATATCCAGATAGGCGGCGAACGATTTGGGGTCAAAATCCTGGCCTTCCCGGTTGAATTTTGCCGGATCGGGGCCAATCATCTTATTTAGCAAGCTATTGAATTTTTGACGTTGTTCGTTCATTTTTTTGGGGGCCAGTTGGTTGGCTTTCTTTGCTATCTGAGCGAGTAAATCGACGAGCTCCCGGTAATCAAAAACATTCTCAGGGGTTTTAATTCCGGGCAAAATGCTATCAGGAACGATTCCATATTTCCGGATGACATTCAGTACATCGTGAGCTTGGCCTCCTTCTCCAAAATTGGCCATTCCGTGATACAGCAGGAACTTGTCTAATTTTTCCGGATAGGCTTTTTTTACAAAATACATCTCTGACAAATTGTATATACCTTTCCCCATGCGGATAAGCTCCGATTCGAGAAACGAAGTGGTTGCAAAGCTCCAGCAGGTTCCGGTATGTTGCTGGTTTTTAACAGAAGTTGATGGTACCTGTACGAGTATTTTCATCTCGGGGCGACCGGCAAAGAGACCCAGAGTTAACGCCTGAACCCCTACGAGAAGGGCTAGTTTTCTAAAATTCATCCGTTGTATTCTTGAGTTTTTCCTGAAGTTTTTTGGGTAGTTTTTCAACTACCAATTGATACGAATGATCGATCAGCTCGTAAATAAACCAATCGGAAAGTTCACCGTTTATAAAGACTGTATTCCAGTATTTTTTGTTCATGTGGTAGCCGGGATGGATTGACGAATGTTGTTCGCGCAGGTCGACAGCCCGTTCCGGGTCGCATTTCAAATTAATGCTCAATTCTCCTTCCAGGTCAGTCAGCGCAAACATTTTGCCCATAACTTTAAAAACCAGGGTGGTTTCATCAAACGGAAACTCTTCAGTAGTTCCTGTTTTCGACAGACAGTATTCGCGGATTTCCTCGATATTCATAATCGTCAGGGTTTAATTGACCGGAGGGTAAAAGGCGTCTTTGAAATGCTCAATTTCAAAGTTATGCCCATAAAAAATAATCGAAACGACATCGAAACGGGTGTCGCAATTCAGGTTGTTTTTCAGGATATATGCTTCGGCAGCATTGACCAAAAAGCGTATTTTCCTGGTTGAAACGGATTCGGAGGGGTGTTCGTACGTGTCGCCCGAACGGCTTTTTACTTCTACGATCACCAGTTCGTTTCCGTCGCGGGCAATGATATCGATTTCGAGATGTTCCCAAAACCAGTTGACCTCCAATATCTCGTATCCCAGTGTTTTCAGGTATGCGACGGCCAGCTCTTCGCCTTTGTTCCCGACTTCTTTTTGTTTGCTCATCTTAGCTGCGGGTTAATTTACATTTTTCACCCGGGACCAGGCTGTATTTGACGCCAAAAACCATTGAAAGGTTCTTCCGGATATGTCCGGACGGGATATTGAAATAAACAGGATAATTGTATTTCTCCACGGCTTCGTAAATGATTTCATAGGCTGTTTTCCCGTACGGATTGTCATTATCTTTCATTTCGGTGAAGCCGCCAACCACCAGTCCGGCCAGATTTTCGAGTTTACCTGAAAGGCGAAAGTTGTTCATCATTCGGTCGAGGTGGTACAGGTATTCGGCCAAGTCTTCGATGAACAGGATTTTCCCATCGGTTTCCAGTTGCCAGGGCGTTCCCTGCAGGCTGTACAGCAACGAAAGGTTACCTCCAACCAGTTCGCCGGAACACAGGCCCGGTCGGTTGAGTTCGTGTGGTGCAAATTCGATGGGTGAATGGCCATTTTCGAGCGTTTGGCACAACGAAAAATAGCTTGGCGAGGGTTTGTTGTTGTCGAGGTAAAAACCAGGCATAGCCCCGTGGATACTGGCGATCCGGAGTTTGTTGAAAACCGAGTGCAATACGGTAATATCGCTGAATCCAACCAACCATTTGGGCGATTTCAGGAGCGGAGAGAAGTCAATTCGTTCGATAATGCGAATTGTTCCGTAGCCGCCCCGGGCGCAAATAATGGCCTTGGCTTGGGGGTCGTTTATAGCTTTTTGAAGGTCGGAAGCCCGTTGCGGATCCGTTCCGGCGTATTGAAAGTGGTGGGAAAAAATATGATCGCCCAGCATGACTTCGTAACCGTGGTCGCGCAGTAGCTCGATACCGGGAACCACGGTTTCACGGTTGATCTTTCCAGCCGGGGCAACAATCCAAATGCGGTCGCCCGGTTTAAGATATGGTGGAATAACAGTCATGTTTATCGTTAAATTTCTTTCGAAGATAGAATTTCCGGAGCATTTTTACAGCAGCAATTCGCACAGATCATCAACTGTTTCGGCAAAATAATCCGGAGAGCAGGCGAGGAGTTGCTCTTTTTTACCGAACCCGTATCCTACGACAATCACCGGGATTTCGTTTTCGTGCGCACCGTCAATGTCGTAGATGGTGTCGCCGACCATCTCCACGTCCGATGCATTTAGAAGTTGGTTCCGTTCGAGCAGTTTGGCAATCAGTTGCCCTTTTCCCGAATGGTTTCCTCCATATTCGGCGCCAATCAGATCGGTAATGCAGCGGTCGAGCTCAAAGTGGCGCATAATCCGGATGGCATATTTCTCGAGTTTCGAGGTAGCCACGTAAACCTGTTTCCCGCAGAAATGAAGTTCTTCAAGCAATTCGGCAATCCCGGTATAAGGTGTGTTCTCAAAAAGGCCTTTTTCTCCGTAATACGTTCGGAAATAATCGACTGCCAGCTGTGTGTTTTGTTCGTTTAGCCCGCAATGGTTTTTAAATCCATCCTGAAGGGGTGGGCCAATGAAGCGGTCGAGCAATTCTTCAGAATATCCGGCAAGGTGCATCTGGCGCATGGCGTATTTCAGCGAATTGGCAATGCCCGGTTTCGAGTCGGTTAGCGTTCCATCGAGGTCGAAAATAATGTGGTTGAACATACACATGGGTCTTCTGTTTCTGGTGCGGTGCAAAAGTATGAAATAGCTATAAGAATCATGGCTGATACAAGCCGAAAGTGTATAAATGGCTATTTGCTTCGCAGATTCTACTGTGTGGATCTTTGCTGCGTTCCGATTTGCAAACTCAATTCCATTTTGTTGAAAAACCAGTTTGAAAAACAGAAATAGATACGAAAATTGAAAGAAACAACATTGAAAATTTATACTTATGAAACGAACATGCCACGGTAACAAAATTTATGGTGGTGGCACCAAAGGCCATGTAAATATAATTAGAGAAGCTAATTTTCATGGCATGGAGTTCCATAAGTACACACCTAAATTTCAATATTTTAACAACAAAATTTACTTATGAAATAGCCATGATTTGCAAATACCAACAGATTAATATAATAACCGGGTCATGGCTATTCCATTGGCAACTTAAAAACAAATTATTTACAGATGAATCATGGAGAAATTATCGTAAATTTCAGATAAAATACACAGGCTTATGAAAACGATTATTGCAAGTTTCGTGTGCATGTTTTTCGTGCTTTCGTTAGGGGCGCAGGAAAACATCCAGGTGAAAATCCAGCAGCGTCCTTCCTCGAAAGGGATTAAACCCTGTTTCGAGGTAGCCATTCCTCAGGCCACGTCGAAAGATGCGATCAAGCTTTGGGAAAAAGCATTGGTTCCGCCCGGCATCCTGAATGTATTTAAAAAAACACCCAAACTGGAAAAGCAAAAAGACGAATGGGTTATGAGTGGCGTGGAGGTTTCGCAGGTTTCTGCTGGTGCGATGAATGTCATTGCACGTTTTACCGAATTGAAAGACCGTGTTTTTGTGATGGCTTTTTTTGAAGCGAACGGGATTTTTATCGGAGAACAACGATCGGCCGATACAGCCTCGGCCAGCGCGTTTGTGCGTGATTATGCCCTAACCGTTTACCGCGATGCCGTTGAAAAAGAATTAAGCGAGGAAAAGCGCAAGCTGAAAGATTTGGAGCGTGGACAGAAGAAGTATGAGAACCAAAAATCATCGTATGAAGCAAGAATCAAGGATCTAAAATCGGATCAGTTAACGCTTGAGGCCCAGCTAAAAGAGCAACGGATGCGCCTGAATTCGGACGATGCTTTGCTGATACCTATGTCCGGTTCCGGACAGACGGCCAGTCCGGGCGATTTGAAAGCGCGGCAGGAAGCCCTGCAAAAAGAGGTCAAATCAAACGAAAAGGATCTGAACAAGATTGAGCGGAAGATATCGCAAAACGAGAAAAAAATCAGGCAAAACCTGCGCAGCCAGTCTGATATTTTATCCAAAATTGAATCGCAAAAGGCAGTTGTCAGGGGAGTTGAGCAAAAACTCAGGAATATCCGGTAACCGGGGTTCAAACAAAAGGGAGATAAGGTTGGTGTGATATCCGATCCCGATGTTTATAAAAAAAAGCTCCTTTAGTTTTACCAAGTTCGAAAGAGCAATAAAAAATAACCGGTCTCAACCAAGCGAGCGAATAAATTGAGAACATATTATTGAATGTGAATCCGATCTGGGGAATAACATAACGCTATAGAGATCAGTATAATTTTATTGGGGGGCTAACCTTATTGCAAATCTTAAACTCCACTCGCCCCATCTCCGCGTCACAGGCGGGTGTGGGGCGAGTCAACCCGGATTGGTTTAAAAATGCACATTTTTTTAATTACTTACGCCGAATTCGCTTTATTGAGCTAACGCATAAAAAGCTTTCTCATTTAAAAGCTGTTAGATATGACCAGAACAAAGATCGGGAGCAAAGGGTTAAACCAATGCGTTTAAAAAGTCTTCCGGAGAAATTTGTTCATTGGTTAGGTCTAACGCAAGCGGAGCCAAGATGGGATTGATAAACTCCGGATCGTGCCGCAAGCCGACAAGCCGTTCGGATATTTTCGCCGACAGGTTTTCTGAAATACCTGTTGCTGAAAACGACTGCACCATTCCCTTTTCAACGAGCATTTCAATTTCAACCAGGGCCTTGCCCGATTGAAAGTTGTTTTGGTACTGGTAACGGGGCGAATAACCAAAAATCCAGTCCCAGCTTGTATATTTTTCATTTCGCAATTTCAGGATTTCATGGCGGTCGGTTTCGGTCATTTCATACACCTGCGTGTGAGGAAAAGAGGCCATAAGCTCCTGAAACAGAAAATCAGTAAAATCTTCGATTGAAAATTTTCGGGGCAAATAAGAGGCAATGTTGGTAACCACGCTCCGGTTCGATTGTACGGCTTTATCTTCAAACCGCGAAAGGTCGACATTCAATGCCCCGCGAAGTTCGTCCAGGCAACTATCGTACAAAAGCGTTCCATGGTGCAAAACCCGTTTCTTGTAAACGTGTTCTGCATTTCCGGAGATTTTTTTGCCATTAACCAGGATATCGTTCCGTTCGGAAGTGTAAGCATCAACTCCCAGTTTTTGCAAGGCCAGAACAACCGGTATTGTAAAGAGTTTAAAATTAACTTCCTGGATTTTATCGACCTGGCGGATGAAAGTGAAATTCAGGTTGCCCGGATCGTGAAAAACCGTGCCCCCGCCCGAGAGCCTTCGACAAACGGCAATGTTGTTTTTGCGCACAAATGCATGGTTGATCTCGGCCAGCGCATTCTGGTGTTTCCCAACTACAACCGACTTGAGGCTCCGCCAAAGCATAAAAAAATCCTCCTGAAAGTTTTTCAGGAAATATTCTTCGGCCGCCAGGTTGAAATACGGGTCGGTTTCAGTGTGGTTTAGGCAAAATACCAGCATGTTCCGCAGTTTTTAATTGTCGTTCAAAAGTAGTTTTTTATGTTGTTGCCGGCAATTTAAAATTCAACCATTAACCCAATGGTGGGCAACACAGTTCCCGAGGTATTTTTTACGGTCCGGAGCACATAACGGGTATTGTTATCGGTCAGCAGGTAATTGCCGGCCTCGTCTTGTTCGCGTACCACAATGTCGGTCTGGCGGGCCTTGAAATTGTAAAGGTTCTGGATGTCGAGATACAGTTTTGTCGTCAGCTTGTTCCAGTACCATGCTTTGTCAACCCGTACGTCCAATTGATGAAATGCATGGAACCGCTCTGAATTAAGTTTCTGATAATTAATCAACGGAGCGCCCGAAAGGTTCCATACCCTCACCAGCGATGATTTTTCCAGGTCGTATGGCGTATAGGGCAACCCGCCAACAAAACGCCAGCGTGCGCCAACTTTCCATCCTTTTTTCAGGTTCCGGGTGGTTGTCAGGCTTACAATTTGCTTGCTATCCCACGATGATGGGCTATATCTGCCTGACTTATCCTGAAATTTGCTTCGGACAAACGTTACCGACAGGTTGAAGTTAAGCCCCGATGGTGAATTGACACGGGCCTGAAACTCGGCGCCAGCGGCTTTCCCTTTTGAGGCGGATATCACTTCTTCGTCGCCAACAACCCCAAAATCGGCCCCTTTATTGGCCAGCGAAATAGAATCGGTTACCGAAAAGGGGTAGTAGTTGTATTTTTTTGAAAAACCTTCCAGCGAAAACTGCATAACCGCGTTGGGCTTATACTCGATGCCTCCGATCAAGTGGCCCGACTGGATATATTTCAGCTTGTTGTTTTTGTTTACCAGCACATCGTTTTTCTGAAACCCCAGCGTAGTTAAAGATGGTAACTGAAAATAGCGCCCTGCATTCAGGTTCAGGCTCCACCGGTTGGCAAAAGCGTATGATGCCGAAACCCGTGGCGAAAATTGCCGGAACAAATTTTGCATCGAAGCGGAATAACTATTTGCATCGAACCGAAATCCTGCTGATGCGGTTATTTTTCCGTCAGCAAACAGGGGGCTTACCTGCCCGAAAATACCCCACCTGGCAAAACTAAGGCTGGCCTGATAACTTATATCCTGAATCCCAGTCCCGGCATATCGACGCTGAAAAGTTGAATTGTCATATTCAACCCAATCGAGGTTGGCTCCGCCGCTGATTTTCACATTCCCCGCACGGGCGGTATTTTCTACCCGGAATTTGTTTCCTATTTCGTTCGATGAATAATCGAGGATCTTGTGGTTTTGCGAGCTATAATCGTTTTCCAGGTACTTTTCGTTCGAATTGTTCAGGTGGCTCCTGCTAAAAACAACTGTGCTGGTACTGTTGTCGCGGTAATGTTTGTAAACAAGGCCCAACGTATAACTCCACTGTTTGTTAACAGGCAGGTAGCTCAAAATATATTTTTGCTGGTCATCGGGATTTTTTATTCCCAGGTTTAAGTCTGACAAATCAATGGCCCCCAGTCCGATAAGTGATATTTCGTTGTTTTTGTCAATCCGGCTTTTCAGTTTAAACTGGGTGTCGTTGAAGGTTGGAAGAAATGGCAATTCCAGAGCCGAGAACAGCAATTTCAGGTACGAGCGCCGGGCCGATAGAACGAAAGATGTCTTGTTGTTAACCGGCCCGTCGATTGTTGCAGAAATTTCTGAAGCGCCAACAGTTCCCCTGAACCTGAACTGGTCCGGGTTGCCATCGACCTGAAAAAATTCAAGAACCCCGCTCAGCGCATTTCCCCGGTTGGCAGGGAATGCCCCGGAATAAAAGTTTACTTCGCGGATCAAATCGGCATTGATAATGCCAACAGGCCCTCCGGAGGCTCCCTGCGTGGCAAAATGATTGATATTCGGTACCTCGACCCCATCTAAGTAAAACCGGCTCTCCGAAGGGCCCCCGCCCCGGATAATAACATCATTCCGGTATGCCGGTGTTGAAAGAACACCTGCAAACGACTGGACCACCTTCGAGATATCTCGGTTTGCCCCGGGGCTGCTTTCAATTTCAGACAGGTTGATTGTTTTTAGAGACAAAGGGCTTTCTTCGGTTTTCCGGAATGCCGAACCCTTCACCTGAACTTCTTCGATCTCTTCCGGCAACTTTTCGAGCCTAATTTCAACAAATGCCGTTCGGGCATTGCTCAATTCGATTTCCGGAGAGATCGATTGTTTATAGCCTAGCGAACTAACCTCAATTCGTACGAACCCTGGTTTTAACCCTGAAATCACAAAATGCCCGCTCTCGTCGGCCACAGCTCCCTGAGAAGTGCCGGAAACAAGCACCTGTGCAAACGAAACGGCTTCATTGCTTGTTGCATCCAGAATAGATCCTTTTAGCACACAGTTCTGGGACCAGGCCGCCGGCACAAAAAACAGCATGGAAAAAATAGTAGCAGTTAAATTTTCAGGCATGGCCAGATTTGAATATTTTCGGTTTTTCGTTTTAGCCAACATTTGTTTTGTTTATTTATTTTGTTTGCGTATTAAACAAAACTTGATTAAAGTAGGTTCAGCAAAAAAGAAAATTTGATTATGCGGGTAGTCATTCAACGGGTTTCAAAAGCTTCGGTAACGGTTGGAGATGAACAAATTTCTTCCATCGGGCAAGGATTACTGATATTGTTGGGCATCGAAGAAAGCGACACAGAGGAAGATATTGACTGGCTTGTTAAAAAAACAACCCAGTTGCGGATTTTTAACGATGTCAATGGGGTGATGAACCGTTCGGTGACCGATATTTCCGGCGACATCATCGTGGTAAGCCAGTTTACCTTGCACGCCAGCACGAAAAAAGGAAACCGTCCATCATATATCCGGGCGGCACGGCCTGAATTTGCCGAGCCGGTGTACGAAAAGTTCGTGGCTTCGCTCTCGCAGGCCATCGGGAAACCGGTTGGCACCGGGAAATTTGGGGCTATGATGGATGTTTCGCTTTGTAACGACGGTCCGGTTACAATCTTCATTGACTCGAAAAACAAAGATTTTTAATGACTTGTAAGCCCGCGATCACCACGAACTTCAAAAAAATGGTTTAGAACAGGTTCAAATTGCGGATCAATACAAAAATTGTTTGTTCTCTTAAAAATTAAAATATAGTTTTACGGTTGTCAAAAAAATTGAAATGGCACATACATGTTTTCATACCGGATATTGGCGTTGGTGGCACGAAATGAAGGCTTCCTGTAAACAATTATGATGAAACCATGATTGCCGACCGAGAGAGGGACATATTGTTTACGCAGTGTGTCCCTCTTTTTGCAAATTGTAAAACCATAAAATACTATCAACATGACCAGACAAAAGAAAATCTACCTCAGCGAATCGGAAATGCCCAAACAATGGTACAACCTGGCGCCCGACCTTCCAACACCGTTAAATCCGCCATTAGGGCCTGATGGGAAGCCGATTTCTCCGGATATGCTGGCCCCTGTTTTCCCGATGAACCTGATTGAACAGGAAGTAAGCCAGGAACGCTGGATCGATATTCCGGAAGAAATCCGTCAGATTTTATTTCGCTGGCGCCCAAGCCCGCTGATCCGAGCCTATGAATTGGAAGAAGCGTTAGGGACTCCGGCAAAAATCTATTATAAAAACGAAGGTGTTTCTCCGGCCGGAAGCCACAAACCTAATACCGCCGTAGCTCAGGCCTGGTATAACAAACAATTTGGTATCAAGCGGTTGACTACCGAAACCGGAGCCGGACAATGGGGGTCAGCCCTTTCATTTGCCTGCTCGGTAATTGGCGGAATCGAGTGCAAAGTGTTCATGGTCCGTGTGAGTTTCGACCAGAAACCGTTCCGCAAGATGATGATGCAAACCTGGGGTGGACAATGTGTGGCTAGTCCGAGTACCGAAACCCAGGCCGGACGCGATATTCTGGCCAAATACCCGGATACTCCCGGAAGTTTGGGGATTGCTATTTCTGAGGCTGTCGAAGCAGCTGTATCCGACCCAACCGGCCAAACACGCTACTCGCTGGGTTCGGTATTGAACCACGTTATGCTTCACCAAACCATTATCGGGCTTGAAGCCAAAAAGCAACTCGAACTGGTGGGCATCAAAAATCCGGATGTAGTAATTGGCTGCTGTGGTGGCGGGAGTAATTTCGCCGGATTGTCGTTCCCGTTCATGTACGACAAAATTCACGGAGCCGACATTCAGATTATTGGCGCTGAACCATTCTCGTGCCCGACATTAACCAAGGCCCCGTTCATTTACGACCATGGCGATGTAGCCCGCATGACCCCGCTTTTGGCCATGCACAGTCTGGGGCACAATTTCATTCCGGCGCCAATCCATGCCGGAGGGTTACGCTATCACGGTATGGCTCCGTTAGTAAGCGCTGCTTTGCGCGACGGATTGATGGAAGCCCAAGCGATTCACCAAAGCGAATGTTTCGAAGCAGGCTTGCTCTTCTCAAAAACCGAAGGGATTATTCCGGCTCCGGAAACAACGCACGCTATTGCAGCAACCATTCGCGAGGCTAAAAAGGCCAAGGAAGAAGGCAAGGAAAAAGTCATTTTGTTCAACTTCAGCGGTCACGGGCTGATGGACTTGGTTGGTTACGATAAATACATGGCCGGGCAACTTTCTGATTACGAATATCCGGAACATGAAATTGAAGCCAATCTTTCTGAATTGAGAGGTTATCCGCTCCCGAAATAATAAACCAGCAAACTTAATCACCGGGTAATCGTAGAATTATCCGGTGATTGATCTTTTATTCTAAAGCCAATGAAACGAGAAAATGCAACATTGATAACGGGAGCTCTGGTGTTACTGGCAGCCTTAGCGTTTAATTGCCTGTTTAATCAAAACGATGAGTTCGATTTTTTCTCCGGATTGCTTTTCGGAACGGCGCTGGTTTTCTTTGGCCGGGGCATCTATCTGAAATTTACCAATAATCATTAAACGAAAAACCCGCTAAGCCAGGCCCAGACGACATACCGCGAAGCTTTCCCCAGTAGCATAAAAAGCGCTACGATCCACCCATTTGTCCGGAGAAAACCCAGTCCAACCGCAAATACATCGCCAACAAACGGGACCCAGCACAAAAAAGCAAAAACAGCCCCGCGGTTATACATCCGGTTATGCCACTTTTCGATCGATTGGCGACTAACATGCAGGTATTTTTCGATCCATTCCCACCGGCCCAGGTACCCCAGTCCGAAGCTGCTCATACCTCCCAGCCAGTTTCCCGCGGTGGCAACCAAAATGCAATCGCCAACCGGGAATTGCCTGGCAATCATAACTGTGAGCAACGCTTCGGAACTAAACGGAACGACAGTTGCAGCCAGAAAGCTGGCCAAAAATAATCCGAAGAGTCCCCAGGTCGATAAATCAGGCATCCTATTTTTGATTTTCGCCGCAAAAATGGGGAATAAATCCCGAATACAAAGATTAATGCAACAATAAAGGAAGAATATAACAGCCAAGCAGGCATTTTTTAGTATTTTTAGTTCAACCCGATGGGAACGTTTGTTTTTTAAGAATTTTCCATGAAATAGCCATGAAAGCCAAAGTTCAATACAAGCCGAAAATGTACAAATGGCTATTCGCGTCGTGGATTTCACTGCGTGGATCTTTGCTGCGCTTCGATTCGCAAACTCAATTTTATTCTGATGCGAACGTGATTGAAAAATAAAAGCTGTTACGAAAATTGTACGAAACAACAATTTATACGAATCAATCCAAACAAAAATGATCATAAACGTCGACAATATTCTTCTGGTAAGTTCAATCCTGCTTGTGCTAAGTGTTTTATTCGCTAAAACCTCTTCTCGGTTTGGCGTCCCGGCGCTTTTGCTTTTTTTGGGCATCGGCATGATTGCTGGCAGCGATGGCCCTGGTGGAATCAATTTCGACAATCCGAAATTGGCTCAGTTTATCGGAGCGTTTTCGTTGTGCTTTATCCTTTTTTCAGGAGGGCTCGATACCAAGCGGCATGATGTACAACGTGTCATCTGGCCGGGAATTTTATTGTCGTCGGCAGGCGTTCTGATTACCTGTACCCTTGTTGGGGTTTTTGTTTATATGGTTACCGATTTTTCGTTCCTCGAAGGACTTTTGCTCGGGGCCATTGTTTCATCGACCGATGCGGCAGCCGTGTTTTCCATCCTTCGCTCCAAAGGCGTCGGGCTGAAAGGGCGCTTACGGCCTTTGCTCGAGCTCGAAAGCGGCAGTAACGACCCGATGGCTTATGTGCTTACCCTCATTTTTTTATTCCTGATTACTAATCCGGATAAATCGGCGGCGCATTTGGCCATGCTGTTTGTTAAACAAATGGTTTTAGGAACTGTAATCGGGATCGCGATGGGGAAAGTTATGCAGTTCATTATAAACCGGATCAAGCTGGATGCCGACGGACTGTATTCGGTGCTGCTGATGGCTCTGATGCTACTTACTTTTTCAGGGACCGATTACATGGACGGGAATGGCTTTTTGGCGGTTTATTTGGCCGCTTTTGTTCTCGGGAATTCCGATTTCATCCACAAACGGAGCCTGACCAAACACTTTGATGGCTGGGCCTGGCTGATGCAGATCGTTTTATTCATCACCTTGGGGCTTCAGGTCTTTCCGTCGCAGCTGGGGCCGCAAATTGGCGCCGGGCTGATGATTTCGCTTTTCCTGATCTTGTTGGCCCGCCCAATCAGCATCTTTCTGGTTTTATGGCCGTTTCGGTTTAACCTGCGCAGCAAGCTGTTCATTTCGTGGGTCGGATTGCGTGGCGCGGTTCCCATCGTGTTTGCCACCTACCCCCTGACCATGGGATTGCCCCACGCCAACATTATCTTCAACCTGGTTTTCTTTATTACAGTAACTTCGGTATCGATTCAGGGGACAACAGTCCCGCTGGCGGCAAAAATCCTGAAACTGAGCATACCGGGCGACACCCGGAAGAAGACAATCCTAGACCGCGAACTGGCCGATAAGGTCAGGTCGCTGCTTGATGAAATCACGATATCTCCTGAATTTCCGTGTGTTGGTAAGCCCATTGTCGATCTGAAACTGCCACATAACGTACTGGTCGTCATGATTAAACGCGAACGACAGTTCCTGATACCCGACGGTTCAACTGTCTTACAGGCCGGCGACAAGATGATGATCATGGCCGATGACAAGGAATCCATCCAACGGTTCTACTCGTGCCTGAACCCGAATGCTGCTCCGACTGCCACCTCCTGAAATGCAGCTTTCACATCGAACGAATTTTGCCTAACTTTGACCGCTTAATTTGAAATACAGAAAAATGGAAACAACGCGCCAAAACAAAATATCTCGGCTTATACAGAAAGAATTGGCCGATATTTTTCAAAAAGAAAGCCGGACCCTGTTTCAGGGAAAACTGATTACTGTAACGGTGGTACGCGTAACCAGCGATTTGTCGCTGGCCCGCGTTTATCTGAGTATTTTCCCTTCGGAAAATGCCGACCAAATGCTGAAAGAAATCAAACAGCATACGGCTAAAGTCCGTGGTTTGCTGGGGCTGCGGGTCGGGAAACAGTTGCGCATCATCCCGGCCCTGGAATTTTTCAAAGACGACAGCCTCGATTATGCCGACAACATCGACCGACTTTTAAAACAATAGTCACAGGTTGCAGTCGCAGTTTTCACTAACCCAAAAAATCAGTAGCAAGAAACACATGCAATACGATCCGATTAAACGCTCGCTGGGCAAGGTTTTCAATAAAAGTCCCTTTCTCCGGAAAACGTTTTACCGACTGCTCGACCTGCTTCTTTTACGTTCGTGGCATGTCCGTCAGGAACTTCGGAACCTGAAAGCTTCCGGAAATGTGGGTTCTATTCTCGATGCCGGTTCCGGATTTGGTCAATACACTTACCGGATGTCAAGCCTTTTTCCGCAGGCACAAATTAAAGCAGTCGATATCAAACCCGAACAAATCGAGGATTGCAACCGTTTTTTCAGCCAAATCGGCCGGTCAAACCGCGTAATGTTTGGCTTTGCCGATCTGACCCGGTTTCAGGAGAACGAAGCATTCGACCTGATTTTGTCAATCGATGTGATGGAACACATTGAGGAAGACGAGCAGGTATTCCGCAATTTTGCCGTTTCGCTGAAAAAGAACGGCATGTTGCTTATTTCAACGCCTTCCGATCAGGGCGGTTCCGGCACACACGACTATGATCACGAAGAAGGAGCACAGGGGTTTATCGACGAGCACGTACGAGACGGATACAACATCGGCGACATTCAGGAGAAATTGAAACGGGCCGGTTTTAGCCGCGTGGAAGCTCGTTATTCGTATGGAAATCCGGGGAAATTGTCGTGGAAACTTTCGATGAAATACCCGATTCGGCTACTGGGCGTCAGCAAACTTTTTTTTGTGGTTTTGCCGTTTTATTACCTGCTGGTTTTCCCGGTTTGTGCCTTACTGAACCGTGCCGACGTGAACGGAACCCACGCAAGCGGCACCGGATTGATTGTAAAAGCTTGGAAATAACGTGAAGCTTGCCTTTTATATCGCCCGTCGTTACCTGATTTCGAAAAAATCAGTGAACATGATCAACATTATCTCCGGTATTTCGGTAGCCGGAGTTAGTGTAGGGACGTTGGCGCTGGTGGTTATTTTGTCGGTTTTTAACGGGTTCGATTCGGTGGTTCAATCGCTTTTTTCGGTGTTCGACCCACAATTGAAGATTACAGTGGCACAAGGCAAAACTTTCGATCCGGGCGAGGCTGATTTTGTGGCCATCCGACAGCTTCCGGAGGTGGCCGGTTACACCGAAGTTGTGGAAGGCGAAGCGCTGCTCAGTTACAACGAACACCAGTATTTTGCAACCGTAAAAGGCGTGCCCGATAACTATTTAGAAACAACCGGACTCGACAGCGCTTACATTTCGGAGGGCGAATTCAGGCTGCGTTCGTCGGATATCCCACTTGCCGTAGTTGGGCAGGGTGTAGCCAATTCATTGTCGATCTCGATTAATTACACCGAACCGTTGCACATCTACACCCTGAAACAAGGCAGCAAAAGCCGGCTGACCATGGCAACGGCTTTTTACCATTCGCGGATCCTGCCTTCCGGTGTGTTTATTATACAGCCCGAAATCGATTCGAAATATATCCTTGTTCCGTTCGACTATGCCAATGAACTGTTCCAGACCGGGAAACGCATCAGCGCGGCCGAAATCAAGCTCAAACCGGGTGTTTCAGACAAGGATGCCAAGAAGAAAGTACAGGCTATCTTAGGCGACCGTTTTGTAGTGAAAACGCGGTACGAACAACACGAGCTCCAGTTTAAGGTGATGAAGTCGGAAAAATGGGCGATTTTCCTGATCCTGGGTTTTATCCTGATTGTGGCTTCGTTCAACATCCTGGGGTCGCTCTCGATGCTGATTATCGACAAGAAAGACGACATCGCCATTTTGCAAAGCATGGGCGCCAACCAGAAACTGATCCGTACCATCTTTTTATTCGAAGGCTGGCTGATTTCGATTATCGGTGCCATTATCGGATTGATTCTGGGCGTGCTGATTTGTTGGTTGCAGATCCGTTTCGGTTTGCTGAGGCTGCCCGGCGCTGAAGGTGCATTCGTGATTTCGGCTTATCCGGTCGAAATCCAGGTTCCTGACCTGTTTGCCGTTTTCTTCACGGTGCTGGCTATCGGATTTCTGGCCGCCTGGTATCCCATCCGTTTTATCTCCGGAAAGTACTTGCAGGGCGATTTTAAGTAACGTGAGTTCGATGTAGAGGTAAGAAAAAGAAGGTATCACATTTTTATTGATCAGTGTTGACTACCTCAGCTTGCTGCGTTCATCGCAAAGGAGGTACTACTGAAGCAATCTATTGAACTACAGATTGCTTCGCTTTGCTTTGCAATGACGGCAGGCTCAGAGTATAGCACTTTTTAGACTGCCGCTCCGACTTTGTGCTTAAAGCGATAAGCAGCTGATGCCGGAGGCATCTTAAAGATGTTTGCTAAATGCCTAATTTATCAGCACATTCATTAAATCGTTCACTTTAAATGGTTTGCCCAGAAACGCATCCATTCCGATCTGGAGGCAATATTCTACATCTTCGCGCATGGTATTGGCCGTCATGGCAATGATTTTCACCGGGGTTCCCGGATTTGTCTGTTTTTCGATTTGCCGTATCTGCATGGTTGCTTCAATGCCATTCATGACTGGCATCTGTACATCCATCAGGATATAGTCGACACGTTCTTTCGAGAAAATCTCGACAGCTTCTTTCCCGTCGAAAGCCATAAAAATGTTCGAACAATACGGTTTTAGCGAGTAAACGGCAACCTGCATGTTTATCTTGTTGTCTTCGGCAATCAGGATGCGTTTGTTTTTGAAATCGGCCTTGAACGATTCCAAGTTGACATCAATTGACGCAACTTGTCTGGGCTTGCCAACAATGGAGGCTATAACGTTGAACAACTGTTTCAGTTTTACCGGTTTGTTTAAGTAGTATTCGAATCCGGAGTAATTGGTGCGGCTGTTTTGAAAAGCATCGGTAACCGACGACAGCATGATTAGCCGGATGGCCTTCAACGCGGGATCTTCTTTCAGTTTACCGGCCAGCTCGATGCCATCCATCCCGGCCATCTGGTAATCAACTAAAGGGCATCTCTAAAAACCCAATGTTAATATATTTGTTTAATTGTTAATATTTTAAGCATGGGATATATGGTTAGATTGCCTATTTTACAGTACAAAAAAGAGCAACAATGAAGAATATCAATATGCTAGGCCTAT
>JAJUGZ010000067.1 GCA_029265715.1 Bacteroidota bacterium
AAATCATAGCCCTTGAGAGTCATACTTGAAATGAATCTGGTAAATTCTCTTAAGATACTGATTCTCAGGGGTTTTACCAAACAAAAATCAAGTTATTTTGTTGATTGTCAATTATTTAACACAACTCTTAACGGAGTGTTGTGATGATATATTTTGGCAAAAGTCCCACCAGGATAGCGCAACAATGGCGGCGACAAGCGTTTCACTTTCTCAAGCACATCAGTCCGAAACCCATTCGAATCAGACAAAGATGAACCCGCTTCATAAATTCCACCAGAAATACATCGTCCGAGGTGTTCGATAAATTGTCCGTAAATCAACGGGGAAATTTCGGCTGAGGGCGATTGCAAATCAACGGTAACTTTTACCTCCTGAGGCTTTACCGTAAACGGGAACAACAGCAACAAAGCAATTATCCCGCAAAAAGTGCGTGCGTTCTTCATGGTCTTTTGTTTGTGGTTGCGGTAAATTAAAAAAGTCCGGCTGATAAAAATGAATTCGATCAGCCGGACTTGTATTTTTCACTCCGGGACTTTTCGCTTCCCGGAGGCATTCGTCCTTTTTATTCCAGATACGTATAGCCGAACAATCCGGAACGGTAGTTCGACAAGAATTCTTTCCCTTCTTCGGCGGTAATGATGCCGTTTTTCACCGAAGTAGTCACCCAGGTTTCAACGGTACGGACCATCTTCTTCGAGTTATACTGCACATAATCAAGCACTTCAGCCACCGTTTCACCATCAATGATCTGATCGATCGAGTAACCATGTTCATCAACCGACACGTGTACGGCATTGGTATCGCCAAACAGGTTGTGCAAATCACCCAGAATTTCCTGATAAGCCCCCACCAGGAAAACACCGATATAATAGGGTTCTTTTGAATTCAGCGCATGTACCGGCAGATAATATGAGAAATTACGGGTCGAAATAAAGTTGTCGATCTTTCCGTCCGAATCGCAGGTAATATCCTGAATGGTCGCCGAACGGTCGGGCTTTTCATCGAGCCGGTGAATCGGGATGATCGGGAAAATTTGATCGATCGCCCACGAGTCGGGCAGCGACTGGAACAGCGAGAAGTTACAGAAATATTTATCCGACAACAGCTTGGGCAGCGTCAACAATTCCTCGGGAACATGCTTGATACTGGTCGACATCTGGTATATTTCTTTGGCGATCGACCAAAACAGGCGTTCAATCTGGGCGCGCGTACGCAAATCGAGCATGCCGAGACTAAACAGGTCGAGCGCTTCTTCACGGATTTGCTGGGCATCGTGCCAGGTTTCAAGCATCCGGGGCTGGTTCAGGGCCTCCCACGAGTCGTAAAGTTCGCGCACCAGTTCATGGTCGTTTTCGGTCACTTCTTCATCGTTATCCCAGGTTGGCAGGGTTGCTGTTTCGAGCACTTCGAAAATCAGTACCGAGTGGTGGGCTGTGAGCGAACGCCCCGATTCGGTGATCACGTTCGGGTGCGGCAGGTTATTTTTGTCGCTGGCGTCGACCATGGTCGAGATGGCGTCGTTCACATATTCCTGAATACTGTAGTTTACACTGCTTTCGCTGTTCGACGAGCGGGTGCCGTCGTAATCAACGCCTAAGCCGCCGCCAATATCAACAAACTCGACATTGAACCCGGCCATGTGCAATTGCACATAAAACTGCGACGCTTCGCGCAAGGCAATTTTAATACGGCGGATTTTGGTCACCTGGCTGCCAATGTGAAAATGCACCAGCTTCAGGCAGTCTTTCATCTTATTCTTTTCAAGGAAATCAAGGGCTTCCAGCAGTTCGCTCGAGGTCAGTCCAAACTTACTTACATCGCCGCCCGAATCTTCCCACTTACCGCTTCCGGAGCTGGCCAACTTGATTCGGATACCCAGATTTGGCTTTATTTTCAACTGCTTGGCAACTTTGGCAATCAGTTTCAGTTCGTTCAATTTTTCAACCACCAGGAAAATCCGACGTCCCATTTTCTGGGCCAACAACGCCAACTCAATATAATCCTCGTCTTTATATCCATTACAGATAATCAACGAATCGTTATCGGTGTTAATCGCAATAACTGCATGCAATTCCGGTTTTGAACCGGCTTCCAGTCCAATGTTGAATTTTTTCCCGTGCCCGACAATTTCTTCAACCACCGGGCGCATCTGGTTTACCTTAATCGGGTAAATAATAAAATTCTGACCATTGTAAGCATATTCTTCTGCCGCAATTTTAAAGCAACTCGCCATTTTCTCAATCCGGCTGTCCAAAATATCCGGGAACCTGATCAGCATCGGGGCTGAAACGTCGCGAACCTGCAGTTCTTCCACAAGTTCTTTCAGATCAATCTGAACACCATTTTTTTTGGGGGTTACCGTTACATTCCCTTTTTCATTAATTGAAAAATAGTTGATGCCCCATCCGTTGATGTTGTAAAGCTCGGCAGAGTCTTCAATACGCCATTTCCTCATCGAAAGAAAAGTTAATTGTTTAAACTTAATTAATAACTAACCCGGACAATGTCCATTTTATTTGGCAGAACCTCGCATTATCCTTATAAAGAAACAGGTCTCTATGTTGTTGTCATGCCGGCACCTGACCCTGGATTGAAAAGCTGAATGCCCTCATTCGCCCCATTTTTTGAATGCCTTGTATGTCTGCTTAAAATTTTCCCAAACATATATCTATTTTTAAAAAAATCGGCCCCTTTCAAGGGCGAAACCTTCATTTCAGGCATTTTTTTTCAAACAAGCTATAATCTTCTGGCAAACAACCATATAAAACCGAAAAAATTCAAAAAAAACAAGGCTTGCCAATGCCGCTCGCTCTCCCTTCCGGATCAAAATATAGCCCCTTCCTACGCGCTTAAACGAGCAAAAAAAGCCTGCCATCCGTGTTTCCAATGATTTAATATTTGTTAAAAAAGTTTCAGACCCGGGCGATACAAGCATTTTTTTAGACAAATTTGTTCCTCCGTTCGATTAAAGAAAATGTTTTAGCCTGACATTTTAATTAAACGATGGGAACAGAAACAGAAAACAAAACATGCGAAAACAATTTTCACCAGATAAACATTCCGGCGTGAGGAATTTTTATTTGTTGCTTCTTCTATTTGTAATTCATGCCGGCGCGGCTTATTCTCAACAAACAACGGTCACCGGGAAAATTACCGACTCGGAGACAGGCGAATCGCTGCCGTTGGTCAGCATCCTTCTGAAAAATACAACAACCGGAACCGTATCTGATACAACCGGGTACTTCCTGCTGGCCTCAAAAGAGAAAGCAGACTCGGTCATTTTTACAGCCGTCGGATATTACCGCAGGGCATACAAAATTCAACCTTATACAAAAAACGAACTGAATGTCAGGCTAAAACCTGAGGTCATCAACATTTCTGAGGTTAAAGTAAAACCGGATGACGGGCCGGTCAGAAGAATACTGAAACAAATGACCGAGCATAAACGGGAAAATAACCCGGATAAATACCCGCGTTATTCGTACCAGAAATACACCAAATGGGAATACCATCTGAACAACGTAGGTGATAAACTCATCAATTCGAAAGCATTTAGAAACAACCAGTCGGTCTTTAAAACCAACGCCGACAGCACAAAGTACCTCCCGGTTTATTTTTCCGAGCAATTGGTTTTCAACGAGGTGCAACGTAACCCTCCCAAACAAAAATCAACAGTAATCGGCGATAAAACATCCGGTGTCGGCATTCTGGACGACCTGGAAATCTCGGGCTATACCAGCGCGCTCGACATGGAGGTGAATTTTTACGACAACTTTATCAATCTTTTCGGACAAAATTTTGTGAGCCCGGTAGCCGATAATGGCTGGTTTTACTACAAATATTTTCTGTCTGACAGCACCTTGGTGAACGGGCACAAGCAGTATAAAATCACGTTTGTCCCTCGCCGGGTGGGCGACAAAGTATTTAAAGGGTACCTGCTTACCGAAGACCAACATTATTCTATCGTCGAAATTGACGGAACTTTAGCCAACACCAGCAACCTGAATTTCCTGAAAACCATGCGCCTGAAAGGAAACTACCAGTTTGTGACCGACTCGGTTCCTTTTTATAAGCGCAACCAAATTGATGCCGTTTTCGACTATGTGCCAATGAAAAACAATCCATCGAAAAAACATATTTCGTTGTTTTTCTCGCAGGCAGCTACGATCGACCAAGTTAAGGTGAACCAGGAAGAACCGGTAAAACTAAGCACGGCCAGCGCCAAATACGAGACCGTGAAACTACCCGATGCCTACGACCGTAAAGAAGACTTTTGGAATAAAAACCGGTTAGAACAACTCAACGAACGCGAACACATGATTAGTTCGGTCATCGACTCGGTAAGCCAAATCAAGGCGGTTAAGTTTGCCGACAACCTGGCGCGCATGTCAATGACCGGCTATTACGACTTGGGCAGATTCGAATTCGGCCCATACTCGAGCGCCATCAACACCAACAAAGTCGAGGGCTTACACCTGTTTGTCGGAGGCCGGACCAGCAGCGAAATCAGCACCCGCTACATGATCTGGGGAGGCATCGGCTACGGGACCCGCAACCATAAATTAAATGGCATGTTTGGCGCCGGATATAAATTCCCAACCATCCACCGCCAAATAGTCCGGTTTTCGTACGACGATAAAATCGTCCGGATGGGTGAAAACGAAAAAATCTTGTATTTGTACGAAAATGCATTGTCGCCAACCGAGAACAACCTGATCTCGCAGATTTTTACCCGCGACGAACTCGACGAATTGTACCGCGAGCAGAAAATGTCGCTGGGTTATGAATACGAATGGCGCCCGGGACTGTTAAACCGGGCCGGAGTAAACTATATCCGTCATTTTTCACCTGAATTTTATCCTTTCCTGAGAAATGGCAGCCCGGTCGGTTCGGTATCGGCACTCGATTTGAGTATCGATACCCGTTTTTCCTGGAAAGAGAAGCTGATTGACGATAAGTTCCTGCGAGTTTACATGGCAACCGACTACCCCATCATTCACGTTACATTCGGAGGCGGTCAAGTATTTTACAATGAACGGACCAGTTACTACGGACGAATTCTCAGCACAGTCAAACAAGGCATTTATTTCGGACAAACCTATTTCCATTATGCGCTGGAAGGGGGCATGTATTTCGGGAAACTGCCTTACACCATGCTCGACATTCCGCGCGGTAACGAAACTCAAGGGTACTTTTCGTACGACTTCAACATGTTGAACTATCTGGAATACGTGCACGACAACTATGCGCATGCCTACCTGGAGTACCATTTGAATGGCTTTTTCTTCAACCGGCTGCCGCTGCTGAAGCGGGTCGGGCTGCGCGAAGTGTTTTCGGCCAAAGGGATGATTGGTTCGCTGAGCAACAAACATCAGGATATTCTTTCGTTCCCGACAACCATTTCGAAAATGAACGACCCCTATGTGGAATTGGGCGCTGGAATTGAAAACATATTCAGGCTTTTCCGCGTCGAAGCAGTCTGGCGCGTTCAGCCAACCTCACTGCAGGGTGCTCCGGCATTTGGGTTGCGGGCCAAATTCGAAATAAAGCTTTAACCCGATCGGCATCACCGAACATCACTGTTAAATTCAACACGTAACACGCAATTTTAAATTTGAAAGTAATGGGAAACGGTAGCGAACAATTGGTTCCTATCGTCTTCAGCGGGCTTCAATTGCATCATTCTTTCAACACAAAACAACATTACTCTGACCTACTTGAAAACTCGTCAAAATCAGGTTGATACGGATACTATGCCTCAACGCCCTGCATCCGTTGCAGCTTGCGGTAAATTCCGTTGTGGGCCATCAGCTCGGAGTGAGTCCCCTGTTCCACGATTTTCCCAGCCTCCATTACGCAAATCAGGTCGGCATGCTGAATGGTCGACAAACGGTGCGCAATGACCAACGAAGTGCGGTTCTCCATCAGTTTGGTCAGGGCATCCTGAACCAACCGTTCCGACTCGGTGTCCAACGACGAAGTCGCTTCGTCTAAAATCAGGATCGGTGGGTTTTTCAAAATGGCACGGGCAATAGAAATACGTTGCCGCTGCCCGCCCGATAGTTTGCTCCCCCGATCGCCAATATTGGTTTGATAGCCATTTTCGGTGGCCATGATAAAATCGTGTGCATTGGCAATCTTCGCCGCACGGACCACGTCTTCTTCGCTGGCCGAACTGACGCCAAACGCAATGTTATTGAAAAAGGTATCATTAAATAAAATCGGTTCCTGGTTGACATTTCCCATCAGACTACGCAAGTCTTTCAATCTAACATCGCGGATATCAACCCCATCAATAAATACCCCGCCCGACTGGACATCCCAAAAGCGTGGCAGCAAATCGACCAGTGTCGATTTTCCGGAGCCCGACTGGCCCACCAGCGCCACTGTTTTTCCCTTCTCGATGGTCAGGTTTATCCCATCAAGGACTGGTTGCGAATTGTAGGCAAAATGCACATTCCGGTATTCAATTTTCGAGGTAAAGGCAGTGATTGTTTTAGGTTCCGGCTTTTCCTGAATGGTCGATTCGGCAGTCAGGATTTTATCGATCCGTTCCATCGATGCCAATCCTTTTTCGACACTGTAAAGCGCTGTTGAAAACGCTTTGGCCGGATTGATGATATTATAGAAAAACACAAGATAAACGATAAACTGTTGCGGGCTTAGTCCGGCTTCTCCGGTCAGGATCAGGTTCCCACCGTACCACAAAACAATCACAATAACCAGCGTTCCCAAAAACTCACTCATCGGATGGGCCAGAAAGTATCGGCTCATCAGGCGGTTCATGATCAACCGGTAGTTTTCGTTTTCGCGTTCGAACCGTTCAACAGCTTTCTTTTCGGCAGTAAACGCTTTGATTACGCGCAACCCGGAAATATCTTCATCAATAATCGAAAGGATTTCACCTTGTTTGCTTTGCCCTTTCCGCGACTCCTTTTTCAGGCTCTTTCCCACCCGCCCGATCAGCAAACCGGTTACCGGCAACATCACAAACACAAACAGGGTAAGCGACCAACTGGTGTAAAGCATGTAAGCCAGCGAGATCAGGATCAGCATCGGGTTTTTGAACAGCATATCCAGCGAGTTCATCACCGAGTTTTCAATTTCCTGAACGTCGTTGGTCATACGCGCCATGATGTCGCCTTTACGCTCGTCGGAGAAAAAACCAAGCGGGAGCGAAATCATTTTGCGGTAAATTTTGCTCCGAATGTCGCGAACCACGCCGTTGCGGATAGCAATCATCACATAGCTGGCCCAATAGGTAAAGCCGGTCTTCAGAAAAACCATCAGGATAATAAACATCCCAATATAAATTAAAGCCGATGCCTGCCCGTAGGTATCAATAATCCAGGTAATAAAATACGACAGATTGTTTTCAATCACTTTGGTCGAAAACTCAAATGGCAATAAGGTATGCACCGTTTCCTTGGTTCCGAATAAAATGCCCAGCACCGGCGACAACAACCCAAACGAAAAAGCCCCAAAAATAGCGGCCAACAGGTTAAAGAAAAAGTTGAGCACAACTTTCCCCTTGTATGGAGGCAGAAACCTCCTCAGTAATTTAAACAAGTCCTTCATTTGTTTTCTGTAATTTCTGCCGGGCAACCGCCATGCCCGGAAATTGGCTATGTTTTCGGTGAAAAACACAACTCCGGCACCCGATCATCAAAAGACCCGTTTCCGGAGCCGGTTATGCTAAAAAATCCCGGTATAATTTTGCGGGGTAATTGTTTTGAGCTGCGACTTCAACGCATCACTAATTTCCAGCGAATCAATAAACTCATGAATAACTTGCTGATCGATTTTCCGGTTCACGCGAGTCAGGTTACGCAAGGCCTCGTACGGGTTCGGGTAACCTTCGCGGCGCAAAATAGTCTGGATAGCTTCGGCAACCACCGGCCAGTTTTTCTCCAGGTCGGCATCAATGGCCTCACGGTTAATCAGCAGTTTGTTCAGCCCACGCATCGTTGAATTTACGGCAATCAGCGTGTGGGCAAACGGCATACCGATGGTGCGCAAAACGGTCGAGTCGGTCAGGTCGCGCTGCAACCGCGAAACCGGCAGCTTGGCCGCCAGATGCTCAAACAGCGCATTGGCAACCCCGAGGTTTCCCTCCGAGTTTTCGAAGTCGATCGGGTTTACTTTGTGCGGCATGGCAGACGAGCCTACTTCGCCGGCTTTAATTTTTTGTTTGAAATACTCCATCGAAATGTAGGCCCACATGTCGCGGTCGAGGTCGAGAATGATGTTATTGATCCGTTTCAGGGCATCAAAAATAGCCGCGTGGTTGTCGTAATTGGCAATCTGCGTGGTGTACTGCGCCCGTTCCAGCCCCAGGTACTTTTTCAGGAAATGGTTCCCGAAGGCTTTCCAGCTAATCTCCGGATAAGCAATGTGGTGGGCGTTGAAATTACCGGTAGCGCCCCCAAACTTGGCATCGCAGTTAATGCCTTTTAATTGTTCCAACTGTATTTTCAACCGCTCGGCAAACACGCGGATTTCCTTGCCGAGGTTGGTTGGCGAGGCAGGCTGCCCGTGGGTTTTGGCCAGCATCGGGATATCTTTCCACTCGTCGGCCAGTTCTTCCAGCTTATCAACCAGGTCGTTCAATGCCGGGAAATACTCATTGTCCAGCGCATCGTGAATGGATTTGGGAACGGCTGTATTGTTGATGTCCTGAGAAGTCAACCCAAAATGAATAAATTCTTTGTAAGCCTGAATCCCCAGTTTTTCAAACTCTTCCTTCAGGAAATACTCAACGGCTTTCACGTCGTGATTGGTCACTTTCTCGATGTCTTTAATGCGCTGGGCATCGTCAACCGAAAAAGTTTCAACGATTTTCCGGAGGCTGGCAAACTGCGACTTGTCGAAAGCAGCCAACTGCGGCAAGGGCAGTTCACACAAGGCAATAAAATATTCAACTTCGACAAAAACCCGGTATTTAATCAGGGCATATTCTGAAAAATACAATTGCAGATTCTCTACTTTCGACCGGTATCGTCCGTCGATTGGTGAAATAGCAGTGAGTAAATTCAATTCCATCATGTTTGTTTTTTGCGGGCATAAAGGTAGGAAAAATTTCAGAGCCTCACTTATTGATGGTTTCACTTGAAGTGAAGCTCTATCATAGCATCAAAAATTACTTACCTTTGAATATCGATCATTAAAATCGGAAACTATGAAACCCGGGATTTTTATTGCCATTCTGTTTTTGCTTTTGACCTCTGTTACGGGTAATTCGCAAGGCTCCAAACCCGAAAAGAAAATTCTTGTTTACAAATTCGACATTACTGAAAACATCATGCCGTCGGTTTGGCGAAAAACCAAGCTGGCATTTGCCGAGGCCGACAGCCTGAAAGCCGATATCATCCTGATACACATGAATACATACGGAGGCACCGTGGTCGATGCCGACTCAATCCGGACTAAAATTCTCCACAGCAAAACACCGGTTTATGTATTTATCGACAACAATGCCGCATCGGCCGGGGCACTCATCGCCATTGCCTGCGACCGCATTTACATGCGCAGCGGCGGCTCGATCGGCGCCGCAACCGTAGTGAACCAGACCGGACAAAAAATGCCCGACAAATACCAGTCGTACATGCGCTCGACCATGCGGGCCACAGCCGAAGCCCACGGAAAAGACACCATCGTCTCCGGGCAAGACACCACAATCCGCTGGAAACGCGACCCGCTGATCGCCGAAGCAATGGTTGACGAACGGGTCTATATCCCCGGGGTAATCGACACCGGCAAAGTCCTGACGTTCACTCCGGACGAAGCCATCAGAAACCATTACTGCGAAGGCATTGCCGAAAGCATCCCTGAAGTTTTGCGCCAGGCCGGAGTTGAAAACTACGACATGCAGGAATTTAAACCAACGGTTCTCGACAATATCATTGGCTTCCTGATCAACCCGATTGTTTCGGGCATACTGATCATGGCCATACTGGGCGGCATTTATTTCGAGCTGCAAACGCCCGGCATCGGGTTTCCGCTGGGAGTCGCCGTGCTGGCCGCCATCCTGTATTTTGCCCCGCTGTATCTGGAGGGACTGGCCGAAAACTGGGAAATCGTAGTCTTTATCATCGGCCTGGTCCTGCTGGGTATCGAGCTATTTGTGATCCCCGGGTTTGGGGTTACCGGAATACTGGGAATCACATTCATAGTCGGAGGCTTGGTACTCGCCCTGATCAACAACGTGAAATTCAACTTTGAACATGTAGACGGAATCCAGATTTTAAAAGCATTTGCCATCGTTCTGTCCAGCATGTTCCTTGGCTTTTTGCTGTCGCTTTACCTCAGCCAAAAACTGCTGCTGGCACAAAAAGGACCCTTGCACAACCTCTCGTTGCACGATGTTCAGGAAAAAGAAAAAGGGTTTGTCGGGATTGACCCCTCTTTACTGCAGTTGAAAGGCAAATCAGGCATAGCCCAAACCATGCTGCGCCCAGCCGGAAAAGTTCTGGTTGACGGGAAAATATACGATGCAGTGGCCGAAACCGGATTGATTGAGAAAGGCAGCCCGGTAACCGTCGTCCGCATCGAAGCAGCTCAAATTTACGTCGAAAAAATCTGATACTCCGGGCCTTTAACCAGACTGGACATCTTTCGGCAACGGTGTCCAAAATGAATTCACACAACAATAAAGTCAGATAGTTAGATATATTTAAATTTTTATTCGAAAAAATAGACCAGAATAATCGCCCCATGTTATTTTTGTTGTTCCGGACAGTCAACCAATCAACTGCCCGAATGTTGATATGTATAAACAAAGAAAGAATACGTGATGAAGGATTATTTGCTGAATTACTTTTCAGAGCTGGCATACCTGGTTACCGAGATGGCGCCCTGGCTGCTACTCGGCTTGGTTTTTGCCGGACTGCTCAAAGTATATTTTCCACAAAAACACATCGACAGATATCTCGGGAAACCCACCTTTAAATCGTCGGTCAATGCGGCGCTGCTGGGCGTTCCAATGCCATTATGCTCATGTGGGGTAATCCCGACAGGTGTTTCGTTTTTCAAGAACGGGGCTTCGCGCGGAGCTACCAACTCGTTCCTGATCTCGACGCCGCAAACCGGGGTCGACTCAATATTTGCGACCTACTCCATGCTGGGCTGGCCGTTTGCCTTGTTGCGGCCAGTTGTTGCTTTTTTAACCGGAATTGCAGGCGGAATACTAACAAACTGGATCGTCAAAGAAAAGCCACAACCAGCACCAGCCCCAACTCCGGGAACAACAACCCACTCCAAACCGGATTTTACCAACCTGAAGATTGACGTACAAAAAATTGCCGTACAACCGGCGAATGCAACCTGTAACGACAACTCGTGCAGTTGCCATACTCCGCCACGCAAAGAAAGCCCGGCCTTGCTGAAAGCCGCCAACTATGCATTTGTTGAATTATTGCAAGACATTGCCAAGTGGTTGATTTTGGGTTTTCTGGCCGCAGCCCTGATTTCGGTCCTGCTCCCGAAAGATTTCTTCAGCATGTTCCGAGGATACGGAATTTTTGAAATCCTCCTGGTGCTGGCAGCTTCAGTGCCTATTTATATCTGTGCAACAGGCTCAATTCCGATTGCAGCCGTCTTGCTGATGAAAGGCGTTTCGCCGGGCGCCGCGCTGGTTTTCCTGATGGCCGGGCCCGCCACCAACGTAGCCACCATGACCGTTATCGGCAAAACGATGGGGCGCAAATCGCTTCTGGTTTACCTGGGAGCCATTATTGGCGGTGCTGTTTTGTTTGGACTGCTAACCAACTGGCTGCTTCCAACCGACTTTATCCTAAGCAAAATGACCCATAACCACGGAGACGGAAGTCACCACCAAATGCTTCCGGCGTGGATTGGCATCAGCTCGGCTATTTTTCTGGGAGTTACTTTAATAGCCGGACATTTCATTGAACGAATTCAAAAAAATAAAGCCATGCCAACCCAAACATTCAAAACAATTAAAGTAGAAGGGATGACCTGCTCGCACTGCGAAGGCAGCGTAACCCGAAACCTGTTGAAACTTGACGGCATTGATGAAGTTTATGCCGACCGAAACACGGCAACTGTCAAGATTTCAGGAAACAACATCGATCTCTCAAAAATCGAGCAGGTGGTTACCGAATTGGGATACCAATACAAAGGAACAGTGTAAATTAGGAGCGAGAAACTGAAGGGTTGAAGGACTGAACAGACGCAAGTTGAAAGGCAAAAAAACAGCCACAAGCTACAAGATTTAAGCTGCCAAAGTAATAATTGATTAATCCATTAATCATCAATCGCTATTGTTAATCGGTGGTTAGTCGCTCTCCTTCTTCTGTCCCTGCAACCTTTGACACTAAAAACCTTTAAAGCCGAATACCATGCGAACCACGATTCTCCGAAAAACGCTCCAAGCATCAATTGCTATCCTTTTGTTTGTAACCGCGAACCACGGATGGGCGCAAAACGGGCAGGTGCCTTACGGCAATAATCCGCTGGCGGGTCAGTATGCCCAGATCAACGGAATCAACCTGTATTTTGAAACTTACGGGAAAGGAGAACCGCTCGTCATGTTCCACGGAAATGGCGGATCGATCGAGGCGTTCAAAAAACAAATACCATTTTTCGAAAAATACTACCGGGTTATCGCAATCGACAGCCGGTTGCAGGGCAAATCCGGAGGTTCGGCCGACACGCTTTCGTACGAAATGATGGCTGCTGATTTTAACGCCCTGCTCGATTACCTGAAAATTGACTCAGCCTACGTGCTTGGCTGGAGCGACGGTGGAATTGACGGGTTGCTGCTGGCCATCAATTATCCGGACAAAGTAAAAAAATTAGCCATTTCAGGAGCCAACACCGTGCCCGATTCAACAGCCCTGCCGGCTGCCGATATCCGCGATATGAAGCAAGTTGCTGACTCCCCATCCATGAACCCCGTTGTCAGGACCCTCAACCGGATGATGGTTTACCAGCCAAATATCTCGACGGAAGACCTGCAACGAATTAAATGTCAGACCCTGGTTATGGCTGGCGACCACGACCTGATTAAACCGGAGCATACCCTGAAAATTTATCAGTCAATCCGCAAGGCTTCCCTGTGCATTTTCCCCGATTCGCACCACGGGGTTTGTCAGCAACGCCCCGACCTGTTTAATCAAACCGTGTTGACGTTCTTCCAGAAAAAATAGGTACAGATATCTTCTCAAAATCCTATTTTTACACCCCCGAAAGTCAGATTGTATTTTAAACAATTAAATAACGGAGCCATGTCTTTACGAAAACCCCTGATAGTTGCAATCAGTCTGTTTTGCTTTTTTCTGGCCGGACAGGCGCAAAAAATCAACCTGGAATTCAACTCGCCCAACCACATTTACCGGAAAGGCGAAGCCATCGTCGTGAAAGCCCGGATGGACAGCAGCCTGAAAGACTCGCTACACGTTAAAATTGTGAAGAACAATACCCAGGTTATCAGGGAACAAAGTTTCGCTGCATCCTCCGGCGAAATCATCGTTTTTAACCGATCGTTCGGCGAAAGCTGCTCGGTTATCGTGAAGGCCAGTTCCGGAGACGAAAAGATTAGCCTCGGTGCCTTGGTTGCACCACAGGCGCTGAAACCCGGAGCTCCGCGCCCGTCTGACTTTAAAGCTTACTGGGACACCCAAAAAAAACAACTGGCCGAGCTGCCCCTGAAAGCAAACATGGCCAAAGTTGAACTTCCGGAGGGAAACACATCGTACGCCTGTTTCGATACCGAACTGAACTGTCCGGGGCCGAAACCCGCACGCGGCTATTTCGCCAAACCAACCTCGGCCAAGGCTCATTCGCTGCCCATTGTTTTGCTGGTCCATGCTGCCGGAGTGAAAGGTTCGTGGTGCCGTTCGAATGCCGCCGAAGCCATGCGGTACGCGCAAATGGGCCGAGGCGCCCTGTGCTTCGACCTGAATGCGCACGGCATGCTGAACGGGCAACCCGACGAATACTACGACAACCTGGAACAGGGCGAACTGAAAGAATACTGGCTGCATGGCGTTGAAAACCGCGACTCGATTTACTTCCGGGGCATGTATTTGCGGTTGCTCCGCACACTCGATTTTTTGACGCAGCAACCAGAGTGGGACGGCAAACGCATTTTGGTGATTGGCGAAAGCCAGGGAGGCGGACAGGCATTGGCTGCCGCCGGGCTCGACAAACGGGTGAGTGCAGTCGTAGCCACGGTTCCGGCCATGTGCGATTGGGGAGGTGTTATTGCCGGGCGCAAAAGCGGCTGGCCCCAGCCCATGGAAAGCAAGGGAAACACTCCCGAAATCAGGCAAACACTCCCCTACTTCGATACGGCCCAAATCCTGAAAGGCTCAAAAGCAACCCTCGTGGTTGAAGTGGGCCTGATCGACGGTACTTGTCCCTCAACTTCGATTTACGCTGCCATCAATCAGGCCAAAGGCAAAAAAATCATTTACCCGGTTCCTTACCGCTCGCACCCATGGCCCGAAGAACCATTCCGCAAAAACTGGGACCAAACGGTTTCCGCTGCCAAAAACGCGTTCATCGAAACGTATCTGAAATAGGCAGCCCATATTTTATTTATAAGGATAACCAATTTTACAGTAGCCGCTCCAACTTACCGGTCAGGCGGGCAATCTCTATTTCAAGGTTTTTGATCGACAGCATCAATTGTGTCAGGCGGTTTTGGGCATTGATAACCGAAAGCTGCATCTGCCTGAAATCGTACCCGCTGATGGCCCCTTTTCCCAACTGCTCTTGCGCAATCTGCTGCGACTTCAAGGCCAGTTGAATATTCGATTCGGCCAAGGCCTGCTGCTTCACCAGCGACTGGTACTCATAATATTTGTCGAGCACATCGGCAGCAATCAGTTCCGTGGTATTTTGGCGGGTTAACACACTATTTTCGGCAACAATATGCTGGTTTTCAATAGCCTTATTCAAGGCCCCCCCATTATACAGGTTCAGCCTTACGGTTACCCCGAATGTACGACCGTAACTGCGGTTTAATTGGGTCACACCCACCTCGTTGGTCTGTTTCGAGTAGGAATAGCGCCCGTAAACATCGACCTGCGGATAGCGCGAAGCCTGTTGGATACGCACATTTTTTTCGGCAATCAACTCTTGAATCAGGGCCAGTTTAATGTCTTTATTAGCCAGGATGGCCAGCTCGGTCAGCGAATCTTTACCGACAATCCCTTCCATTTTCAGCGTACGGTCGGCTGGTACAAAATTCAGGTCCGGATCGCGACGGGTCAGCCGGTTCAAATCGATCTGCAAACGTTTAATGGCCTGCTCCTGATCAATCACATCCAGGCTATCGGAGTGGTAATCGACCAGAGCCAGGTTGTAATCAAGTGCAGTTCCACTCCCCACTCGGAGTTTCTTTTCTTCCAGCCTGACCCGGAAGCGCGACACCGCACAGGATTTCCGGAGGTTATCCAACAAGGCCAGTTCCCTGACCAATTGAAAATAAGCTTTTGAAACATCGGCAATGGTCTGTTCCATAAAATAGCGGGCGTCAATTGTCCCAATCTGTTCGAGCAGCGACAGTTTATCGCGCTGGGCAAACATTTTAAAGCCGTCGAAGATAGTCCAGGTGACCTCGGCATAGGCACTGTATGTTTTGCTTTTGGCATTGTCGCCATCGCGCACCGTCCCGTTAAACAACTCCTGGTGCGTGTTGTTGGCTGCATTCGAGTTGGCTGCCTGAATGTCGAGCGTCGGTAAAAATCCGGCGTTTCCCAGCGTATTGTTATTGGCTGCCAGCAACGCTTCGTTTCTGACAATTTTCACCTGATAATTTTCGGTCAGGACCCGGTCGATCAGTTGCGGCAGGCTCAATGTTTCCTGGGCCCTTCCTGAAAAGGAGAACACAGAGGCAAATGCCATCAGGAGAAATATTTTATTCGTTCTCTTCTTCATAAACATGGAGGGTTTTGTCGGCAATATAGGTGTACAATGCCGGAATGATAAACAGGGTCAATATCAGCGAAAAGATCAATCCGCCAATAATGGAGATCCCCATCGGGATTCGGCTGGTAGATGCCTCGCCCAGCGCAAGCGCAATGGGTAATGCCCCCAAAACGGTTGCCAGACTGGTCATTACAATTGGACGGAAACGTTGCGCCGAAGCTTCAATAGCTGCCTCTCTTATCGAAAGGCCCTGCTCCCGTTTCTGGTTGGCAAATTCCACAATCAGGATCCCGTTTTTTGTCACGATACCGACTAGGACCACAATACCAATTTCGCTGAAGATATTCAGGGTTTGCCCGAACAGATAAAGCGACATCAGGGCCCCGGCCAACGCAAGGGGTACGGTAAACATGATGATCAGCGGGTCGCGGAAACTCTCGAATTGGGCAGCCAGGGTGAGGTACACCAGGATCAGTGCAAAGATGAAGATCATCACGATATTCCCGGAGCTTTGGGCATAATCGGAAGCGCTGCCGGTTAGCGAAGTGCTAAACGATTCGTCGAGAACCTCGTCGGCAATACGGTTCATAGCATCGACCCCGTCGCCAATGGTTTTTCCCGGAGCTGGCGAGGCCGACACGGTTGCGGCCACATAACGGTTAAAACGGAGCAACTGAGGCGGACGGCTTTCTAAGTGCAAAGTCACCAGATTGTCGAGCGTAACCAACTGTCCTGAACTGTTTTTCACTGCAATCCGGCTCAAATCGACCGGTTCATTGCGTTTATCTTTTTGAGCGGCGGCAATCACGTAATACTGCTTGCTGTCTTTGATAAAATACCCCAACCGCTGCTCGCTCAGGTAGGTTTGAATGGTCCGGGCAATATCGCCTACCGAAACGCCCATTGCGAGCGCTTTGTTGCGGTTAATATCAACGGCATATTCCGGCTTGTTGAAGCGCAGGTCGATGGTCACAGCCTCGAACGTGGGATCGGACTGGGCTTTCTCCATAAACTTCGGGATAACCTCTTTCAACCGTTCCAGATCGGGCGCCTGAATTACAAACTGGACAGGTAAACTGTTTCGTCCGCCACGGGCAGCCGAAATGGTTGGTTCCTGAACCACCAAGGTTTGGGCAAAATTATACTTCCTGACGATCCGGTTCAGGTCCTGGGCAATCTCCATCTGCGACCGTGTACGTTCATTGGGCGGACTCAGGGTAATTCGCACCATCGAGGTGTTCGACGAGGATGATGAGCCACCCGATCCGCCTGTGATCCCCATCAGGAATTGTTTCTCTTTCAGGGTATCCATCAACAGCATCAGCTGAACCTGGTAAGCATCCATAGCGTCGTATGAAGTTCCTTCCGGAGCCGTTGCCGAGAGGCGGATACGGCTTTTATCTTCCATCGGGGCCAGCTCGCGCTGCAAAACCGATCCGAAAACACCGATCAGCCCGGCCGTAATAAGCATAACCGGGAGAGCGAGCCAGCGATGTTTCATAAACGACCGGAGCGATTGATGATAACCGTGTATCAGCCAATCGACAATCCGTTTAAAGAGTCTCATGACACGCCCGTTGCGTTCGCTCTTGCGCAACACCTTCGAGCTCATCATCGGGGTAAGCGAAAGCGAAACAAAGGTAGATATGGCGATTGCCCCGGCCACTACCATGGCAAACTCGCGGAACAAACGTCCGGTCAATCCCTGCAAAAAGAAGATGGGTAGAAACACACAAATCAGACTAATCGAAGTAGAAACAACGGCAAAGAATACTTCACGGGTTCCTTTAAAAGCCGCCTGTAAGGGCGTCATTCCGTGTTCCACTTTCGAATAAATATTTTCCATCACCACGATGGCGTCGTCGACCACCAACCCTGTGGCCAGCACAAGCCCGAGCAAAGTCAGCACATTGATGGAATATCCGGCTACAAACAAAATGGCAAAAGTCCCGACCAGTGATATCGGGATGGCGATGATGGGCACCATCGTTGTCCGCCAACTCCGAAGGAAGAAAAAGATCACCAACAACACCAAGGTAAAGGCGATAAAAATCGTTTCTTTTACCTCGCTGATTGCCTTTCGGATACTGGTTGTGGTATCCATCGCCACATTCAGGAAAATATCTTCTGGCAATTCTTTTTTAATTCGTTCAATTCGCCGGAAAGCTTCGTCAACAATCTCGATGTAATTGGCGCCCGGCTGCGGCTGGATCGCAATCCCGATCATCGGGACCAGCCCGTTGCCGCGCATGATAGTCCGCTCGTTTTCGGCCCCCATGCGGACGGTTGCCACATCGGAAAGACGGATCAGCACATCGCCTTTTTTGCCAATGATCAGCTTTCTAAATTCATCCGGCGTGTTTATCCGCCCCATGGTCCGGATCGTCAACTCGGTATTAACTCCTTCAATTCGCCCTGAAGGCAGCTCAATGTTTTGAGCCGCTAAGGCGGTTCGGATATCGGTGGGAGTGAGTTGGTATGCTTCTAATTTCACCGGGTCGATCTCGATACGCATGGCATATTTGCGTTCGCCCCAAATGCGCACATTACTTACACCGGGGATGGTCTGTAACCGTTCCTTGAAAATATTGTTCCCGATTTCGGTCAGCTCAAGCAAATCGCGCTTATCGCTCTGAACCGTGACCGACAAAATGAACTGGGCATCCGCATCGGCTTTCGAAACCACCGGGGGGTCGGCATCGTCGGGCAAACGCGAAACAACGCCCGAAACCTTGTCGCGTACGTCGTTTGCACAGTTGTCAAGGTCCATACCGGTATCAAACTCAATGGTCAGCGTACTACGCCCGTCCGAACTGACCGAACTCAGCGTACGGATACCGGCCACACTGTTAACCGCCTCTTCCAGAATTTCAGTAATCTGCGATTCAACAATCTCGGCGTTGGCCCCCACATAGCTGGTAGAAACAGTCACAATCGGAGGATCGACACTGGGGTATTCTCGAACGCCAAGCGCCATAAACCCAACAATCCCGAACAGGACAATCGCAATTGCAAACACGGTCGCCATCACGGGGCGCTTAATACTTAGGTCGGATAAGTTCATAGGTTGGAGAAGCTTTCGGTTTTTCTGATTTTAACAGGCATTCCTTCTCGTATTTGCATCAGTCCGCTGGTAATAAGCGTATCACCTGCCGAAAGGCCATCCAATACCTGAACATATTTATCGGTTCGCAACCCGCTGGTTATTTTTCGTTTGCCTGCTTTGCCGTTTACCGCCAAATAAACTGTTTCGGCGCCCAGCTCCGGAACCACCGCGCTTGTCGGAATCATGATCGCCCGATCGGTTACATCGAGCGGCAGTTCCACTTCGGCAAAGTCGCCCGGTGCCAGGCCGGTTTTGTTATCCAGCAAAGCCCGCACCTGAATGCTGCGCGAAGCTTCGTCGACAACCGGGTTTATGGCATAAACGGGGGCCTGCAATGTGTCGCCCCCGGCCAGCAGTTTTATCTGATCGCCCACCTTAATCTGACCAACATATTTCCCGGGAAGGTTAAAATCGATTTTCAGTTTCGACGCCTGGGCGATCGTCGTAATTACCTGTCCTGCCGACAAATAAGCTCCAACACTAAAATCGCGCATCCCAACCCGCCCGGCAAATGGTGCAGGGACAGCAGCCAGCGACACATACACGAAAAGTTCATCGATTTTAGCCTCCAGCTGATCGACGGTCGATTGGGCCTTATCGACCTCATCCTGACTGGCGCCTTCGGCTTTCAGCAACTGTTGTTTCCGCTCCAGATCGCTCCGGGCCGAAACCAGTTGGGCTTTATAGCCTTTAATCTGGGCTTCCCATATGCGGTCGTCGATATGAACAAGAGACTGCCCCGCCGACACGCTTTGACCTTCTTTGAAATGGATGGATAGCACTGTTCCCGAAACAGGCGCTTTAATTTCAACACTCTCGGCAGGCAACAGGTTGGCAGTTGCCGTCATGGTGTTTTCGAAACGCGAGGCCGATACCACAAAACCATCGACCGGAACAACCGGGGAACTACCCGCCCGATTGTTATTGCCTGCTCCTTGTTTCTTGCACGAAACAAATAGTCCTAATATAATACCGATCAGGCACAGGTAAGATAAAAACGTAGAATGCTTCATAGATTCTTGGCTTAGGTCAAGTACAGTTTTCTGAAAAGTTACCAGATCTGCAGATTTAATGTTCGATCGACGCTTTTCGCAACATCACAAGTTTAGTTAAATAAATCGTCGGTTGTGCCCCATGCAAATGCATAATTTCCACCCGTTAACAAATATTTACGTTCATTTTTTCGATTTCTCGCCACGACCCTATGGCTACCTGGTTGCTTCAATGACACCGCGGAAATACCCAATCGACTCGGCAATTCCCATAAACGGGTCGCTCATATCCTTTTCGTGTTCCAAGCTGCAAACACCATCGTACCCAACTTCGCGTAAAGCGCGTACCAAGGCAGGGAAATCAATCACACCACGCCCAATTTCGAGTGAATATCCCAACTTGGTGGTTCCGGTCACATCTTTGATGTGCATATCGAACACGCGGGCGTGATACTTTTTCAGGTCGGCAACCGGATCTTTCCCGTTGCGGGTATCATGCCCAACATCCAGGCACATCCCAATGCGCGGGTCCAGATCCTTTACATGGTCCCATACATCCTGTGCATCCGGATAAATAGCGATATCCGGCCCATGAAGGTGAATAGCTACCCGAAAATCATATTCTTTTACTTTTTTGTCGACATACGGCAGCAATTCATAATTAGGCACACAAACAATCAGTTTCACCCCTACCCGTTTGGCATATTCAAAAGCACGGTCAACTTCGGCTTCGGTTTTCATGTAAATCGGACCAACGGCATACCCGGTCACCCCTTTTGATTTCAGTTTCTCATGAAAAGCAGCAATTTGCTCGTCGGTGCTGTTCAATGGCAAATGAAAATCTTTGATGCACAAATAATGCACATCGGCGCGTTGCATGGTTTCGAGGGTTTTGTCCAAATCAAACTTAACGAAGGAATAACCGGCCATTCCGACTTTAAATTTTTCACCGGTTTCGGGAGCAGGCTGCGGCCCCGGACGCTGAGGTTCCTGGGCAAACGAGGCCGAAAACGCCAACAAGCCAAGAAGCAGGAACGAAAAAATCTGTTTCATAATAAGTTGTTTTATCGGGTTTAGTTGACAATGCCAAAAATAATAATTTGAAAATGAGAACAGCCCGTTAGCAAAGGTTTTTGTGTTTTGGGCTATATTGCCAGAGAAACCGTGAAAAAAACTTTTTGCCCCATGAACTGTTTTTACACATGGTTAAACCAATTCGTACTCCGCTTGATTTTTCGGGTTGACCCGACAAAAAAGGGAGCCAGCGAAATCAAAACAAACAGCCGGAATGCCCGGATTATACTAAAGGGCATCTCTAAAAACCCAATGTTAATATATTTGTTTAATTGTTAATATTTTAAGCATGGGATATATGGTTAGATTGCCTATTTTACAGTACAAAAAAGAGCAACAATGAAGAATATCAATATGCTAGGCCTAT
>JAJUGZ010000041.1 GCA_029265715.1 Bacteroidota bacterium
TATTAAACATTGCTCTGAACGATAAATCTGTTTTTCTATTACGCTTCTAAAGTACTAATAATCAACAACTAAAACAAATACAAGATAAAGAATGCCAACGAATTGTGCACATTTTTCTAATCTGTTAAAGTAGAATTAAAAAACACATGAAAAAACAAGTCTTACAACCGTATTTATTCTTAAAATCAATGAATAACTTGCTGTATAAGAGTCGATTGGTAAAATAGCTATCAGAGAGTAACTTCCAGCAAATGAAGGATTAAGACTAAATCAACATCATCGGGTATGTCGTTAAAACCTTGTCATCAGAGAGTAACTTCCAGCAAATGAAGGATTAAGACCGGCCAACGTGTAACTGTGTATGTGTCGGACATGTACTATCAGAGAGTAACTTCCAGCAAATGAAGGATTAAGACAATTTGAATTTTCATCTGTATTTGAATTTAAAGTGCAATCAGAGAGTAACTTCCAGCAAATGAAGGATTAAGACCCTTGCAAACAGTTCTAATCGTGGAGCATCTGAAACATCAGAAAGTAACTTCCAGCAAATGAAGGATTAAGACATTTTTGTAGATTTCTAAAGTTGTCATCGTTTTAAGATCAGAGAGTAACTTCCAGCAAATGAAGGATTAAGACTGTTTCGAATAATTCCCAATCAGTTGGGAGCGAGTACTATCAGAGAGTAACTTCCAGCAAATGAAGGATTAAGACTGCCCTGAAACAATTGCCTGGTTGTTCATTAATTTTAATCAGAGAGTAACTTCCAGCAAATGAAGGATTAAGACATCATTCAATTCGTCCAAAATGTCTTTTTCGATAGCAATCAGAGAGTAACTTCCAGCAAATGAAGGATTAAGACTTTAAGAACGGCGGTTTCCCTTGTGTCGAAAATCAGGATCAGAGAGTAACTTCCAGCAAATGAAGGATTAAGTCTTCTTCTTCGTAAACAGTTTTAAACTCAATTTTATCATATTTCACTCACCCCAAGCCCGGTAACCCGGTCTTTCCCCCTCTCTATGCATAGAGAGGGGCGGCGCATCGAAGATGCGACAGGGGTGAGTATGGTAGACAAATAAAATTTAAACAGTTTCTTCTATGTCTAATGTCTGATGTCTAAAGGATCAGAGAGTAACTTCCGGCAAATGAAGGATTAAGACAGATGGTCAATCATACAGTTAATAGCTGACAAATCCCTGTAATTGAGGACAATGGGGCATTAACTAAACAAGCTCAGGATTTCTTCTTTGGTAATGGTTTTAAACGGGTTGTTCGAGTTGATAAACTTTTCGGCCAGGGCCGATTTTCGGGCTTTCAGGACCTGAATTTTTTCTTCGATGGTGCCCTCGGTGATAAATCGGTAAACAATCACTTTTTTATCTTGCCCAATGCGGTGCGCGCGGTTGATGGCCTGGTTTTCGGCAGCGGGGTTCCACCACGGATCGATGATGAACACGTAGTCGGCCGAAGTCAGGTTGAGGCCAACGCCGCCGGCTTTCAACGAAATCAGGAAAATACGGTTCTCCGGATCGTTCTGGAATGTGTTGATCACTTCGGCGCGGTTGGCTGTTTTTCCGGTGAGCAGCGAATATTTCCAGCCTTTGTGCTCGATGCGCCTGCGCAACAAGTCGAGGTGTTTGACAAACGAGGAGAAAATCAATACCTTGTGGTTTTCGGCAACCAGGTCGTGCAGGCAATTGTAAATTTCATCGAACTTGCCCGATTCGGTGCTTTCCGAGCCTTCGATCATCGACGGGTGGTTGGCCAATTGTCGCAGGCGCGTAAGCCCCTGCAATACCAAGAACCCCGATTTTTCCATGCCTTCGGTTTCGATGGTTTGCAGGATGGCATTTCGGATTTGCGACTTTTCTTTTTCGTACACCTCTTTCTGACTGCCGGGCATTTCGCAAAACCGGATGTGTTCGGTTAGTGGCGGAAGATCTTTGGCCACTTCCTCTTTGGTGCGGCGCAGCACAAACGGGCGGATCAGCATTTGCAGCTTGGCTTGCTGGTTTTTGTCGTCGCGTTTTTCGATGGGCGTGATAAATTCGCGTTTGAAATATTGCTGGTTCCCGAGTAGTCCTTTGTTCAGGAAATTCATTTGCGACCACAAGTCCGACAGCGAGTTTTCGATGGGTGTGCCGGTCAGCACCAGCCGGTGTTGCGATTTTAGTTGCGAAATAGTCTGATAGGTTTTCGATCCGGCGTTTTTTATATTTTGGCTTTCGTCGAGGATGACGTAAAAAAATTCGTGTTCGCCCAGCATCTCTATATCGTTTCGCACCGTGCCATACGTGGTCAGGATTACATCGTACTGGTCGATGATGTTCTGAAAATCAGACGACTTTTTTCGCTGGGTGCCAACATATTTGAATACTTTCAGCGAAGGGGCAAATTTTCGGAGTTCGTTGCCCCAGTTGTGCACCAGCGATGTTGGCATTACGACTAACGAAGCTGGCTGGATGGGTGTTTCCACTTTGAGCCCGGCAAACAGGCCTTCGTAAATTTGCGGGTAAACCGGTTTTTGTGATTTCAGCAGCAGGGTGATGGTTTGCAGGGTTTTCCCGAGCCCCATGTCGTCGGCTAGGCATCCGCCAAAGCGTTGTTGTTGCAGGCGGTACATCCACCCAAATCCGTCTTCCTGGTAGGCGCGCAGTTTGGCCCGCAGTTTTTTGGGGAGGGACGGTTTTTCGGTGTGGGGGCCGTTCAATCCGGTGAGGCGGTTAAAATAGCTCCGGTCGATGCCTTTCACGTTCTTTTCGAGTAACTGAAAGTGATGCTTCCGGAAGCGCAACAGATTGCCATCGGCTTTGCCAAAGGGGATCAGTTCCTGGTATTGCGAAAACCATTCTTCGGGCAAAATGGCGATTTGTCCGGATGGCAGCACATACTCGCGAATACCGTTGGCAATGTGGTGGCGCAGTTTTAGGAATGGGATGTGGTAATCGCCAAAACGTACGGTGGCATAAATATCGAACCAGTCTTGCGTGGTTTTTACTTCGATATCGAGCGCTTGTGTGTCGGTGAAATATTGTTTTCCTGTGTCGCTTTGACGAATGCGGAAACCTGCCTGCTGCAGCTCTTTTTTGTGGTCGCTGAGCCAGTTTACCAAGCGGTAAAGTTTTTCCTGAGTTGGTAACTGATGGGTGTTTGCCGGCCAGAATTTTCCGTTCGTTTCCAGAAGCCCGGCCTGTCTTAATTGAGCAATTTGCTGCTTTTCCCAGTTCGGGTCGCGCGTAAATTTCCGGAACAGGTAATTCCCGGCGGTATATTCTATCGACACAACGGTTTGCGATGGCGAGTCGGGGGCAACTTCGTTGGTGTCGTAGCTGAAACGGAGTTTGAAAGCCGGATCCTGGGTTTCGCCGGATTCGAGTACCAGTACGGCCTTTTTTACCGGTTCTTGCGTTACAATAGAAAACCCGCTGGCCTCGACCGGGAACTCGCGAATGGTATTCAGTACAAAGGTGTGGAAATATTTTTCTTCGACTGCCGGTGCGACAGAGACTTCCGGATTGGTAAAAAACGGGAGCAAGCGCTTGGCCGGTAAGTTGCGAAAGGCGTATAACCGATCGCGAAATACGATACAGCAGGGGTTGTTCGACACCAGCCTGACTGTTTTGTGCAACAAATCGAGTGGTTGCCCTTCGTGGCTTAACGCGAGGCTGTAATGCGTGCCCGATTCGTTTCTCCGGAAACGGAACACATAGTCGGAGTATTGGCTGTTGACCACAATTTGGTCTTCGTCGTACAGGTTGGCATATTTGGCTTGTTTCTGGAAAACGCGGGTCTGGCGTTTCATCAGGATTTCGACACACTGGATGATGTGCCGGTCGATGTATGGGCTGATGACATTTTGGAACAGATCGTCGTTCATGTTCTGGAAAAAGCTGCTACTCTCGGCTTTTCGTGCGAACTTGCGGACCAGGGCTTCGTCGCTGTATGCCTCGATTAGTTTGACCAACTCGATTTGGTCGGCGCTCAGTTGCAGCGTGTTGTTCTTCAGATCGTACGATTTTACCACCTTCCGGATTGTGTAAAACGATCCGTTGGGCTCCATCATGAGCGGAACAAAAACATTTCCGAAAATCCGGTGTTCGGTTAATCCGATGATAAATTCCTGTGCCAAAACCTGTTTGTTTCTATTTCCCGTAAAAAAAACTCACTCGCTTGTCTTCGTCCTGTTTTCAGGAGAAAACAAAATTTAAAATTAATACTTTTTAAGAAGCCGAAAACCCGCTGGCGACGGTTTATTCAGGAAATTTCAGGAATGCTTAAAAAAGAAAAACGTCAAGGGCCGGATCTAAGGCAACGAATGCTCTTTGGTTGAATCGGGTACCTGGTTGGTTTGTGATACCGGGCTTGGGGTGCTTGAAACGTGATAAGATTGAGTTTAAAATTTCTCGATCAACTAATTTTTTAGCAGTCGTTAAATGAAAATTTAAACAGAAGTGAAAATTTCTTTGACATCAGGGAACAGGGCCCAATTGAGGTGTTCCCGATCCGATATTGTCTGATTTTCCCGACTAAAAAACCGAAATGTTTTAATCGAGTTTGTTAATCTTTGTGAAAAACCGAAATAATCCGAGATTCTTTTCCGAATTGAGTAATTAAGTTTTTATTGCAAGGTTCAATGTCGTACCTTCGCCCGATATTTTTTTCTGAGATTCATGATAAGTTATCAAACACATCCACATTCATTTCATATTCCCGTATTGGGCTTATGTTATACTGTCGATACGCCGGCCCGGGTGGCCCATCTGGGAATTAGCTCGGTGATATCGATTGTCGACGACATTTTGATGGAAAAGATGCGGGAATTTTACTGTAAAAAGTTTAACCTTCCGTTTCAGGCCATTCCGACAAAAACCGAAGATCATCGGGCCAGGCGTATTACCGCCTATCTGGATACGATACAGGAAGTTGTCAGGCAGAAATTTGAGAACCTGAAGAAATCGGTTGCTCAAACCGAAGAAGAGATTGACCGCTACATTAAGCTGTTACCAGATATGTCGGCGCTCCGGCAAAAGTTTAATCAACTGGTAAAAACCGATAATTTCCGGGGAAAACTTCCGGAGTGGGTAAACGAAAATTTAGTGGCAGGCGATATCGATGTGAATATCATGTCGAAACTCGACCGCGACCGCTTTGAAGATGGCGAAAAGCTGCCGGTCGAGTTTAACGATGCCCATGCGGCTTTACGCGGTTTTGCCAAGAGTCAGCTCAACTCGTCGCTGGTGCTTTCGGCTGGGATGAACCCTCGTTTGTACAGTTACATCGAAGAGTTCGACGATTTTTACCCGGACGAGAACCTGATACTTAAAAAGCGGATTATCCTGAAAGTCAGCGATTATCGGTCGGCGTTGGTGCAAGGGCGTTTTCTGGCCAAAAAAGGGATTTGGGTTTCGGAATATCGCGTCGAGTCGGGACTAAATTGCGGGGGCCATGCTTTTGCAACCGATGGATATCTGATGGGACCGGTACTCGAAGAGTTCAAGAATGGGCGGACCGAGTTGGTCGATGCCGTTCATTCTATTTATGTAAAGGCTTTGCACGAAAAAGGGAAACCGGTTCCGGAGCAACCTTTCCAGGTGAAAATTACGGCACAGGGGGGCGTAGGCACGGCCGGCGAGCACCAATTCCTGATTGATTACTACGAGCTGGATTCGGTGGGGTGGGGAACTCCGTTTTTGCTGGTTCCTGATGCCGTGAGCATGGATCACGAAACGCGACAGTTACTTTGTAATGCGACCGAAGAAGATTTGTACCTGAGCGAAGTTTCGCCGCTGGGGGTTCTGTTCAACAATGTGCGCGGCAATAGCATGGACCGGCAAAAGGAGGCACAAAACAGCGCTGGAAAACCGGGTTATGCCTGCACAAAGAAATATCTGGCGTTGGCCCCGATGGATGGGGCAGAAGGGGTTTGCACCGCATCGAAAGAGTACCAGCGCAAGAAAATTCAGGAACTGAACGAGAAGGGGCTGAGCCGGGAAGAATACGACCGCGAGCTTTTTCGCATAACCGATAAAGCTTGTCTTTGCAACGGGTTGACCAACTCTATTCTGATCGACAACGAGCTGGATACCCGTATCGAAGGCCGCAATGTTATTGTTTGTCCGGGCCCGAACCTGGCGTATTTCAATAAGACAGTTTCGCTCGATACGATGGTCGATCACATATATGGACGCACCAACATCATTGAGCGGACCGATCGTCCGAATATGTTCCTGAAAGAATTGAAAATGTGCATTGATTATCTGGGCGGTAAAATTGAAGAAACTATTAAGCCGTTTTCGGATAAACAAAAGAAAGTTTTTCAAACATTTCAGGAGAACCTCGTGAAGGGCGCTGATTATTACAAAGAGCTTTTCCAGAAGCATAAAGAGCGTTTTAACGATGCCAGCTCGAAAAGCAATTTGCTCGATGATTTAGAAAAACTAAAAGCCGAACTGGCGGTACTGAAGGCCAGGCTGGTTTAAGCGCTCCAAAAGACAGATATTTATGAAATGAGGGTTTCACCGGTGTGAAGCCCTCGTTTTTTATCATTCGAATGAGATCAATGCTTGTCTGTTCTTCCCGTCCATCAGAATGGTCAAATCTTTAGGGAACTGAACATGGCGGATGTAATTGCCCTCGTCAACAGCCGGAAGTTCGGCCAGAACATCCAGATTGATTTTAGAGTCGGATGAATTATGCGGAATCGAAAAATAGCCCACGTTCATCGAGGTGACGTTGTGGAAAAAGTGCGAGCCCAGCGAGCCGTCGAGCGGATAATCTTTTAAGCCGATTTCGATAATGATGCGGGCTTTCGAGATTTGTGCCCATAATACCGGGATTCCGGTAAATGGGTCGCGGGTTCCCCAGCGTCCGGGCCCAATCAGCACATATTCGGTGCGCAACAGCTCCATTTTCCGGTTAAAGTGGCTTATCTCGGTTGCTATTTCGCGGGTTTTCAGTTTGTCAAATTTTCCGGGCACAACATAAATTGCATCCCTGATGCCTTTCACGTGGCCGTTTCCCATGCCGCGGTGTGCAGTCATCAGCACTTTCTGGGGGTCAAATTCACCGAGATTTACCTCCATGTTGTCTTCTTTCCGGATGAGTGGTTTTATTTGCAACAGGTAAAATGTTGGTTTGCCGTCAGCTCCTTTCTCCAGATCGACGGCGTATTCAATTTCAACAGGCGACCCCATCGCTTCACGGAAAAGCCTCAATAAAAAGTGCAGTGTTTCGGCCAGTGGTATCTGATTGTATTTTAAAATGTTGGCAAAATCGACAACCCGCTGGCCCGGTTGGTTGAGCCCGGGGACCAAATCATCATTTTCCCGGTCGTAAACCGAGGCGCAGTGTTGGAGGACCCCGTCGATTTCGGCTTCGGAAATCTTATATTTCTTAATGGCCAAATCCTCGCCGCCATGATCCAGGTCGATGGTTTTGTGGCTCAGGTCGATGGCGTAAAATTCTTTCTGCGAGTCGCGGACCAGGTCGCGGACCGCCATGGCGTTAATTGTCGGGTATTTGGGGCAGAAGCGGTAAGCGTTTTCGCCGCCGACGACGTACATGCCAAGCCCAATAGCTGAAACAGCGAACCCATCTTCCGGTTCCATATACGAAACCGGGTAAAAATTGTACGACTGGGCAACACCGCTTAGCGACGGATAGTACCGCTGGTTATATTCATGACCGACTACTTCCTGAATGATTACGGCCATTTTTTCTTCTTCAATCTTGTAGTTTACCGCATCGAAGTACGAAACGGCCGATTCAGTAAAAATACTGGCATAAACCAGTTTGATGGTTCCGACCAATTGCTGGTAGCGGACAAAGATGTCCGGATGGTTATTCGGGATCAGGTACGTTGCATAAACTCCGGAAAAGGGCTGCATAAGCGAGTCTTCGAACAAGCCGGAAGATCGGATTGCCAAGGGTTTGTCCATTTTTTCGAGGTAGCGGAACAGTTTTTCGCGTAATTCTTCGCTCAGCGTCGATTGCAGGAACACCGACCGGATGTGGTCGTAATCGTTGATCGAATAGATTTCTTCGTACAGGTTGTTGGCTTCCAGAAATTTGTCGAACTCGGTTGTCCCGATAATGGCCGTCGAAGGGATGCGGATATTCAGTTCCGGAATAATCTGCGAAAAGTTGATGTTCTCGATAAAGTTGCACATGAAGGCCATTCCACGCCCTTTCCCGCCCAGCGAGCCTTTTCCCAAGCGGCTGATATAGCGGTCGCCTGCAACAAGGGCCGGATCGAAGTTGATAATTCGTCCGCGTAGTTTCTGGAGCTTGACTTTTTCAAACACGTCCAGGCAAAACTGGCGTAGTTCTTCGGCATTGTTAAAGTCTTCGAGTTTGACGGGCAACAGTTGTTCGGCGATATTGATTTCGCCGCGCGCCATCAGCCAGGTCGAAAAAGCATTTCGCTGGCCATGGTAGGTGAGCGCTTCGTCGGGGACCAACCGGAACATTTCTTCAAACTCCGAAAGATTGCGGGCAACCATCAGCGGTACGCCTTTTTTATCTTTAAACACAAAACTGCCAAAGCCCAGGCGCCGGTAAATGTAGTTGTGAATGTCCATCGAGAGGCTTTCGGAATTTTTATTGATGAACTCGGCGCCAACTTCGCGTGCTTTTTGTGCATTGTTTACATCGTGGCTTTGCAGCAGAACGGGAATCGGGAAACTTAAAACCGAATTGACATACCGGAGCAGTTCAACTCCGGCTGTTTCGTCGTCGACCCCGTTTCGTGAAAATTTCACATCCGAAATAACGGTCAGGAGGTAGTCTTTATACTTTTTGATAATAGCTACGGCATCTTCGTAGGTACTTACCAGGATCACTTTGGGGCGGGCCCTCATCTTCAGGATCATGTGCAGTTCGTCGGCCGATTCGTCTTCGACTAAGTTTTGGGTTTGCGTCATGATCGTGGTGTAGAGCATGGGCAGGTAGCGCGAGTAATACTGAATGGAATCTTCAACCAGCAGGATTACGCGGACATTTCCGTTGCGGGTGTCGGCCTCCACGTTTTTTTTGTCTTCGATGTATTTGATCATGGCGAGGAAAACGTTGGAGTTCCCATTCCAGACGAATACCCTGTCAATTCCGCCCAGATATTGCGCTTTTGCCTGGAAATAGCGCAGGTCGCCATTGTTGTTCACCAGCAGCAAAACCGGCAGCGCTTTTTGTTCCCGGTGGATGAGCTCGGCAATTCGCACGGGGTTGTGTTTGTCGACCCCGACCATGATAATAACCATGTCGAATGTCCGGTTGTGGACCATTTTCAGGGCGTCGGCTTCGCTGTTTACAGCCGTAAAACGCGGATAAGTATACAGGTTGAGTTGCAGAAATTCACCAAAGATCTTGTCGGTAAACTGTCCTTCGCGGACGATGGAATAACTGTCGTACAAGGTGGCAACCAGCAGAACCTCTTTGACCTTGGTGGGCATCAGTTCTTCGAAAATATCGCGGTCGCTTTTCTTTTGTTTATATATCGACGATAATGTAATTGAATCTAAATCTCTCATGGTTTTGCCGAAAGCGGAAAGGGACAGGCCTGTTCCAATTTCAGGTTAAATTAGAAAAAAATCGGGTACTAAAACCAACGAAAAAAGGAGGCTTTTGGCCTCCCTTTTTTAGAACATATTTTGTGTCTGATTATTCAGAAACGAAACATTTTTTATCGAAAAAGCTGACTGGCTCGCTGCAGTTCGGGCCATCGACAACCCAGGTGTTTCCTGAATTCAATAGTTCGTCCATGCAGGTTATTTTGCGGGTTGCTTGTACTTTTTCGATTTGTTTTTTCATTTCCTGATCATAAACCGGCGCTTCAACGTTGCGAATGACGCCCATGGCAACCGGGAAATCGGGATAGGCCATGTTGATCAGCGACATGTGTAGCGACGGGTCTGGTTCTGTGGCATCGTGTACCAGAATGTCGTCGCGGGTGATGCCATTTTCGCCAATCACAGCTACTTTTAGCTTTCCTTTTTCCATGATCAGTCCTTTATCCTGATTGTCGCCAAAGATCATTGGCTCGCCGTGTTTCAGGAAAATCAGACGTTCGTTCCGGTATTTCGGGTCGGCTATCTGGTCGTGGATGCCATCGTTAAAAATCACGCAGTTCTGCAACACTTCAACCACCGAAGTTCCTTTGTGGGCCGCAGCTTCTAACAGGACTTCAGATGTGTGTTTTACGTTGTTATCGATTCCGCGGGCAAAGAACGTTCCGCGGGCGCCCAATACCAACTGGCCTGGATTGAACGGATCTTCAACTGTTCCAAATGGCGAGGTTTTGGTGATAAAACCGCGGTCGGTTGTTGGTGAATACTGTCCTTTGGTCAATCCGTAGATTTTGTTGTTGAACAGAACCACATTCAGATCGAGGTTGCGGCGTATCATGTGTATGAAGTGGTTTCCTCCGATAGCCAACGCGTCGCCGTCGCCGGTGATGACCCAAACCGTCAGGTCCGGATTGGCCGATTTAACCCCCGATGCAATTGCCGTCGCCCTGCCGTGGATGGTATGGAACCCATAAGTGCTCATGTAGTAAGGGAAGCGGGATGAACAACCGATCCCGGAAATAACGGCAAATTTTTCGTGCGGCACACCCATGTCAGCCATGGCTTTTTGAACCGAATTGATGATGGCGTGGTCGCCACATCCGGGGCACCAGCGAACTTCGCTTCCGCTTTTAAAGTCTTTTGCAGTATATGTTTCAGCCATGATTAATCCTCCAGTAATTTGTAAAAATTTTGTTTAAGCTCGATAACTGTGAAAGGCAGTCCTTTCAGCTTGTTTACCTGGTGGTAGGTGTGTCCGGGCACTTTGTCTCGCAAATAGCTGGCAAATTGGCCCATGTTTAACTCACAAACCACAATTTTTCTGAACTTACTGAACACGTCGGCCGTATTCTTTGGCAGAGGCTTAATATAGTTGAAGTGGGCAAGGCTAACTTTTTTACCCTCGTTATGCATTTCGCGAACAGCGCTGACCAAGTGTCCGAAGGTACCGCCCCAGCCAACAACCAGCAGATCGCCTTCTGGTTCGCCGCAAACTTCCAGCTCAGGGAGCATATCGACTACTTTTTCGACTTTGGCTGCACGATATTCGCTGTTTTTTTGGTGGTTCTCCGGATCGTGGCTCACATTTCCGTCGATGTTCTTTTCCAGACCGCCAATGCGGTGTTGGAACCCGGCCATTCCCGGAATTGCCCACTCGCGGGACAAGGTTTCCTCATCGCGTTTGTAGGCTTTGAAGGTCGCCGGGTCGGTTGCAAAGCGCGGCGTGATGGTTGGAAGCTCGCTCATTGATGGAACACGCCAGGGTTCGCTGCCGTTTCCGAGGAAGCCGTCGGTTAGCAATACAACCGGCACCATCCGTTCGAGCGCAATTTTGGCTGCAAAGAAGGCATAGTAGAAACAGTCTGACGGAGTGCTGGCAGCCAGGACAACAACCGGGCTTTCTCCATTCCGTCCGTATAATGTTTGTAACAGGTCTGATTGTTCTGTTTTGGTCGGAAGGCCGGTTGATGGGCCACCGCGTTGAACATTCACGACAACCAATGGTAGTTCGGCCATGACAGAGAGCCCAAGCGCTTCTGATTTTAATGCGAAACCAGGGCCCGACGTGGAAGTAACGGCCAGATTTCCGGCAAACGCCGCGCCGATTGAGGTACAGATCCCTGCAATCTCATCCTCGGCCTGGAAACTTTTTACGCCAAGGTCTTTACGCTCGGCAAGCGCTTGCAGGATGTCGGTTGCCGGAGTAATGGGGTATGAACCAATGAACAGGGGCAGGCCCGCTTTTTCGGCAGCGGCGATTAAGCCCCAAGCCGTTGCGTGGTTCCCGTTAATATTGCGATAAGTTCCTTTTTCGATTGGCGCAGGGTGCACAATATACTGAGGGGTCATGTGCTGCATGTTCATTCCGTAGTTGTAACCATCGCGCAGAACTTTCAGGTTCGATGCAACGACCAGCGGTTTTTTCGCAAATTTCTTGTTGATGAAACTTTCGATGTAATCGAGCGAACGGTCAAACATCCAGCAAACAAGCCCAAGGGCAAACATATTCTTACTCCGCAGAACGCTCTTGTTGTCCAATTCGAATTCTTTCAAACTCTCTTTGGTCAAACTGGTGATCGGGACCGGAATTTTGAAATAATCATCCAGATTGCATTCAGCAAACGGGTCGTTTGTTTTGAATAATGCTTTCTGAAGGTTCTTTTCGGTAAAAGCATCAACGTCGTAAATGATGGTGCCGCCAGGGTTCATAAATTTCGCGTTTGCTTTTACTGCCGCCGGGTTCATTGCAATCAATACGTGCGCATAATCGCCGGGCGTGGTAATTTTTTTCTTCCCAAATTGTACCTGGAAACCAGATACACCGCCAACTGTTCCCTGAGGGGCCCTGATTTCGGAAGGGTAATCGGGGAATGTGGAGATGTCATTTCCGAAAAGGGCCGTGGTATCGGAGAATAGTGACCCGGTTAATTGCATACCGTCTCCGGAATCTCCTGAAAACCGAATGGTGACCTCTTCGAGTTCAATAACTTTTGCGTCTTTCATGTGACATTTTATTTTATTACCTACAATTTTGCTTTTAATTCGTCGGAAATATATGCTCAAAAATATGAAATTATCAGCAGCTGTCCCGACTCATAAAAGGCTTTGCCATTTTGAGTGGCAGCAAAAATAACCATTTATTAACAAGAGAAACCCTTACTTTTTACATTATTTCGGGCTTTTCCTATCTTTGTGTCAATTTAAATTGAATACAGATAATGGCAATAATCAGAAAACTTAACGGGAAAACTCCGGCGTTTGGAAACAATTGTTTCATCGCTGAAAATGCAGCAGTTATTGGGGATGTAGTAACCGGCGACGGTTGCAGCATTTGGTATAGCACGGTACTGCGGGGCGATGTTAACTACATTCGGCTGGGGAACAATGTCAGCGTTCAGGATGGGGCCGTAATTCACGGAACTTATCAGAAGTCGGCGACAAATATCGGGAACAATGTGACCATTGCCCATGGCGCTATTTTACACGGTTGCACCATTCACGACAATGTTTTGATTGGAATGAACTCCGTCGTGCTCGACGATGCCGTGGTTGAGTCGAACTCGATTATTGCTGCCGGATCGGTGGTAACCAAGGGGAGCCGTATTGAGTCCGGAGCTGTTTATGCAGGCATTCCTGCCGTGAAAATTAAAGATATCAGCCCGGAATTGTTGCAGGGCGAGATTCTCCGGATTGCGAAAGCGTATCAGCTTTACGCCAGCTGGTATAAAGACGAAGAGTAAATTTCTGAATCGAAAAAACCAGGATGAAATAGCCATGATTTGCAAACACCAGCAGATAATGAAAATAATAACCGGATCATGGCTATTCCATCTGACAACTTAAAAACAAATTATTTACAGATGAAACAGTTTGGTTTTTCGATAAGCTGAAACCTCATACAAACAACTTCATAGATGAAACCAACACTTTTGATACTTGCAGCCGGAATGGGTAGCCGTTACGGCGGGTTAAAACAAATTGACCCGGTAGGACCGAATGGTGAAACTATCATGGAATATTCGATTTATGATGCGATCCGAGCCGGGTTTGGGAAAGTCGTTTTTGTAATCCGCGAAAGCTTTGCCGATGAATTTAAAGCCCGTTTTGCCGGGAAATTAGACGGTAAAATACAAGTCGAATATGTCTGTCAGGAACTGGATAAACTGCCCGATGGATTTGTTCTTCCGGAAGATCGCGTAAAACCATGGGGGACCGGGCATGCGATTTTGATGGCCAGGGATGTAATTCACGAACCTTTTGCTGCGATTAATGCCGACGATTTTTACGGGGCAGGCGCTTATCAGGTACTGGCCGATTTCTTTAAAGAGTCATCTTCTGAAAATGAATATTCGATGGTGGGCTATCGGCTGGATCGTACCTTGTCTGATTTTGGGACTGTGTCGCGCGGGGTGAGTGTTGCCGATCACCAAGATAACCTGGCCCGGATAACCGAGGTGACCAAAATCGGGCGCGACGCCAACGGCGTTTTTTGTATTGATGAAAACGAAGAACGCCAGCCTCTTACCGGCCATGAAATTGTGTCGATGAACTTTTGGGGCTTTAAGCCGTCCCTTTTTCAGCATTTGGAGTCTTTGTTTGTCGAATTTCTCAAAGACAATCTGAACCAGCCCAAATCTGAGTTTTATATTCCGTCGGTTGTTTTTAGCCTGATCCAATCGGGTACTGTCACCACAAAGGTGTTAAAAGCCGACTCGCCCTGGTTTGGGGTTACTTACCAGGAAGACCGTCCGTTTGTTATTAGCCATGTCCGAAGTCTGACCGATCGGGGAATTTATCCGGAGAAACTCTGGTAGCCTATAAAAAACAGAGATATGAAGCAGTCTGCGGACCTTCCGCCTGACTGCTTTTTTATCTTGTTTTCGTTGGCTTGGGATTTTCGCTGATTTTTTGTTACTTCGGCTTTCGTATAAAGAAATGCAGTTTTTAAATCTGTTACGGATTTAAAAACAAACCCTCAGCAATTCTTCTGATTTAACTACCCTTGTTATCTTTTGGTTTGTCGGTTACGGCCAGCTGATGTTGTATATTTTTATTAATAACCGAACCAATTTTTTAGCATGAAGAAATCGATTGGATTTTTCCTGATGGCTTTACTCATCGGGGTAGCATTTTCCTGCAAACAGGAAGAGAAGCATTTTATAACCGACGAAACGTATCGCGACAAAGTGGAATCTGATTTTGAGTCAGTCCGGAATATGGCGGCAAGCCGGTCAGCTCAGTTGTTTGGGGTTTTCAATGAAAAACTGACGACCGAAGAGGCCGAGGCCCTGAAATTTTTATACGCCTATATGCCGTTGAACGATCTGGCTGATTACGATGGCGGTTTTTTTCTGAAGAATGTCCGTCTGGCATTTGCCGCCCGCGACACATTTAAATGGGGCCGAGAGATTCCCGAAGATGTGTTTCGGCATTTTGTATTGCCATACCGGGTTAATAATGAAAACTTAGACTCGGCCCGGAGTGTTTTCTTTCACGAACTTTATCCGCGCATAAAAGACTTAAGCATCGAGCAGGCCGCGCTTGAAGTAAACCACTGGTGCCACGAAAAGGTCAACTATCATCCGTCCGACTCCCGGACCAGTGCACCGCTTTCGACCGTTCGGACAGCTTGGGGGCGATGTGGCGAAGAATCGACATTTGCCGTAACGGCCCTGCGTTCGGTAGGCATTCCGGCCCGCCAGGTTTATACGCCACGGTGGGCTCATGTGGATGACAATCATGCGTGGGTCGAAGTTTATATAAACGGGGCCTGGAAATATATGGGGGCCTGTGAGCCCGAGCCGGCGCTAAATATTGGATGGTTCACGGCGCCGGCCTTGCGTGCCATGATGATGCACACCAATGCGTTTGGGAACTATTCCGGTTCTGAGAAAGTGTTGAACCGCTACGATAAATACGCCAAACTGAACCTGCTCGAGAATTATGCGCCGGCCAAAGAATTGGTGGTAAAGGTTGTTTCGCCGGAAGGGGCTCCGGTTGAAGGGGCGGCAGTTGAATTTGGTTTGTACAATTACGCCGAATTTTATCCGCTGCAAAAACAAACAACAAAAGCCGACGGGTTAGCTTCGCTGCTGACTGGCTATGGCGATATTCAGGTACTGGCTTCGGATAAGCAAGGACGTTTTAATCTTGAAAAAGTTACGGTTGAAACGCAGGATACCTTCATCCTTGTGCTGTCGCATCGGGTTGGCGATTCATTTAAAAAATCGTTTGAAAATGTGCCCCCGGTTGCAAAACCTGCCCCTGATGTTAATCCGGAGGGAGCTGAAGCAAACAAGATCCGTTTTGCCCGTGAAGATTCGATCCGGGAAGCTTATATCTCGACATTTATAACTCGCGAAAAAGCCGAAGCGTTAGCAGGGGAGCTTTTGCTGGATAAAGACCGGGTCTGGAATGTGCTGGAAGCAAGCCGGGGTAACTGGAGCGAAATTCAGTCATATCTGAAAAAAGCGGTAACCATTAATAAAAATGCAGCTCTTAATTTGCTGGAAGAAATCGCGCCCAAAGATTTGCGCGATACGCCATCGGATATTTTACTCGACCACCTTTCTCGCTTTACGCAACTAAACAGCAATCCGGAGTTGTCGGATATGGAAAAGAAGTACGTTCTGAATCCGAGAGCCGAGCTTGAAATGATCCGGCCATACCGGTCATTTCTTCAGGATAGCTTGATGAAACTGAAACAGGCAACTGCTGAGCAGACTGTAGCCAAACTTACTGAATGGATCAATCAGAAAATCGTGATTGATACGGTTAATAATTATTACAATATCGCAATTAGCCCGATCGGTGTTTTTCAACTAAAACGAAGCGACGCGTTTAGTCGCGATCTGTTTTTTGTTGCAGCCTGTCGTTCGCTTAATATTCCCGCGCGCATCGAGCCGGCAACCAAAGTTCCGCAGTACTATAACGGGCAATGGCTGAATGTTGGGTTCGGAGCTGCTGTCGAAAATCAGGTTCAGCCTGAAAAAGCTTGGGTAAAGTTGCAGGCCCCCAAAGGCAAAATGCACGAACCGCTTTATTACATTCACTTTACCTTGGCCCGGTTTAAAAATAACCGGTTCGAAACGCTCGATTACGATTGGGAAACTCCGCTAAGCAAGCTCCCGGAGAAACTGGAACTGGAGCCCGGTTATTATCAGTTATTGACGGGCAACCGCATGGCCGATGGCAGCGTGCTGGTGCACGAAGAATATTTTGAACTGAGAAAAGGAGAGGAACTGACAAAGCAACTGATTATTAACGAGCAAGCCGGAAAGCCTAAAGTGATTGCCAGTTGGAAAGGTTCGGTCGCTCCGGGACCCGGAGCATGTGTGGTCGGCTGGATCAATCCGGCAACCGAACCAGGAAATCATTTCTTGAATGAGTTTGGACCGGTAAAACCGGCATTTGAGGCTGGCGGGGTTAGTCTGACGATCTATGTGCAAAACAAGGAAGATATTGAAAAAATAAAAGGCAGGCTTCCTCAGAATACTGTGTTTAGAATCGACGAGGGTTGGAATTTGCTTGGTTCGTTTGCTGCAGAAACCAAGCTTGCCGGTAAGGAGAACCTGCCGGTTTTCATCGTCCTTCAGAACAAAAGCGAGGTGATTGCCCACATCGCAGGTTACAGTATCGGGACAGGCGAACAACTGCTAAAATGTATTTCGCGCGCAAAGTAGCTTTTGTTGAAACAAAACAATCCGAAAAGGCTGTTCTCTGTGGGGGCAGCCTTTTCGGTTCAATGGATCAATAAAAACTTTCTCATTGAACAATTTCTGTTTTCCGGTAATAAAAAAATATATTTGGCGTTTGAAAGATCATAAACCATTTCCGGAGTACCCTCCGAAATGGAAAATCAGGAAACTCATGTCGAAAGCCCGTTATGTTGCCTTTTTGCTTGGTTTAATTCTTCCCGCGATCGTGAATGCTCAAATTGGCGGGGAGAATACGTACGAATTTCTGAATTTAACCAATTCGGCCCGTATGGCGGCTTTGGGTGGCAATCAGGTGGCATTGAAAGATGTTGGCGATTTGAATACTGCCAGCCATAATCCGTCGCTGTTAAGCGAGGGCATGAATAAGGTCATGGTGGTTAATTATGTCGATTATTTCGAAAAGGTAGGCTATGGTTATGCTGCTTATTCGTTTAAAACCGGTCTGCCCGGCAATACGGCTATCGGGATCCATTACATTAATTATGGCGAATTTGTTGAGGCCCTTGCTTCGGGCGAGAAAACCGGGAATACGTTTAATGCAGCCGAATACGCTTTTAACCTGTTTTGGTCCGACCGTAGGGGGCAGCTTGCGTACGGAGTAAACCTGAAGCCCATTTTATCGTCGTTCGAGAATTACCAGTCGTTCGGGTTGGCTGCCGATTTGGGCCTCAGTTATTTCAGTAAAAACGAACAAACAACGCTGGGGTTTGTGCTGAAAAATGTCGGGTCGCAGATAACCACTTATTACGAAGGAGCTGAGCGGGAAACCTTGCCGTTTGATGTACAGTTTGGCGTTTCGCGTAAGCTGGCGCATGCCCCGGTTGTGTTAAGCGCTACCATGCAGCATTTGCAAAAATGGGACTTGGCCAACGAAACGGAAGATAAAGCAACCGGAGAAATTACAAACGAAGGCTTTGGCAAGCAGTTTTTACGCCATGCCTTACTGGGTGTCGAGTTGCTGCCGTCGCCCAATTTCTCGATCCGGGCCGGGTACAATTATCAGCGCCGTCAGGAACTTAAGTTCGACGAAAAGGTGTCGACAGTGGGATTTTCATGGGGCTTTGGGTTCAAGATAAAACGCTTTCGTCTGGATTACGGATCGGCGCGTTACCATCTGGCTGCGGCCAGCAATCACATTTCCCTGACCATCAATCTGGGAGAAGGTATTCGTTAGCCGGCGGTTATTTGAAAATAATAGCAGTAATAATTTCTTCGCCAACTACTTCGTTTAATCGCTGACGGATTTCCTCGCGCATCATAATTAGTTCGTTCCTGACCATCGGAGAGGTTGTTTCGACAAACAGGACTTTATTATGGATGTTCAGCTTTTTGGTATAACGCATGATGGTTTTTCCCATAACCGATTCCCACGAATGGATCAATTCGACCTCGTTTAGTTTTCGTTCCAGATGGTTTTCCTGAACGAAATTTTTCAGGACATCGCGTAAACTTTCTGTTTTGCTCTTTCTCATGGCTATTCAATTACAGCTCCGTCGTTGATGGTGAAAATTCGCGATTCGGTATTCAGCGAGGCAATCATTTGGTCGAGATGCTCACGGTTGGTATCGGTTATAAAAATCTGGCCAAAATGGTCGTCCGAAACCAGGTTTACAATCTGCTCAACCCGATGTTTGTCGAGCTTGTCGAAAATATCGTCGAGCAGTAAAATCGGGGTCAAGCCCGAGACTTGCTTCATAAAATCGAACTGGGCCAATTTTAACGAAACAAGGTATGTTTTCTTTTGTCCCTGTGACCCGAGTTTTCTCATCATAAAATCGCCCAGAGCAAATTCAAAGTCATCTTTGTGGATACCCGCAGAAGTATATTGAAGGATGCGGTCGCGGGCGATCGAATCTTTCAGAATCTTTGAAAAATCGTCGGAATAAAAATCCGAAACATGTTTGAGCCCGACTTTTTCCTTTCCGCCTGAAATCAGTTCATAATATTTCTGAAAGATTGGCTGAAATTGAGCAATGAACTCAGCCCGCGTTTGGTGGATCAGCGAACCGTACCGGATCAGTTGTTCGTCCCAAATTTCCAGAATTTCGGGATTGAACGAGTTGGTTGTGGCAAATTGCTTGAGCAGGTTATTACGTTGTAGCAGGGCCCGGTTGTAACGTATCAGCTGCTCGAGGTAAACCGCATTGTACTGCGAAATAACCGAATCAATAAATCTCCGGCGTTCTTCGCTCCCTCCTGAAATCAGGTCGTTGTCTGAAGGTGTTACCACAATAACCGGGAGCAACCCGATGTGCTCCGACAATTTTTTGTAGACTTTTTTATTTCGCCGGACAATCTTTTTCTGCCCTTGTTTTAACCCGCAATAGATGTTTTCTTCCGAATCCAGTCGTTGATATTTCCCTTCTATCATGAAGAATTCTTCTCCGTGGCGGATGTTTTGGGCATCAATGGGGTTCAGGAAGCTTTTGCAAAACGACAGGTAATAAATGGCATCCATCAGGTTGGTTTTACCGGCTCCATTGTTGCCTATAAAACAGTTCAACCCGTCAGAAAACCGGAACTCGGCTTCGCGGATGTTCTTAAAATTTACCAGTCGCAATTCTTCTATAAACATGGATTCAACTTCTTTCGGTGAACAAAACTAAACAATTTCGAAACGCCGGCCTACCTAATTTTTTCAACAGTAACGATACAAACAGCAATATGTTGATTAATATCCAATTTTAGTTCGTGATTCGCGTGGTAGTTTTTGAAAAAAGTCTATTTTTGCCTCACAATTTTCGAATAAGAAATTTATACAATGGCAAAGGACAATTTGAACAAACAGGTTGATAATCTAACCGAGGTTGAGAATGTTTTGACTAAGTCGGAACAGTATATTGAGAAAAACCAAAAAATGCTGATGATCGTTGTCGGCGGTATTGTTTTAGTAGTTGCTGCAGTACTGGGGGTCAACAAATTTTATCTTCAACCCAAAGGGAAAGAAGCTCAGGAACAAATGTTTATGGCTGAGCAGTATTTTGCTAAAGATTCGTTTAACCTGGCGTTAAATGGCGATGGCAGCGCATTGGGATTCCTTGATATTATCGACGACTTTGGCTCGACCAAAGCTGGCAATCTGGCATGCTACTACGCTGGTATTTCTTATTTGCACATGGGGCAGTACCAGGATGCCATCAACTATCTGGATAAATTTTCAACTGATGATTTGTTGTTGGGACCGATTGCTGTTGGCGCAAAAGGCGATGCTTACATGGAGCTTGGACAAGCAGATAAAGCGCTGGACTTATATAAAAAAGCGTATGGTTTAACCGACAATGAGCTGACTACTCCGGTTTACATGATGAAAGCTGCCGGCGTGCTGGAAAGCAAAAATAACTTTGCCGAAGCCTTGAAGATTTACGAAACATTGAAGCAGAAATATCCAAATTCAAATGAAGGGCGCAGTATTGATAAATACATTGCCCGGGCTAAAATAAAACTGAACAGCTAAAAAGCGTTTGAGACGATATTTGCAAATCCCCTTCATGTGAAGGGGATTTTTTATTTTTGCACAATCAGAATTCATTATATGGCTACAAAAAATTTATCAGAATACGATTTGGCATCTGTGCCGTCTGCTTTCGGGATGAAATTCGGGATTGTAGTTGCCGAGTGGAATTACGAAATTACAGGTGCTCTGGCCCAGGGGGCTGTTGATACATTGAAGAAACATGGCGCTTCGGAAGAGGACATCTATCTGAAACATGTTCCCGGAAGTTTTGAACTTCCGTTGGGGGCGCAATTTATGGCCGAATATACCGATGCCGACGCCATTATTATTTGTGGATGCGTTATTCAGGGTGAAACCCGTCACTTCGATTTTATTTGCGATGGTGTGACCCAGGGAATGACCGAGTTGAACCTGAAGTACAATAAGCCCTTTATTTTTGGTTTGTTGACGACCGATAATCATCAGCAGGCACTCGACAGGGCTGGTGGTCGTTTAGGAAATAAAGGCGATGAGGCAGCAGTGACGGCGATAAAAATGGTCGACTTAAAACGGCAGATGATAAAATAAAAAAAGAGGGGTTGAATTCAACCTCTCTTTTCTGTAAACCAAACTCAAATTTATGAAAATTAGCGTGGCCCGTTGCCTTCCGGTCCGCGTCTGTTTTGCATCATTTCCTGACGCCGTTTTTCCATTTCATCGTATTTTTTAGCTTGTTCTGCTGTTAGCAAAGCTTTGATTTCTTTTGCCTTTTCTTGCTGGATGGCCTGCATTTTCTGACGCATTTCGTCGCGTTTCGATTGATCTGCATCTCTCATTTGACCCCACATCCCCGAGGTTTTCTCCTGGTATTTCTTATTAATTGCGGCTACCTTGGCTTCCTGATCTTTATTTAAGCCCAATTCCTTAACCATCATTTCTGTTTGGCGTTTTACCATCTCGTCGGGGTTCATTCGTGGAGGGCGTTGTCCGCTTTGAGGCCGTTGTCCTTCTCCCCGTTCCTGGGCAACCGAAGCTGCTGCCACTGAAAGTAGCAAGAACAGTACGATAAAAACTTTCTTCATGATCAATAAATTTTGATTTCTGTTTTAGTGATTTTGGCTGTTTAGACTTTTCATGGGGTGAATAGTTTAATCAATCTCATAAATATTTTAGTTCGTCGTATTAAATGGCGCGTTGTTTTATTGGCTTAACTATTTTTGTACAAGCTGCATTTTGCCTTGAAATTTTGATTTTTTAGAAATGAAAGCATTGATTTTTGCTGCCGGATTGGGAACCCGTCTGGGGCCTTTTACTCAAAATAAACCGAAGGCACTGGTCGAACTGGCCGGGAAGCCTTTGTTGTTACATGCCATCGAAAAAGTTTTGGCTGCCGGTATTACCGATATAACCATCAATGTTCACCATTTCTCTGAACAGATTATCAGCTTCGTGAATGATTTGCATATAAATGCACAGATCCATATTTCCGATGAAACCGAGCGGCTGCTTGATACGGGCGGCGGGTTGAAAAAAGCTGCCAGATTTCTGAAAGGAGAGGAGCCCGTCCTGATTTTTAATGTGGATGTGATCAGTGATTTGGACTTCACGGAGTTGGAGCAATATCACCGGCAGTTCGGCGCGCTGGCCACGTTGGTTGTTCGACGAAGGAAGACATCGCGTTACATCATGTTTGATAAAAACCTGCTGATGACCGGCTGGAAGAATTTTGCCTCGGAAGAAACCCGAATCAGCAGGGCGGATGCCTTTGCCGGCTCAGAACCGCTGGCTTTTAGCGGTATTCATGTTATCGACCCGCAGCTGTTTGATCTAATTACCGAGTCGGGCAAATTCCCGATCATGGATTTGTACTTACGCCTGGCCCGGGATTATCCGATTAAGGCGTTTATCGACCAGTCTGAAGTATGGATGGACCTTGGTAAACCAGACCAGTTGGAAAAGGCCGAAAAGCTCCTGAAAGGGGAATAGCATTCTATCTTTTTATTTTTTAAAGATGAAATAAACGGCCAGGACCAGGAATGCAAAACCGATCAAATGGTTCATCCGAAAACTTTCGTTGCGGAAAAACAGCAACGAGAAAATGGTAAAAACGACTAACGTGATAACTTCCTGCAGTACTTTCAATTCGACCAACGAGAAAGGGCCTCCGTTTTCCCGGTAGCCAATCCGGTTGGCCGGAACCTGGAAAAAATATTCGAACAGGGCAATTCCCCAGCTTATTAGTACAATTGCGATTAGGCTTAATTTGCTGAAGTTTTTCATTTCGGCAAATTTCAGGTGCCCATACCAGGCCATGGTCATAAATGTGTTGGAGAAGACCAATAAACCGACTGTTAATATGCCTTTCATAAGTAAATATTGTTGTTAAAATATTGAAATTTAGGTGTGTACTTATGGAACTCCATGCCATGAAAATTAGCTTCTCTAATAATATTTACATGGCCTTTGGTGCCACCACCATAAATTTTGTTACCATGGCATGTTCGTTTCATCTGTAAATAATTTGTTTTTAAGTTGTCAGATGGAATAGCCATGATCCGGTTATTATTTTCATTATCTGTTGGTGTTTGCAATTCATGGCTATTTCATTTGTATAACTTTTCAAATAATTTAATCGGGCTCAAAATTATAGTTTTGCTCAATTGGGTGTGAAACGGATTGGCAGATGATCGTGAAAAATTAAGATTCAGGAAAGAAAAAAGCCGTCTATGTGAGTAGACGGCCTTTATTGTTTGTTTGAAAATGTGTTTGATTCTGTGTTGATTAACGATTTTGTATTATTCTGAGACCACTTCGAACCCTAATTCAACAAACACTTCGCGGTGCAGCTTGATTTTGGCGGTGTATTTGCCAACCTCTTTAATGCTGTCTTCAGAAATGATGATCTGTTTGCGATCGATTTCGAACCCTTTGCTGTTGATAGCCTCAGCCAGCATAATGGTATTAACCGAACCGAATATTTTTCCGGTAGAGCTGGTTTTAGCGCCGATAACCAATTCAACAGTTTTCAGTTTTTCAGCAATACCCAAGGCAATTTCTTTCAGTTTTGCTTCTTTGTGGGCGCGCTGTTTAATGTTCTCAGCCAATACTTTTTTTGCCGATGGCGAAGCAATAACCGCCATCTTTTGAGGGATCAGGTAGTTGCGGGCATATCCGTCTCTTACCGTTACGATATCATCTTTCGATCCCAGGCGTGCGATATCTTGTAATAAAATAATTTCCATTTTTTCAGATTTTGTTATTTCAACATATCAGTAACGTAGGGCAGTAACGCCAAATGACGGGCTCTTTTCACTGCTTTGGCAACTTTGCGTTGGAACTTCAAAGAAGTACCGGTGATCCGACGTGGTAAAATTTTACCTTGTTCGTTCAGGAATTTTTTCAGGAATTCCGGGTCTTTGTAGTCAACGTATTTGATTTTGTTCTTTTTGAAGCGGCAGTACTTTTTCTTTTTAATTTCTACCGATGGGGGAGTCAAATACCTGATTTCACTTTGATTTGCTGTCATCGCTTATTCCTCCTTTTCAGATTTTACTTTTGACTTGTTTCTTCTTTTTTCGCTGTAAGCAACTGCGTATTTATCCAGGCTGAAAGTCAGGAAGCGGATGATACGTTCGTCGCGGCGGAACTGAGTTTCCAACGTTTTTGCAAACGCAGGTTCTGCAGTAAATTCGAACAACTGGTAAAAACCGGTTGTTTTTTTCTGAATGGGATAAGCTAACTTGCGCAATCCCCAGTCTTCTTCATTGACAATTTCGCCACCGTTTTCGGTGATGATGTCTCTGAACTTCTTTACCGTTTCCTTTACCTGAGCATCAGATAAAACGGGAGTTACGATGAAAACGGTTTCATACTGGTTTCTCATAAACATCTTAATTAATTAAACATTAAAGTTGTACCTTTTTAGGTCGCGCAAAATTAGAAATAATTTGTTATTTATCAAGCCGGTGGGCGTGAATTTTTTCTTTGATTCGTTAAGTGATCCGATGACCTCAGCTCATCGGATCACTTAAGGTGAACTGTTAATTATATAGTTTCGATTGCGGACGATCTTCGGGGGCGGCGCCGAATTGTTCGTTTGGTTGGTTGCCCATGGTTAGCTCTAATTGGCCGCCTGCCATAATGTCTTTGTATGTAATAAACGAACGCGTGTATGGTTTGCCATTCAGGACCGCCGACTGGATGTAGATGTTTTCATCACTGTTATTAATGGCTTTTACCGTAAATGTTTTTTCCCCCGGAAGGCTGATTGTTGCTTCATCGAATGCCGGACTGCCGAATACAAACGCCGAGTTTGCCGGATTTACCGGATAAAAACCAAGAGAAGACAGAACGTACCAAGCCGACATCTGGCCGCAGTCTTCGTTGCCGCAAAGTCCATCCGGTTTGTCGGTGTACATGGTTTTCAGAATATTGCGGACTTTGGCAGCTGTTTTCCATTGTTGGCCAACGTAAGCATATAAATACGTTGTATGATGTCCGGGTTCATTGCCGTGAGCATATTGTCCGATTAACCCGGAGATATCAGGTGATGCATTTTCTCCAAGGTCGCCCTGTACCGTGAAAAGGCTGTCGAGTTTGGTTGAAAAAGCATCTTCGCTCCCAAATAATTTGATCAGGCCTTCAACGTCATGAGGAACCAGCCAGGTATATTGCCATGCGTTCCCTTCGGTATAATCGCCCCATTCGTGAATGGATTTAAATGGAGAGAACGGAGCCCGGAACGACCCATTGTCGAGTTTTGGGCGCATGAATTGGGTTGACGGATCAAAGTATTCGGCATAGCTGGCTGCCCGTTTGGAATAATAAGCGTAATCGTCGTTTTTGCGCAGCGCCTGGGCCATCTGGGCAATACACCAGTCGGAAATACAATATTCGAGCGCTTTTGATACCGATTCTTTTTCTTTGTCGGCCGGGATATAGCCTTTGGTTTTTAAATAGGCCATTCCGTAATCGTCGCGCATCGACGACGCTTTCATGGCTTCAAAGGCCAGTTCCGGATCAAATCCGTTGAACCCTTTAAAATAGGCATCGGCAATTACCGGAATAGCACTGTATCCGACCATACAGTCAGTTTCGTTGCCCATCAGATGCCAGATCGGCAATTTGCCCTGCTGTTTGTAAATGTTCAGCATGGTATTTATCAGGTCGTTTACCCGTTCAGGCTGAACGATAGTAAACAACGGGTGTTCGGCGCGATAGGTATCCCACAATGAGAATACGGAGTAGTTTGTGAAGTTGGCTTTTTCGTAAACTTTTTTGTCGGTCCCGAGGTAGGAGCCATCGTTGTCGTTGTATTTAACCGGAGCAATAAAGGCGTGGTACAGGGCGGTGTAGAATGTGCGCAGGCTGGCCGTGTCTTTGCCCTGAACTTTAATTTTGCCAAGTTCGTTGTCCCAGGCTGCCCGGGCGTTATCGGCCACCAACGTAAAGTCCCATGCCGGAATCTCGGATTCAATGTTTTTCAAGGCGTTTTCTTCACTAACCGGAGAAATACCGATTTTCATCATCACTTCTTCGCCTTCGGTTGTTGCAAAGTTGAGCATGCCGTTCAGGGTTACACCTTCGGCTTCGGTTCCTTCTTTCAAACTGTCGTTTTCATAAATTTGAAAATCAGGAATGGCTTTTGAAAGTTTGATGGCGAAGTAAAGGCGTTGATCAACCGCCCAGCCTTTTGAGAAACGGTATCCTGTCAGGGTTGTGTCGTCAACTTTCTTGATGAATGTTTTTACCGGTGCATCCCAGCCAATTCCCTGGGCCAGATTGATGGAGATGTGTGCCTGGGTGGCAGCCGGAAATGTGTATTTATGAAAAGCAACACGCTCTGAAGCTGTAAGCTCGGCTTTGATTTTGTAGTCTTTCAAAAGTACAGAGTAGTAGCCGGCCTGCGCCTTTTCGTCGGCATGGCTGTATTTTGACGCGTAACCCATTCCCGGGTTTTCCTGGGTTCCCGGTGATGTCTTCAATGTACCGGTATAGGGCGAAATCAAAACGTCGCCCAGGTCGCCAATCCCGGTTCCGCTCAGGTGAAGCTGAGAAAAACCGATTAGAACACTATCGGAATAATGGTAGCCTGAACACCAGTCCCAGCCTTTTACAATGTTGGTCGGCCCCACTTGTATGGCTCCAAATGGAACATTGGCGCCGAGAAAAACATGCCCGTGATAACTCGTCCCGATAAATGGGTCAACAAAGTCAGTTGGACGAAAGGGTTTCTCCTTTTTTGAGCAGGAAATAAGCGTGATTGCAAAAAAAAGGAATGCGGAAAATAACTTTAATTTCCTCATGGATCATTGGATTAAGTTGTTATTAGAATGAAAAATTTGAGTTTCAGCGCCAAATTACAGGATTTTGACTTCTCTGTAATTATAGAAGGGAGCTACCAAACCCGGTTGTCTTGTTTGTGTGATTATATCGAATGTGTGAATTTATTTTAATCAGTCAGGTAAAACAAAAAGGCTGGTTTTATGGGCCAGCCTGCTATTTGGTGATCTGATTTCTTCAGTTATTTGATCGGAACCTGCCGTTTAAATTCCATTTCGAGGGAAATGAACGTTTCGGTTCGGGCAATCCCTTCAATTTCCTGTAATTCTTCGTCAATTAACTTTTTCAGGTGCTTGTTGGTTTTTGTCTGTACTTTTACAAAGATCGCGTACGAGCCTGTTGTATAATGACATTCAACAATTTCCGGGATTTTGCTTAAGGCGTCGACTACCTGTCGGTGCAATTTGGCTTTTTCGAGATAGATCCCCATGTATGCACACGTATTGTAGCCTAATTTTTGCGGATTGACTATAAATTCGCTACCAGAGACAACCCCCATGTTCAGTAACCGTTGAACCCGTTGATGAATCGCCGCGCCGGACACACCGCATTCGCGGGCAACTTCAAGAAATGGAATTCGGGCATTTTTAGTAATTAACTTCAGGATTTTTTCATCCAGTTCGTCAATCTGTGGTAGCGGTTCGATTAAAACGTCGTTCATAGTTTTACTGTAGTTCTGTATGTGAAAAATTGATACGTAAAAGTATTAAAAAATAACAAATATTAAATCTGTTTGCTGAAAAACATCCCGATTGTTAAGATGTATAAGTCGGAACCAGAAATTCAACACTGCGGGAAAATGTTTTCAGGCCGCAAATGTATAAGATTTTTTCTTTCCGGCAATGATATCGGTCTGGTATTCTGAATTCTGTATTATGTGATTGGTTATCAGGGTGTTTGTGGTGAGGTGTTGATCGGATGGGAAAGGAAAAGGTCATCCGAAAAAGGATGACCTTATATGCAATCGTTATATGATATGGCTTAGAACGACATTTTAGCTTTTGCTACAGCATCATCACCCGGTTTTAACGGGCTGATACGATACGAGTAGGAATAAGATTTATCGGTCAGGCGGTATTCCGGATGTGTCCAAGCGCCCCAGCTATCGTCGCCGCCAACACCCATTTGTTTGTAATCGATGTTTACCGAAGTCAGGTCGCGGGGAACAACATCGGTTATATGGCGGTTGACCGGTTTAACCCCGTCGCGCTGGCGTCCGTCGGTGCGTCCGGGCGATTGGAAATCGTCAATCAGGTTATGGTGGGCGCTGACATACAGCAGCGGCATACCGACAAATTCAAGGCCCAGTCCGTCTTTATTGGTGATTGCCATCCAGCGAACGTCGGTTTTGTTACCATTTTCCTGAGGACGGATGTACGCGAAATATTGTTCGGCGACCGGGCCTTTATATAATCCGACCAGTGCGCTGGTTTTGCGGTCCCAGTACGATTCGTGTGGTCCGCGGCCCAGCCAGCTCATTTGGTCAAATTCGCGTGGCATAATCAGGTTGTTTCCAAACAATGGGATTTCAGGCAGGGTATCCGAGAGCATTTTAAACACGTTGCTGACAATAATATCTCCGGTCCCCAAAATCCGGAATGATGAATGATATGTTGCAACAGGCTGATTATTTTCGTTGTTCAGCTCGCTGGTTACTGTAATTGTAGCTTCGTTTTTGCCCGATGTTTTCACTGTTACCGATTTGACCGTTTTGCGGTCGCCGGCTTTTTGCCATACTTTGCTGCGGATTGGCAGGTCGTTCCCGAAGTCGTTGTCGGTTGATGCGCGCCAGAAATTCGGTTTCAGGGCTTCTTTCACCAGTTCTTTATCATTCAGGATGTAGCTGGTTAATGTTCCGGCTTTTTTGTCAAACCTGATTTTGAAACCGTTTCCGGCGATATCAACTTGTTGTTCTCCGTCGGTTACCTGCATTTCAGGAACTTGTTTCATGTCGGCCTGAATTGGCTTGCCTACAACCGGCAGTTCAAATTGTTCATATGCCAGAATGGTTCCGGCTTCCAGAATTCCTTTCTGTTCTTTGTTTTTTGCATAGATATTCAGAAAATACTCGGTGGCAGGCTGTACGTCAACTTTTGTATCGATTGTGATGGTGGTAGTTGCTTCCGGATCCAGGCTTAAATTACTGATCGTTCCATTTTTAATGGATTGTCCGTCGGCTACAATTTCCCAGTCGAAGTTGAAATCAGAAAGATTGGTGAACGAGTATCGGTTGGTAATGGCGATCTGTCCTTTTTTCAGGTCAACAGCTTTGAAGGCGATATTTTGGTAAACTTTTTTGACTTCAAGTAGTGTCGGTTTTACGGTGCGATCGGGGTTGATAATCCCGTTGCAGCAGAAGTTGCCGTCGGACGGAACGGTATCCGGCCCAAAGTCGCCGCCGTATGCCCAGAATTTTTCACCTTTTTCGTTGGTTGTCAAAAGGCCCTGATCGACCCAGTCCCAGATAAAACCACCCTGGAGAACAGGGTATTTTTCAATCAGGTCCCAGTAATCCTGAAGGTTTCCCACACTATTGCCCATCGCATGGGCGTATTCGCATTGGATGAGTGGTTTGGATGGGTTGCTTTTGGCATATTTTTCCATGTAGTCCATGCGGGCATACATTGGGCAGTTAATGTCGGTGTTGTCTCCGCCATGGGCCTGTTCGTATTGAACCGGACGGCTGTTGTCAACCGATTTCAGGTACTTGTAAGTTTCTTCAAAATTAATTCCGTTCCCGGCTTCGTTTCCAAGCGACCAGATGATAACCGATGGTTGGTTTTTATCTCGTTCAAACATGTTTTGGGTGCGGTACATGTGGGCATCGCCCCAAGCCGGGTCTTTGGCCAGCGATTTTTCGCCGTAGCCCATTCCGTGCGATTCGATGTTGGCCTCGTCAATCAGGTAAATGCCATATTTATTGCACAGTTCGTACCAACGTTCCGGCTCCGGATAGTGAGATGTGCGTACCGCATTGATGTTGTGTGATTTCATGAGCAGAATATCTTTCAGCATGGTAGCTTCGTTCTGAACATGTCCGGTGGTGTCGTTGTGTTCGTGGATATTCACTCCTTTCACGCGGATGGCTTTCCCGTTGACTAACAATTGGCTGTTTTTAATTTCAATGGTGCGGAAGCCTACATCTTGACGAAGCACTTCGAGCACTTGGTCATTCTGGTCTTTCAGTGTAATAATTAATCCATACAGACTGGGTGTTTCTGCGGTCCATGGTTTGGCGCCGGGAACTTGGGCTTGCACGTCGATGGTTGCCGAACCGGAAACGGCATCGGCTGCTTTGTTCATTTCTGCAACTTTGTTTTCGCCATCGTAGAGTGTGGCTTCAACCTTCAGGGTTGCTGCTTTTTCGGCTGTATTTGTTAATTCAACTGTCAGTCCCAATTCGCCATCGGTGTAATTATTTACCAACGGAGAGGTTACCCGAAAATCGCGGATGTATTGTTTGTTCCGCGCCATCAGGTAAACGTCGCGGGTAATGCCGCTTAGTCGCCAGAAGTCCTGATCTTCCAGATAGCTTCCGTCGCTCCAGCGATATACCTCAACAGCCAGAGAGTTTTTCCCGTTTTTGAGATATTTGGTAATGTTGAACTCAGCCGGTGTTTTGCTGTCTTCGCTGTATCCAACCATTTGTTCGTTTACCCACACATACATAGCCGAACTAACCGCCCCGAAGTGAAGGAAAACTTCTTTCTCTTTCCAGTCTGCCGGAACTGTAAACGTCCGTTTGTATGATCCGACGGGGTTGTAATCGGCCTGTATGGTTGGAGGCGTAGCTTTGTGGGGGTATTTTACATTGGTGTAAATAGCTACGTCGTAACCTTCGATTTCCCAGTTCGAGGGAACTTTTATTTTATTCCAATCGCGCGTGTCGTAATCGTCTTTGAAAAAATAATAGGGTCTTTCCGACGGATTATGAGAGAGATGAAACTCCCAGGTTCCGTTGAGCGATTCGATAAAAGGAGATGCGTTTTTGTCTGCCTTTTGGGCTTGTTCTTCGGTTGCATATGGAATAAAATATGCCCGGGGTTTTTCTTTGTTGATTTGCGAAACGGCCGGGTTTTCCCAGTCGTGTGGTACCTTGTCTTCGTAAGGTACGTTTTCATACTTGCTTTTACATGAGGCAAAAAGCAGAAGGGCTGCTGAAATAATCCAAAAATGATGTCTCATTGTTATTGGGTTTTAGTCACTTTAATTGTTGCCAACCGGTAGGAACCGGTAGGTATGCAAAAATGAGAAAATATTCCCGGTTGTGCAATGGGGGCAGTAGCTTTAGATTCAGTTTTATAACAGTTTTTGTTATTTTTGCATCCTGAAAATTTATAAGTATGAAGCTTGAAATACATCCGAAAGCGAAGGCGTTGATTTTTGATTTGGACGGAACATTGTCGGATTCATTGCCGGTACACATTGCCACCTGGCATAAGGTGTGTGCAGAACTGAATTGTACGTTTGATGAACGTATTGTGGTTGAAATGACGGGAATGCCAACCATTCAATTTGCCGAACGGATCAAAGCAGAACAGGGATTAGCGATCGACGCCGGGGAAATTGTTCGGATGAAGCAGCAGGAGTTTTGGCGCAATATGGATAAAATCAGGCCACACGATGCAGTGGTCGATCTGATGAAAGCCAACTACGGGAAAATTCCGATGGCTGTCGGGACCGGCGCCAGTCGACAAAGTGCTATGCTTCAGCTTCAGGCATTAGATATTGCTCATTTTTTCGATGTGATTGTTACCGCCGATGATGTAACCAGCCATAAGCCCGAGCCGGAAACATTTTTGCGTTGTGCCGAACTGATGAACGTGCCAGCCAGCGAATGCCAGGTTTTCGAGGATGGAGAAATGGGGATGCAAGCTGCGCAAACGGCCGGAATGATTTTAACTGATGTGCGTCCGTTTGTGGCGTCGCCGTTTTCGAAAAATTAGCGATCGGAATTTTATTCCCGGAGTAGCAGTTTCAGCTCTTTTTGAATCGCGACCTGATCCAGGTTTTTTCCAATAAAGACCAGCACGTTTTCGTCGGGATCAAACGGATTTTTTAGCGGCCCTTCTTCAATACTGACTGCACTGCCAACTGATTGAACCAGCATTCTAGCCGGACTTCCAGAAAGCGCAACCAGTCCTTTTATGCGGTAAATTTTGCTGCTGTTGACCGATGAAAAATAGCGGAACCAGTTTGTAAACCGTTCCGGGTCAACTTCTCCCCAAAATCGGATGGATACAGATTGATACGGTATTTTTATTGCCGGAATATAAAGCGGGCGTTTTAGTTTTTTTCTGAGGTTTCTGTAATTTCCAGTTTCAGGTCGATGAGGTTTGGCGATTCAATTTGTGCAAAATCGCAGGTTTTTACCGTGGCAGTCGGGTTCATTGCGCCGATTGTTTTGATGGCGCTATCCGCTTCTTCACGAGAGTTTTCTGATATCTTGTTCAGAATGACAAGGTCGCTTAAAATCAGTTGTTTTTGTTGTTCAAATCCGGATATTTGGTTTGTAAAGTTTTGGGCGTCGGCTATGCAGATTGTTCCGGCCAGTTCGAATATTCTTCGCAGATCCTGATCTCTGAAAAAAGGCTCGATAAGCGGGGCTGGATCGGCTACTCCGGTTGTTTCGATCAACAAATAATCGATATCCGGGGCCCGTGAAGCCAAATCCTGGAGGGTTAGTGAAAACTCGTTGAATATACTACAGCAGATACACCCGTTGCTCAATTCGAAAACGTAGTTGCCGGCCAGGCCCTGAATGATAGTCGAATCGAGGGCAATTTTTCCAAACTCGTTTTCAATTAGTGCAAAGTAAGCCGCCGCGCATGAGCATCTGCCATTTTGTAGAAATTGGTTTTACTTTTGCCCGGGCAGGAGTTTGTGCAGTTGATTGGCCGGATAATCGGATATGACAGCCAGTGTTCGCGTGAGCCAGGCCAATGGTTCAA
>JAJUGZ010000074.1 GCA_029265715.1 Bacteroidota bacterium
ATTAATCAACAAAAAATAACATAAAACACTGATTATGTGTGCTTTATAAAAAAACAACAAGAAGCATGGCCCAGCCTTAGGCAACAAAGACGTCAACTATAGACAGAGAAAAAGGGGTTTTTAGAGATGCCCTAAAAATATATTCCAAATGAAGTTCGAACAAATCTTTCAGAACAACCGTGAGTGGATTGAAGAAAAACTCAAAACAGATAGCGACTATTTCAAAAATTTATCGAAAGGCCAGAATCCGGATATCCTGTATATCGGATGTTCCGACAGCCGGGTTACAGCCGAAGAACTGATGGGCATGAAACCCGGCGAGGTATTTGTCCACCGGAATATTGCCAACATGGTGCCCAACACCGACTTAAGCGCCATGTCGGTTATTAACTACGCCGTTAATCATCTGAAAGTAAACCACATTGTCGTTTGCGGGCACTATTACTGCACCGGGGTAAAAGCGGCCATGCAATCGGCCGATCTGGGATTGCTAAACCCGTGGCTCCGGAATATCCGCGATGTGTACCGGTTGTACAAGGACGAGCTAAATGCGATCGACGATGAAGAGGCGAAATACAACCGCTTAGTCGAGCTGAATGTCCAGGAACAGTGTGTCAATGTACTAAAAACAGCCGAGGTCCAGAAAGCCTGCCGCGAACGCCGGTTAACCGTTCATGGCTGGGTTTTTGACATTCACAGCGGAAAACTGATCGACCTGAAAATCGATTTCGATAAGATTTTAAATGAAATCATGGAAATTTACCGGATCGTGTAAACGCTGTTTTTCCTCCCTAATGCCTTCCCTCGCTCAGCAAGATCATCATGCAAAACATGGACAATAACGGGTTATTGTCTAAAAGACACATTTCAGTTCAATATTTTGCATTTCCCCTTCCCCGGATATACCCACCTAATTATCGCCACAACAATCGTTTGCATTAACCGATGGATTGTTTATTTTCGCAAACTGTTGTTATAACCTGAACGCCTTAACTATTGAAAATGGATGATCAATTGCATCTATATAATGCTTTTGCTAACCATGATTTGATCGCATTTGAACATGTATTCAGGCATTACTTTCCACGTTTAAAAAAATATGCATCGCACTTTGTTAGTAACCCAGATGAAGCAGAAGACCTGGTCCAGGATACTTTCGTTCAAATATGGAACGACAGTGAAAAATTAAATCGCGATAAAAACATATCGGCCTTGCTATTTACTGTCCTCCGCAACAGATGCATCAACCAGCTAAAAAGGCATATCATTGAGGATAAATATGTTTCGACCCAAATCCGATTCCAATCGGAAGAACTCTACCACATAAGTTTTAACCACGAAGACGAGTATATTTCTGTTCAGGAACAGCTCAATAAGGAGTTAGACGATTTGATAAACTCAATGCCTGAAAAATGCGCTATCTGTTTCAGGATGAAATGGATCGATGGAATGAAAATAAAGGAGATCGCTGAAAAGCTCGACATCTCGACCACAATGGTTGACAAACATTTGTCGAGAGGGATGAAAATTGCCAAAGAAAAAGTCCCGTCGCGTCACCTCCTGCTCCTGCTGGTACTTCACTCGCTTTGATTTTCTTATTTTTCTGTCTGATTCAAATATTTTTCAGATACCGGGTTGGTAAAAACAACAGGGTGTTTGTATTTCATTCAGTAAAGTACCCAAATGAACCAAACCAACAATTCCTTCGAGCCATTCGTTCGGCGTTTTATGACCGGGCAACTATCCACTCAGGAAGAGATCGAATTACTTCAGTGGATTAAACAGAACCCTGAAAACCAGGCTCAGTTTCTATTGCTTCAGGAGAAATTATCAGCAAGTCATACCCTCGATTTAAAGCCACAAACCACGAACTACTGGTTACGCTTTTTAGACAAAATCAATTATCCGGTACAAACAAAAATTATCCGGAAAAATTCGTGGAGGTTAACCATCCCGCTCGTTGCAGCCTCTCTGGTTTTGGGATTGATTATTGGTTACCTGTCGAACTATTTCCGCGACGAAATGCCGTTTGAATATTCGAATATGCAAACTGTCGTTACACCATACGGCGCCAAATCGAATTTCACATTGCCCGATGGGACTATGGTCTGGCTTAACTCCGGATCAAAACTCAGTTTCCCCAATAAATTTGATTCACGGCGTACCGTCGAGTTAGATGGCGAAGCGTACCTGCAAGTTGAAAAGAGCCAGATTCCATTTGATATTATTACATCTTACGGAACAGTCGAAGTACACGGAACGACCTTAAACGTAAAAGCTTTTGCCGATGATGAATTCGAGACAACACTGGTCGAAGGCAGCGTCTCGGTATCCGGACCCGATCATTCAAAAACGGTTCATCTTGTACCCAACCAACAGGCTTTTCTTACCTGCAAACACAACCTGGCAGTCCGTGAAGTCGACCCAAATCTTTTCACCTCATGGACCGAAGGGAAACTCATATTCGTCCGTGAACCATTTGGCAAAGTCATCAAACAATTTGAAAGGTGGTACAACCTGAAAATTGAACTTCGGGATGAAAAGCTCAAAGACCTTTGGTACACCGGGACACTCGAAATGGAAAGCTTTAGTGAAGTACTGGAATTAATCAGCAAAACAACCCCGATAAATTATTCGTTCGACAAGACCTCGCGGATACTTCAAATTTCATCCAAATAGAAAATCATAAAAACGAACTAATATTCCTATGCTTATGAAAAAAACCTGACAGCAAACCACAAAGAAAGAGGCAGGAATTGCCGCTCCTGCCTCCGGATTTTTTTGATTTACAAGCGATTTAATTAAACCAAATTTCAAAACTATGAAAAAAAAGCGATGTAATTATGGCTTAAAGCCATTGTTTTATCAATTCTTCAGGAAAATGAAACTAACGATCCTTATTCTGTTTTTTGCCGTTTGGAGCACCATGGCTGCAAAAAGTTACTCACAGGCCACCAAACTAACTATTGCACTAACCAATTCAACCATCGAAAATGTTTTAAAAGAAATTGAAGGACAAAGTGAATTCCGTTTTTTTTATAACGGGAAGATTGATGTCGACAAACTGGTAACTGTAAACCTCAAAAACAAAAACGTTCTTGATATTTTGGACGCCATCCTGGAAGGAACAAACATCAAATATGAAATTGTTGGCCGCCAGGTTGCCTTATTTAACAGCAACACCGTTCCATCTGAGTTTGCAGCTATGCAGCAACACGTTGTTTCCGGGAAAGTAAGTGGCCCGCAGGGCGAACCCATCCCTGGAGTTTCAGTTGTCATAAAAGGCACCAATGTCGGGACCCTAACCGACTCCGACGGAAAATTCACCATCTCAAATGTATCCCCCGATGCGGTATTGCTTTTTTCTTTCGTTGGTATGAAATCCCGGGAAATGAAAGTTGGTAACCAAACCAATATTAATGTTGCACTGGAAGAAGAAACCATCGGCTTGGAAGAAGTCGTTGCCGTTGGGTACGGAACTGTAAGAAAAAAAGACTTAACCGGATCGGTATCGTCTGTCAACAATGAGAAGTTGATGGAACGGGCCACATTCAGCGCCGCCCAGGCATTACAAGGGAAAGCTGCCGGAGTGGTTGTTCAGCAAAAAGACGCCAAACCAGGTAGCGACGCCAGTGTGATGATCCGGGGCAACCGCTCGTTGAAAGCCACCAACTCTCCACTTTATGTTGTCGACGGCGTTCCGCTGGTTGTCGGCTTAAGTGAGATCAGCCAATCAGATATTGAATCGATCGACATACTGAAAGACGCCTCGGCAACGGCAATCTACGGTTCCCGCGGAGCAAACGGGGTTGTGCTCATCACCACAAAAAAAGGAAAAGAAGGCAAAGCAGTTATCGAATACAATGCTTATTACGGGATCGAAAAACCTGCCAAAATGATCGAACTGTTCGACGGGCCTGAATGGGTTGAGTTCCTTCGTGAAGCTTACCGTACAACAGGCAAGTACCCGGCAGCGCCAACTTATGCCATGGACGTTACCATGATGCCTGTTGGGCAGGAGAATGACCCGTACGGAATTGGGTACAAAATTCAAAATGCGTATGACCCGGATGGATCTTGGCACCCGGAAAGACTTGAATCAACCGACTGGATGGGAGCCGTTCTACGGGATGGTTCAATAATGAACCACGAAATCAGCGTCCGAGGCGGAACAGAAAAACTAAAAGTTCTGGCATCGGCTACTTATTTCGACGAAAAAGGTATCGTAAAAACACAAGATTATTCGAGGTATTCAGCCCGTGTGAACTTCGACTGGAAACTAACCAACTTTTTAACGCTCGGGGCACAAACTCAGTTTTCACATTTTGACCGAAATGATGGGCCGAACGTTTTTGATGGTGTAAAAAGCCTTTCACCACTGGCGAACATTCGAAACGTTGAAACCGGAGAATTATTCAACCGTCCGGGGAACGACCCTCAGCTATGGAACCCTGTACTCAACCTGACCGAAGCCGAAGTAAAATATCGAAAAGACCGTTACCTCGGCAGCTACTATCTCGAACTTCAACTCCCGTTTGACTTCAAATATCGCTCGAACTTCGGTCTTGATGTAGGCCCGTACTACGACCAGCGTTTTTATGGCTCACGCAGTTCCGACCGCCAAGGCGGCAACCCGCGCGCCGAAGACGGAGGCGATACCCGTTCGATGTACACTTGGGAAAACTTGCTATACTGGAACAAAACGTTAAAACTTCATACCATTGGGTTGACTTTCCTGCAATCGATCCAACAGGAAAAATACGAAAGCTGGCGTATTAATGTACTCGACTTACCCTACGAAACCCAGAAATGGTACAATGTAGGAAGTTCTCCAAACATTGCCAGCGTAAACAGTAATTACACCAAATGGCAGCTTGCCTCGTTCATGGGACGTATCAATTACAGCTATAAAGATCGTTACCTGTTAACCGCATCTGCCCGTTACGACGGTTCTTCCCGTCTGGCCCCGGGCAACAAATGGGTGTTGTTCCCCTCTGCGGCTTTAGCCTGGCGTATTAGCGAAGAAAACTTCATGAAAAACCAAACATTCATGAACAACCTGAAACTACGCGTCGGATATGGTATTACGGGCAACACGGCTATCGACCCGTATAAAACAGCAGGAAACCTGGCCTATGCACGCTACAATTACGGAAGCACCAATGTCATGGCTTTCTACCAGAATGAAATGCCCAACCCAGACCTGTCGTGGGAAAAGACCAAACAATGGAATGCCGGTGTTGACTTTGGTCTTTTTGACGGACGAATCAATGGTATTGTTGACCTATACCTGCAAAACACCGAGGATCTGTTGATGGACCGCCAGTTACCCCAAGTTTCAGGATTCAACAGTGTAGTTTACAACATTGGGAAAACGCGCAACAAGGGTATCGAAATTACGCTAAACACCGAAAATATCAGGAGTAAAGACTTCTCATGGAATACCGATTTCATCTTTGCCCGAAACAAAGAAGAAATTGTTGAGCTCTATGGAGGAAAAAATAACGACGTTGGCAACGGATGGTTCATCGGGCAACCGCTACAGGTTTACTACGACTACAAATTCCTGGGAATTTGGCAGTTAAACGAAGCCGATCAGGCAGCGCTTTATGGCTCGGCTTCTAAACCTGGTACTATTAAAGTTCAGGACACGGTAAATCCGGACGAACACAAAATTACTTCTGACGACCGCGTAATCATTGGAACCACCCGCCCCGATTTTACAGCAAGCCTTTCAAACTACTTCAAATACAAAAATTTCGATTTGAACTTTTTCCTGAATGCCTCGGTCGGGAATATGCTTCAATTTGACCGGAATATGAGTTTCAACGGCCGTTACAACAGTATAAAAATAAACTACTGGCGAGTGACCGAATACGATTCAGCCGGAAATCCAATTGCAAGTAACAACAGCAACGAAGCTCCGCGCCCGAACAATGGTGTTGAAAACCCGGCCTATCGTTCGTCAATGAACTATTTCAATGCGTCATTCCTCCGTATGAGCAATGCCACTCTGGGATACACGATCCCCAAAGCAGTGGTTAACCGGGCACACATTTCAAAGCTCAGGTTATACCTGACTGTTCAGAATGCATTTTGCATCACAAAATACCCGGGGACTGACCCTGAAAGTGGTGAAAACTTTAATGCTCCAATGCCCCGGACCTTTATGTTCGGCATCAACATGGGATTATAAATCAATTGAAAGCATTAAAAACAAAAAACAGACATAACAGTATGAAAAAATTTCCTTATTACATATTAACAACCTTGGTTTTATTAGCAGCATCTGCCTGCGAAAACTACCTCGAAGAAGAACGGTACACCGACGTTGGGTACGATTATTTAAATACGAAAGTCGGTATTGAATCGGCTGTGAATGGTGTTTACCAAGCCATGCGCTGGTATTGTGGTTCGTACAACCAAAGCAGCAACAGTACCGTAGGAGGCAACATGGAAGCTTACTTTGTGCTTACCGAATACGGGACTGATTTTACCTGGGAAGGGACCGACGGTAGCAACAAAGACCCTTTCAACAAATACTTGTCGTCATTAAATCCGCAACAAGATGTTATCAATAAATTCTGGAACAACAACTTCAAAGCAATTACGCGGGCCAATACAGCCTTGATGTATTTGCCAACGGTTCCGGATATGGCCAACGACGTAAAAGCGCAACGCATTGCAGAGTTAAAATTCCTGCGCGCCTTCTTCTATTTCGACCTTGTACAACACTATGGGGCTCTTCCGTTAGTAACCGAAGGAAACGTTTCGCAGGTAATTACTGATTTTACCCGGACGCCGGTGGCCGATATCTATAAACAAATCATCAGCGACCTGAAAGCTGCGGCAGCCGTATTACCCGATGTTTTCCAGCAATCGCAGCGCGGACGCGCAACCAAATGGGCTGCAACTCATTTGCTGGCTAAAGTTTACCTGACCCGCATCAGCGCCGATGTCAGTACCCGTGGTGGAAAAACAACCGACCTCGACAGCGCCGCCATTTACGCAGAGCAGGTTATCAACTCCGGAAAATTCGCCCTGGAACCAAACTTTGCCAATGTATTCGAACAAAACAACCAGAAAGTAACCAAAGAAATTATCTGGGACGTTGAATACACCAAAGATCCTCTTTTCAGCGGGGCCGGCAGTTCGGGCTCAGACGGTGGCAATCAGCTTCATTTATACTGGGTAACCCAATACGATGTAAAACCGGGCATGATCCGCGACATTGCCAATGGCCGTCCGTGGAAACGCCTTCGCCCGAACCCACTTATCATAAACAACTTATGGGACCGCAAAAACGATTCGCGTTTTTATAAAACCTTCAAATGGGCCTATATATGCAATAATGCCACAACTGCTGCAACCAATGTCTGGAAAGACAAATACTATTATATCGATCCGGTAACCAACGCCGAAGTTAAAACCGACGTTATTTATCAGACCCCGGCTGAGCTGGTCGGTAAACCTAAATTCAAAGTAGGCGATACCGCTATTTATATCTCGCCCAAATATTACGGGGCCCTGACCTATTATTCATCGACCAATGCCAAACAAACCATGCTCAATGCAACCAGCTACAGGCAATTGTTGATTGACATTGCAAAATCGCCGTATCTGTATCTGCCGGTCGACAAATACGACACCAACAATTTTCCAACCATGCTGAAATGGCTTGATAACCAGCGATCTGATGTTAACTATCAGGCAGGCTCCCGGAACTTTCACCGGATGCGCCTGGCTGAGACCTATCTGATTGCAGCTGAAGCATACGGGCGTAAAGGAGATTGGACTAATGCGCTGAAAAACATCAATATTGTTCGGCAACGCGCAGCTTACCTGACCGGAGAACAAAAACCAGTTGAAGTCTATAAAATTGACGGAGGCCAGAATAACACAAATTCAACTTCTGCCAATATGATCGTTACCGAGACTGACATTAAATCGCCGGTTTTGCCCTCTGGCCCCGGGTTCGACCCTTTTGTCGACTGGATGCTCGAAGAACGCGCCCGGGAACTTTACGGAGAGCTGAATCGCTGGGAAGATTTGGCCCGTACCGGGACATTGATCGTACGTGCGAAATTGTACAATCCTGAAGCAAAAAACAACATTCAGGATTACCACAAATTACGTCCGATCCCCAGTACTTATGTCGACCGTTTGTCTCCTCAAAAACCTGTCGAACAGGTCCAGAATCCAGGATACTATTAATCGATACGAAAGAGCTGTCTGCTTTGGGCAGCTCTTTTCAAATTAACCAGATAACTAAACCTAAGACCAATGTGGCAAAAAAACGGATACCTACCACTATTCATTTTAATGGCTTTGATTGCGATCGTCCATCCGGTTATGGCACAAAAAGCATCCATTTTTTTCTCGAATTGGCCACAGGGCTGTGCACCTGAAGAAATTGGCAAACGCGTTGCCGAACATTTTATAAGCACGCCCCACTCAAATTACGGAAGGCCAACTTCCCCATCGTACATTACCTATCCGGAAGTATGTACCTGGTACGGAGCGCTCACATTTGCCAAAGAAACCAGTGATGAGAAGCTGGCCAGTCGACTGGCCGACAGGTTTGACCCGCTGTTCGGCGCCGAGGCCAATCTGGTCCCAATCCCCGATCATGTTGATTTTACCGTATTTGGGGCAATTCCATTCGAATTGTACATTCAAACCAAAGATCCCAACTATCTGAAAATGGGATTGCAATTTGCCGACAAACAATGGGGAAGCCCGGAAGGCCCGCGAGTAACACCCGAATCATACAAATTCTATGAGCAGGGCCTCACCTGGCAAACCAGAATGTGGATCGACGACATGTTTATGATTACCGCTGTTCAATCGCAAGCCTACCGGGCAACAGGCGACAAAAAATACATCGAACGGGCTGCAAAAGAAATGGTGGTTTACCTCGATTCGCTCCAGCGCCCCAACGGTTTGTTTTACCACGCTCCTGATGTCCCGTTTTTCTGGGGCCGAGGGAACGGATGGATGGCTGCCGGCATGTCAGAGTTGTTGCGCTCGCTCCCCAATGATAATCCGGACCGCCCAAGAATAATGAACGGGTATAAGACCATGATGGCCTCGCTCCTGAGATACCAGGCTGAATCAGGAATGTGGCGGCAACTCATCGACGATCCGGAATCGTGGCCCGAAACATCGTGCACCGGCATGTTTACCTTCGCAATGATCACCGGTGTAAAAAACGGCTGGCTCGACGCCGATACATACGGGCCCGCAGCGCGCAAGGGCTGGTTGGCCCTGATTTCGTATATCGATGAAAATAACGACATCAAAGAAGTATGCGAAGGGACCAATAAAAAAAACGATCGGCAATATTACCTCGATCGCCGGCGCCTGACTGGTGACCTGCACGGGCAAGCCCCCATCCTTTGGTGCGCCACCGCATTGATCCGTAAATAATGCAAAAACAGAACGATCAAACAGCCGATTAGTCCATCTGTTGTTTGATCGTTTTTTTTATATCGGGCTTTTGACAATACTCCTGACAGATTCCGGCGGATTTTAATAGATTTGTAAGGGTAAATACATACCCGTAAATCAGAAGCCTAAACTTGGAATTGAATGTAAAAATATCTTCCGAAGGGAACCTAACTAAAGCCGGGTTCCAAAGAATCTATGAACAATTCTTTAACTACTTTTTCCGGATCTCGATGCAATTTCTGCACAGCGAGCCTGATGCATGCGAAATTGTTCAAGATGCGTTCGTTGCCTTATGGGAAAACCGGGATAAACTACACAAAGACACCAATATAAAAAACTATCTTTTTATCCTTGTCAGGAACAAATCGCTAAATAAACTGCGCGACCGCAAAAAAGAACAAAAACACACCAACAGCAAGGAATATCTGATCGACTCCATCAGCTATCACCTGTTAAATGAAACCGGCGAAGAAATCCTGCTTTACGATGAACTTTTCGAACTGATCATGCAAGCCATCGGGAAACTGCCCGAGCAGTGCCGCGAAGTATTCAGGATGAGCCGGTTCGACCAACTCAGCAACAAAGAAATTGCCGAAAAATTAGACATCACGGTCAAAGCAGTAGAAGCCAACATCACACGGGCCCTGAAAATACTGCGCACCGACCTCCACAAATACCTGATTCCCAACCTCAACCCTCCTTCAAACAAAAACCTTCACAGTGTATTATTGAGTTTTCTCTGATGGATCAAGGGTGATTAAAAGTCTCCTCGAACAAAAATTTCACATTTTTTTAATTTTTCTGAAATTTCATGTAGGGTTGATTTGCATTTTAGTGTTTTTAGGACACTAAAAGAAACCGAATGAAAGAGATTTACCCGATCATCCTTAAATTTTTCAGGAACGAGATTGAAAAAGACGAACTCGAACAGCTGAACGAGTGGATAAAAGACCGGAAAAATTTCATGGAATTTTCGGAATTGCAGAGATTATGGCTGGCCACCGAAAACGCCCCATCGCCCCAGGCCCGGGTCAGCTTTCATAAAACATGGGAAAAAATCCAAAAACGCTCGCAGGTTAAACCCAATACAATTTCTTTTTTCAACCCAAAAGTATTCAAATACGCCGCAATTGTTTTCGTATGCCTGAATATCGGCTGGTGGTCGTCGTGGCTTACTACCCGTAATTCGGGAACCACAACCGAAGCCCAAACCTTTCAGTTAAACGCCGGACGCAATTCAAACTCCAGGTTGGTATTGCCCGACAATACGGTAGTGTACCTGCGGCCGGGATCGGAACTTACTTACAATTCCGACTTCAAGGTAAACAACCGCAACATAAGCCTGACCGGCGAAGCCTACTTTGAAGTAACCAAAAATCAGGAAATGCCCTTCGTTGTAAATACCGACAAGGCCCGGATCAAAGTCCTGGGCACCCGGTTCAACGTTTCGGCCGAAAAAGATGCGCCCCTCTATCAGGCAACCCTGGTGGAAGGAAAAATTGATTTCATTACCCACGACGGAAGGTCAATTGCGTTAAACCCAAACGAAAACATCTGCTACGATACACAATCAGGAAAAACAGAAATAAACCAGGTCGACCCGGAACTATACACTGCATGGAAAGATGGCAAAGTTATTTTCAGGAACGAATTGCTGAAAGACATCACCACCCGGCTCGAACGCATTTATCACGTAAAATTTGTTTATAAGAACCAATCTTTGGGAACATCATACCGCTTTACCGGAACTTTTTACACCGAAACATCGATCGGCGAAGTACTGACCATGCTTCAACGATATATCCCGATGAAAGTGAGCCGGGTAGAACGGTTTCCCGAAGCGGATTTGATTTACATGGAATAAAAAAAACCGGACAATACGACCAATATTATCCGGTTTAAAAGTGGGAAATTTTGTCCCTAAATAATTGTATAACGTAACATTACAAATCTATGGAAAAAAATCTGTTTGCAAACGGGTTTATTGACCGTTATTACTTAAAAAAACTCTTACGGGTTATGCGAATCACTATCTTTCTGATGCTGCTTTCGGTGTTTATCGTGCAGGCAAACTCCGGAAAGTCACAAACAACCAAGTTGACCTTCACGTTCAAAAATGCCAGTCTTATTGACGTTTTTGACGAGATTGAACAAAAAGCCCAGATCGGCTTTCTCATCCCCAGCAACATGATCGATGAGAACCAACGGGTAACGGCCTCTTTTAAAGATGTGTCGATCGATTACATCCTGAATAAAATTCTCGCGGATAAAAATTATTCGTACGAATTTATCGGGAAAAATGTAATTATCACCCGGAACGAAAATGCCCCGAATGTCCAGCAGGACAAGAAGGTCCGCGGTAAGGTAACGGCCCCGAACGGAGAACCCATTCCCGGCGCCTCGGTCTTCATTAAAGGCTCGAACAACGGGACCATTACCGACGCAGACGGAAATTTCCAGCTTTCGGATGTTCCGGCCAATGCAATCATCCAGGTATCATTTATCGGGATGAGAACCCAGGAAGTTACACTGAAAGGACAAACCAGCCTCAATATCGTTCTGGAAGAAGAAACCATTGGCATCGAAGAAGTTGTAGCCATTGGCTACGGGACCCAACGCAAAGGCGAAGTAACCAGCGCGATTGCCAGCATCAAATCGGAAGACTTCGTTAAAGGTAAAATCGGCGACGCAGCCGAACTGGTAAAAGGAAAGATTGCCGGGTTGAGTATCACCAAATCATCAGGCGACCCGAATGCCACATCCAGCATCATGCTCCGTGGTATTACGACCATTGTAGGAAATGTTTCTCCGCTGGTGCTGGTTGATGGCGTTGAAGGTTCGCTAACAACGGTTGCTCCTGAAAACATCGCTTCGATCGACGTATTAAAAGATGCTTCGGCTGCCGCCATCTACGGGACCCGTGGTGCCAACGGGGTTATCCTGATCACCACCAAATCGGGCAAACGCGATAGCCAGTCACGTGTTTCTGTTTCAAGCTATGTTTCGGTATCCGAATGGTATAAGCAGGCTGAATTTATGGATACCCACGATGTTATCTACGGACGTACAAACTTTAGTTACGAAGGGTATGATACCGACTGGCTGAAAGCCGTCACCCGCAAAGGCGGTTACACGCAGAACCATTCCATCAGCATGGAAGGCGGTTCGAAATCATCATCGTACCTGGGGAATATCACCTTCTCTGACGAAGAAGGGATCATGCGCAAGAGCGACAACCGCAACCTGAAAGCCCAGTTAGACTTCAACCAATATGCGCTTAACGACATTCTGAAACTAAACTTCAACCTCCTTTACGGCACCCATAAAAATACAAACAACAACAACGCTTACGTGTACCGTCAGGCATTGATCCACAACCCGTCGTCGCCGGTATATAACGAAGACGGGTCGTACTATGAAGAATTCAGCCGTTTCCAATATTACAACCCGGTTGAAATCCAGAACGAACTGATTGGCGATACTCGTTCCAATTATGTTCGTCTGACCGGGAACGTTACGTTGGAACCGATTAAAGGATGGCAAACCAATTTGATGTTATCGACCAAAGAAAACAAATCGACATCTGAAAACTATTACACCAGCAAATACTTTTCACAGGCCGTTGGCGATGTGAAAGGCTCTGCCTCAAAATCTGAGTCGATTGGCCGCAGCGACAACCTGGAATTGACCTCAAAATACGACTTCTCGATCCGGAAAAACCGTTTTGCCGCACTGGTTGGTTACAGCTACCTGTATAATGTTTACGACGGGTTTGGAGCCGGAAACTCGAACTTCCCGTCCGAGTCCTATCTGTATAACAACCTCGGACAAGGTACTTATCTGACGGATGATGACCACACGGCCAGTATGAGCTCATACAAAAACGACAACACCCTGATCGGGTTCTTTGGTCGTGTGACCTACGCTTACGATAACCGTTATAACGCCATGTTGAGTGTCCGCCGCGAAGGGTCTTCCAAATTTGGCGAGAACAATAAATGGGGAACGTTCCCATCAGCTTCGCTGGGTTGGACCATGAGCAACGAACAGTTCATGAAAGGACTTGCCTGGCTGAACAACCTGAAACTCCGTCTGGGTTACGGGATAACCGGGGTTATTCCGTCTTCATCATATTTGTCGCTGACCATGTTCGACTATGATGCCTGGGGCAAACATTTAAGCGCCGACGGCGAATGGACCCCTTCATTAAAAGTAGCCCAAAACCCGAACCCTGACCTGAAATGGGAAACAACCCGCGAATGGAACTTCGGCGTCGATTGGTCGATCCTGGACTCACGGTTAAACGGGTCGCTGGACCTTTATAACAAAAAAACAGTCGATCTGCTTTACGACTATGCCGTTCCGGTACCGCCCAACATGTATGGCACAACGCTGGCCAACGTGGGACAAATGCGCAACAATGGGATCGAAATCATGATCAATGCGATCCCGGTCAGGACACACGATTTTGAATGGAACACCACACTGACCCTTTCTCACAACGAAAACAAACTATTGAGCTTGTCGAACGATTTGTACGAAACCGACAATTTCACGGAAGTTGGCGGGGTAAGCGACCCGATTTCGGTTCCGACTCATTGCATGGAAGTAGGCCACCGGTTGGGCGATTTCTGGGGGTTGAAATCGGTCGGGGTCAGCAAAGACGGTTTCGTATGGGTCCAGGTTTCTGACGGCAATGGCGGCTGGGTAGCTAAAGAGTTCGACACCAAATACAACGAAGAAACCAACCGTCAGCGCTTAGGCAACGGCCTTCCTCAAATTTACGCCGGATGGAACAACTCGTTCAGCTACAAAGGCTTTGACCTGAACTTGCAATTTACCGGTCAGTTCGGCTTTAAGATTCTGAATGCCCAACGCGCATTTTACGAAAACAACTCTATTGCCTATAACCGGCTAAAATCGGCTGCCAAATGGTACGGGGCTGTCGATGCGACAGGCGCCCCGGTTATGGATGCAGAAACAGGCAAACAAAAATTAGTTCAGTTATCCGGCTCGATGCAGCAGGGCGTTTGGAGCGGTTACATTGAAGACGGCGACTTTATCAAACTATCGAGCGCTTCGCTGGGATATACTTTCCCGCTTTCCGGAGCTGTGAAAAAATATATTCAAAGCGCACGTGTTTATGTAACAGGCCAAAACTTGTTCTGCATAACGGGCTATTCAGGTCTCGACCCGGAGGTATCCAATTACTTCTTAGCTCCGGGAATTGACGACCGCGATAAATATCCAACCATCCGGTCATATACATTGGGACTTTCTATTAACTTCTAATTATCTGACTATTATGAAACGTTTAAAAAATATTTTTCTCGGCCTGGCAGTAAGCTCACTATTCACACTGGGGGCCTGTACCGATTTAACTGAAACCGTTTACGACAAACTGACAGATGAAACCATTGATGTAAACGATCCGGAAATTGTAGGTTACATGATGGGCGAAGCGTATGCCCAGTTCCGTTTCCTGTATTGGGGCTGGAACGGCTACTTCGACCTGAATGAAGAATGTGCCGACACGTATATGACCCCCAAACGCATCGGAATTGGCTGGGGCGACCTGTATATCAACATGCACAAACACTCCTGGAACTCGACCCAGGGCCACATCGACGGGTTGTGGTACTATGCGTATGTGGGAATCGGCTATACCAACAAATGTCTGGATGTATTGCCTGAAACCGGAAACCAGCAGGCCCAAATGCGTTTTTTGCGCGCCCTGAACTATTATGTGCTGCTCGATGCCTTCCGCAATGTCCCGCTGGAAACAACCCAGGTTCACGAAGCCGGCTACCTGCCGCAACAAGTTCCGGCCGACACGATCTTTAACTTTTGCGTCCGCGAGCTGAATGCCATTAAAAATGATTTAGGAACAACTAAAGTTTTTGGTTACCCCAACCGCTATGCTGCCAACATGGTATTAGCCAAACTTTACCTGAATTACAACACGTATTTCGGGAAAAACGATCCGACTTATTACGAAAAAGCGCTTGCCGAGGTAAACGAAGTTATCAACAACGGAGGTTACTCGCTTGCCCCCAATTACCTCGACAACTTCAAAGCCGATATTTCGGGCTCGCCGGAAGTTATTTTCGCGTTGCCCCTTGACAAAAAGAACGCTTCGCACAACTATCTGGTCAACAAATGTCTGGTAGGCGCCGGGGCCGCTGCGTATGGATACACTGGTTCGCCCTGGAACGGCAGCTGCGCAGTCCCACAGTTCATCGAAAGCTACGACGCAGCCGACAAACGGTTAGGATATACCTGGACAGGCGGGGTGCAGCGCGCTGCCACCAAAGATGCCTCAGGCAATGTCATCCCCCAATCGGGCTCTCCGATTGCCTTCTCGGCTGATGACTGGTCCGGACAAGGCGTTTTGAACTATTCGCTTAAAGTTCACTCCATCGACAATCCGGGAGCTTATCAGCAAGAAGGCTACCGTTTTGTAAAAAGCGAGATTGTGGCTGGCGATGCCGGAACTTATGGCAACGATGTGGCATTCTTCCGGTTGGCCGATGCCATGTTTATTAAAGCCGAATGTTTACTGCGCCTGGGCAAAGACGAGCAAACTGCTGCCGACCTGGTATCTCAGGTCCGCGCCCGCTCGTTCGACTCGGCCGCCAAAGCAATACGGACTGTAGCCCAACTGAAAGGCGGCAGCGTTTATGATTACGGGCACCGCGAATATACCTGCGAAGGATATGCCAACTGGGACCCGGCTTCGTACAAAACAACCAGCGAAGGCGGTGCAGATATTCAGTTAGGCGGCTTATTGGATGATCTGGCCTGGGAATTTGTGGGCGAACACCACCGCCGCCAGGACCTGATCCGCTTTAAAATGGCCGACGGGCGCAATGTGTTCAACGGCAAATCGTGGTTCTGTAAAGATGCAACAACCGAAACACACTGGAACTATTTCCCAATTCCGAAATCGGCAATAGATTCAAATATTTCGCTCAAGCAAAATGCCGGGTACGAAAGCGCCTCGAATTAAGCATGTTGTGTTACGATTTACAGTAAATAAAATCAGTCTATAATGAAAAAAATATATCTATACATAAGCCTTTGCCTGTTTATGGCCGGCTTAATCATTAGTTGTGCAGACAATACAAATTTTAGCAACCTGCATGAGCTGACCGCCGATGAGATCGCTGAGATCGCCCGTCAGGATTCCATCCGCGAAGCCCAAAAGAATAAGATCAACGCCGACCTGGTTCTTAAATACTCCGTGGAAATAACCACCAGCAAAACCTTGTACGACGGGGTCTCGCTTCCAATCAGCATTGATTCTATCGCCCGGCTTTTCAGCCTTTCAAACGCTCAGGTTTTAGCTGGAATTGCCGGAGAGAGCGGCGCCCCGGAAATTAAACCTTTTGCCATTGAAGGAACCACTCATGCCGATAACGGTACAGCAAGCACCACCAACTCGACCTGGGGACACTGGTGGGACGCCAACGGCGATGTAACCACCTGGGGTTCGTCAGAAAAGAAAGCGGTCTTGTTTGCCGAATTCGATACCGAGGCCGGCGAATTCTATGTCGGGCAATACCCGAACCGCTTAGAGGCAAACGATACCATCAAAATTATTGAATGCCTGAAATACAACGAAAAACGCGTGGCTGTTGTCATTACCGTGAAAACAGTCGCCCCGGGACAAATCAATGCAACCGTTGTCAGCACACAAAACCTGAGTATTTCGATTGTTGGCAAAAGCAGTTATGACCCAGACTCACTCCAATTTGACCTGAACAAAGCGATCAGCGACCTGGGGGTCAGCTCGATGAACGAAGTCAAATTCCTCGGCGTCAACCAGGATGGTAGTTATGCCCAGGAGGCAGTCACCGGAAATGGCTTCTGGTACGATATGAATGGCTTTGTCGGAAGCTGGGGCAACGATGCAAGCGTTTACACCAACTACGGCGATTTTGCTGCCAATTACATTAGCATCGGGCAGTATCCTGACCACTTAACGGAAGGACAGAAATTCACCATTAAGTATTGCTTATGGTCGAAGGCAAACAAAAAGATCGTCGTATTAAACATTGCCATTACCGTTGTGGGTTATCAGGACCCGGAAACTCCGCCAACAGGCGATCCGGTAGCCGTTGAAAAGACCATTGAACTGTCTAAGACGTATAGTAACGATTACGCAAGTGTTCAGGTTGATGTCAAAGACCTGTTGCGTAATGCCTTCAAAAAGACAACCTACCAGATCCATAAGGCCATCAGTTCCGGAGAATTAAAACTTTACCAGGGCACCGTAAGCGAAACAGCTCCAACTTATACGGCCGATGCTCCGGGATATTGGTTAAAAGCCGACGGGACTGCCGGCCCTTGGTCCGAAAGTTTAGTTTGGTGTTCGCTCGGTCACTCGGAAACAGAGTTGTACCTGTATAGCGGAAACCACCCGGACAATTGTGCCCCTGGCACAACCGTGACAACCAAACTGATTGCAACATATAACGGAGGTTCGGTTACGTTTAATGTTACGATTAAAGTAAATTAGGATGATGACCACAAAACTCCCACTAAAATTCGACCAACATAAGCCGGGATTGTTCGGCTTATGTTTTTACATGCTCTTTTTCTTCTCCCTCGCCGGAATTGTATCACTCTCGGTTACCGGGTGCAGCGAAGATAAAGAGATCGTGAACCCCGACCCGGAAGAACCCTCCGATACGACAAAAACAGACACTTCGTCGGTAATCATACTGAAGCCTGCCGACATTCAGGACTACGACAAATACTACAAACCCCAGGAGTTTAAAACCATGGACCTGTTGCGGAGCGACAGCAAATGGTCGTTTGTCCGCAGCAAACAGTCTGCTCACTTTATCGTGTTCTGGGAAGCAGGTTTTGGCAGCAACCCAAACGCCAATACGGTACCCGAAGCGTTGCGTGTCGATATTGACGATCTGCTGAAAAAAGCAGAATCGTTCTACGACATGAATATCAATACCTTAAAATTTGCTGAAGTAGGGGTCGGCAAATCGAACCTCGACAAATACAAAATGCAGATTTATCTCTTGTACCAAACCGAATGGGCCGCGTATGGCGGCGGTTATGATGATGTTATTGGAGGCTTATGGGTAAATCCAAGTACCTGCAAACCGGTTGGTTCGGTTATCGCCCACGAAATTGGCCATAGTTTCCAGTACCAGGTGTACGCCGATGCCTTAGCTACCGGGAAATGTGCAAACGACTTTACCCGCGGTTTCCGCTATGGATACGGAGGCAACGGAGGCAACGCATTCTGGGAACAATGTGCCCAGTGGCAGTCGCTCCAAAGCTATCCGGGGCAAATTTTCACCACCTACGATTTTCCGGTATATATGGAAAACTACCATCGTCATTTTTGCCACGAATGGCAACGGTATGCCAGCTATTTCCTGCATTATTACTGGGCTGAGAAACGAGGAATCGATGTAATTGGCAAGATCTGGCGCGAAGCGGTAAGCCCCGAAGACCCG
>JAJUGZ010000079.1 GCA_029265715.1 Bacteroidota bacterium
ATTAAAACAGGCTTTTCATTGGATGAATGGAAAAATTGTATCTTTCGAAAAAAAATATGAAACGTTTATTCACCTACTTTCTGCAAGGTCTGTTATTGCTTGCTCCATTGGCAGTTACGCTTTATTCGGTATTTCTTTTTTTTGATTTTGTTGATCGTTTAGTTCGCGATCCGCTGGAGGCTTATTTTAAAACAAACCTGCCTGGAATCGGGGTGTTGTTTCTATTTGTTTTTCTGACCTTCCTGGGACTAATTGGAGAAACAATGATTGCCAAGCCGTTCATTAACCTGACATCTAAGATTCTGAACCGGGCCCCGCTGATCAAAGTTGTTTATTCTTCAATTAAAGATTTGTTTTCAGCTTTTGTCGGGAAAGAGAAAAAATTCAATAAGGCAGTGGTTGTTTGTGTTAATAAGGCCGATAATATCTGGCGGGTAGGTTTTATCACTCAAAAAGACCTGGCAGATATTGGGTTGGCCGGAATGGTTGCGGTATATTTCCCGTTTTCTTATGCTCTTACCGGCGAATTATTACTGGTTCCGGCCGAGAGCGTAAAGCCCTTGGATTTGCCGTCATCCGAAGCAATGAAATTTGTCGTATCCGGAGGTGTTACCCGGGTAAATTAAGTTATAGAATATGAGTTCAGAAACGTTATTATTAGTTTTTTTTATTGCGCTGATTTTATCAGTTCTGATGATCGATTTGTTGTTTGTCGGTCGTAAATCGCACATTGTATCAACTAAAGAGGCATTGGGCTGGACAGTTGTCTGGGTTTCGCTGGCTCTTGGATTTTACGCTTTTTTGTTATTCCATGGGCATCGTCTTCATGGGATTGAGAACTTGGACAAACTTCATGAGGTTGTTCGAAAATATTCTCCGGAGTTAATATTCCGGACACATGAATATGAAAGCATGTTGCGCGAGTATCGCAACCACATGGCATTGAATTACTTGTCGGGTTATTTTATCGAAGAGACCTTGTCGGTTGATAATATTTTTGTCATTCTCCTGATATTGCAGGGATTTACTGTTCCCTTGAAGAATTACAAGACCGTTCTGTTTTGGGGGATCCTGGGTGCCATTTTTCTACGCTTTGTATTCATTTTTGCCGGTGCGGCGTTGATTCAGCAGTTTGAGTGGGTTCTCTATGTTTTTGGAGTTTTTCTTCTTTACCAGGGGGCAAAAATTTTGTTTAAAAAAGAAGACAACGAAAAAGATCCTCATGATTACGCCATATTCCGTTTTTTATCGAAGCACTTTAGCATTTATAAGGAATATGTGGATAATCAGTTTTTTGTACGGATCAATCACAAGTTTTTTATAACGCCATTGTTCGTGGTTTTGGTTTTAATCGAATTTACCGATGTGATTTTTGCATTGGATTCCATTCCGGCGATATTCTCGGTTTCACGCGATCCCTACATTGTTTTCTTCTCGAATATTTTTGCCATTATCGGGTTGCGTTCTCTGTTTTTCCTGATTGCCAATATGGTAAACAAGTTCCGGTTTCTGTCGGTCGGGGTCAGTGTCCTTTTGATGTTTGTCGGGTTTAAACTGCTTTTCCACCACTGGCTCGAACATATCGGTTTTAAGGCAAGTTATTCGTTATATTTTATTGGAATAACATTGCTCTTAAGTGTGGTGTTTTCGGTCTTATTTCCATTGAAAGAAAATACCAAGAAAATAAAATAGGAGGAAAACAATTTTATTTTCCTCCTATTCGGCTTGTGTTAAAACATGTGACTCAGCTGGGATTCGAACCCAGGACCCCATCCTTAAAAGGGATGTGCTCTACCTGCTGAGCTACTGAGTCATCCTTAAGTGTTCCTTTATTGTTTTAAAGGCGTTGCAAAGGTAAGACCTATTTTTGTTTTTGCAAATGCAATTTTGATTTTATAGCTATTCTGATCCAATTGTTATAAACAATTCGTTGTTAATTTTGAAATCGATATCTGTTACAATATTCGTTTAAATTTGTTCTGCAGTTTTTACAGGCATTTACAATGAAACGAACATGTTGCTTCGCAACACCCAGAGATATAATAATAATTTTCGGCAACATGGAGTTCCATACTACCATTAAAAAACAAATTATTATAGTATGAAAGATAAAGTTGTTGTTATCACCGGGGCCTCTTCCGGAATTGGGCGGGCGTTGGCTTACGAATATGCATCAAGAGGTGCGAAACTTGCTTTGGCTGCTCGTCGAATCGACCGGTTGGAAGAGTTAAAACGAGAATTGAACGATAATGACATTTTTATATGTCAGACCGATGTCAGTAAAGAGGAAGATTGCAAAACATTTATCCAATCCACTGCAGCTTATTTCGGGCGAATCGATATTCTGATCAATAATGCCGGGATTTCCATGCGTGCGCTATTTGCGGACCTGGATCTGGATGTAATAAAGAAACTCATGGATGTAAACTTCTGGGGAACTGTATATTGCTCAAAATATGCCTTGCCGTATTTGCTTTTGACCCGGGGCAGCCTTGTGGGAATAATTTCAATTGCCGGTTATGTCGGGCTTCCCGGACGAACTGGTTATTCGGCCTCGAAATATGCCGTAAGGGGATTTCTTGACGCCTTGCGAATTGAAAATCTGAAAACCGGGTTGCATGTTCTGGTTGCAGCTCCTGGTTTTACAGCCTCAGAAGTTCGGCAGGTCGCCCTAGTGCAAGATGGGAGCCAGCAGGGAGAAACGCCGCGTAACGAAAGTAAGATGATGTCGGCCGAAGAATGTGCTCGTCGCATTGTCAAGGCAATCGACAAACGGAAACGCCATTTGATCCTAACATTTGTCGAAGGGAAACTGACTGTTTTTCTTGGCAAGTTTCTTCCCCATTTGCTCGATCGGCTAACGTTTAAGCACATGGCAAAAGAACCCAATTCGCCGTTTAAATAAAGGGTCTTGTTAAAATACGGGTACAGGGCTTCGGGTTTCTTATATACAATGATCAGAAATTCAAGCTATCTAAGTAATTGTTGTAGTCTTCAGAATTAATTGGCACGTTATCCTCTGTTCGGTTAATTTTCTGCCCAACCACAAATGGCTCTGATATGTTCATTTTTCGGGCAATATAATTAGCCATAAAGTAGAACGGGAGAATTAATGAAATTGGGCTAAATTTTTCTTCCAATTCGTCTTCGACCAATTCATAAACTACAGCTCCTGATTCTTCAATCAGGTCTAACACCCTTCGGCTTCGTTCGGCTAGTTTCCCTTTGCTTGGAGCCAACGAAATGACAATGGCGCGGGGTGAGGCTTCTTTCATGCCGTTATCAAACTGGGCCAATGACATGCCGACAAAAGGCAACCGGGTGGTTTCAGCCAAAACCAGTGCTGCTTGATGGGCTGTCCCGATATTAGGGCCACTTCCCAAGATATATAACCCGGTGAGAGTTTTTCGGTTAAGCTGCTTGAATACTTTTTTCCCCAGGAAATTCCCCAGCTCCTGAAAAAAATCGAAACGTTTGGTAATGCTTTCGACTGCTTTTTCGGCATCAATCCCATGTCCGAGATATAGTGTCAGTAAGGTATTGATATAGGTTTTTGACGACGAAAAGTGCTCAGTCCCGGCCCAAATGTCAATTACTTTTTGCGTATTCTGATGTTTAGCTAGCGGACTATCCGCATCATTGACAATCGCCACAACTCTTGAGAAACAATCGGCGCAACGAACAACGTCGGTTGTCTCTCCTGATTGTGATATTAATACTGCCTGGTCGAACTGTTTTATCTGCTGCTGATAAGCAAAATACTCGGAGGCCAATTCCGGATATATTTTTACGCCAAGGTATTTCAATACCAGTGCGGCATTATAAGAAGCCCCCATTCCGATATAGGGCACTTTTTCGGGTAATATCAACCCTTTGTTCTTTTCAAAGCACAAGGCTGCTTTAAACGGAATTTCAAGAATTTCTTTTTCCACTTATTAACGAATTGCAATATCCTAAGTTACCACATAATTTTTGAATATTGTGTTCGTTAACGGAAAATTAAAAATTCAATTATCAGATGAATTGTTTGGCTATGTCGACGGATTTCTGACCGTACCCTCCGCCAAATAATAAGTAATGGTTCAGGTAATGATACAGCTGGTAAAGGCGATTCCGTTCCTTCCAACCTGACTGAAAAGGGAAAGCTTCCTGGTAGGCAGACCAAAAATTACTTGAGAAACCGCCAAACATGGTCATGATTGAAAATTCCATTTCCCGGTCGGCATAATAAACTGCCGGATCGATCAAGGCCGGGCTCTTTTGTGTGATCAAATAATTTCCCGACCATAAATCACCGTGGATTAAACTGGCTTTACGTTCAGCCGGAATTAACATCGGAATCTTCTGGATTAGCTTTTCAAACAATCCGATTTCCGATGTAGTTAACTTACCTTGGTCCCTCAACTGTTCAATTAAACAGCCAATCCGTTGAAACCGAAAAAAATCGGGCCAACTGTCATTCCACTTGTTATTCTGCCGGGTCGTTCCACAATACGTATCGGAGTCGTAGCCATATTTATCGTGAAAGGTTTGGTGGATTTTTGCCAGTCCATGTCCCAATCTTTCGCTGGTTGTTTTTTCCAGCATTCCCGGTTCTAAATATTCAAGGACTAAGAATCCGGGCAGATGGTCTTCTTTTTTGCAGGTAATTACACGCGGAAAAACCAGCGAAGAGCCTTTAACCCTGGCTAATTCGTTCAGTCCTTCGGCTTCCCTGACAAAAAGATCAGACGGAATATTCGCTTTCCACTTAACGAAAAAAATTCCGGCATTGGTGCTGAGTTTGCAAGCGTTGTTAATGCACCCTCCGGCTACCTGTGTCGCATTTTGAATGTGAATGTCGCAGCTGATAGCATTGGAAATAGCCTGTCGTATTTTTTCAGTCAATTCACTATTGAATAAAGCGATCATATTCGGGACAATAGATGATAGCAGATTTCGGAAAATTTGAATCTATTTTGAAAATGAATAGACTACCCAGTTGTTTTTCTCCTGAAATCCGGTTTCCGTAAGCCCTACCGATTCTGCTTTTCGTTTTATATCGGGCATGTCTTGGGTGTAGAAGCCGCTCAGGTGAATTTGCCCACCTGTATTCAATACGTTTTCGTACGCAGGGAGATCGTTCAGGATAACGTTTTTATGGATGTTGGCAAAAATAATATCGAAGGTTTCTTTTCCCAGTAATGAGGCATCGCCCAATCGGGACTCCACGTTCGGAATGTTGTTGAGCCTTGCGTTTTCGACTGTGCTTTCAAAAGCCCAGGAATCGATGTCGATAGCGACAACGATTTTGGCGCCGCGCAGAGAAGCCAACATGGCCAAAATTCCGGTTCCGCAGCCCATATCGAGTACGGTTTTTCCGGCGAGGTCCATGTCCAGAATTTGCTCCGCGACTAACGTTGTTGTTTCATGGTTTCCGGTGCCGAAGGCCATTTTCGGTTCAATAACCAACTCGTATTCGGCTTGCGGATAATCTGTATGGAATGGGGCGCGGATCAGGCACCGGCCTCCAATGAGCAGGGGTTGAAAATAATTTTTTTCCCAAACTTCATTCCAGTTCTGGTCTGGGATCTGTTCTTTTTGTGTCTCGACGGAAAATTCCATTTCGCTGAAAACGCTGTTCAGAATTGATAAATCGAAATCATCGCCGGGGGCAAAGGCTTCAACCCGTTCATTGTTTTCATCAAAACTTTCGAACGGGAATTCGGCTAAAAGGGCAACCAGAATTTCACGGTTTGTTTCGTTGTCGGGAGTAATTTTAAAGCTGACTTTTGTGTAGTTCATTTTCCGAAGACTTTAATTTCAGGGGCAAAGGTAGCATAAAAAAGGCCATCCGGAAGCGGACGGCCTTTCGTATTTTGATAAGCAATTTTTTAGTATGCGTTGATAATTGCCAGAAAATCTTCAGCTTTCAACGAGGCGCCACCAATTAAGCCTCCATCGATGTCGGGCTGGGCAAATAATTCAGGTGCGTTTTTCGCGTTGCAGCTTCCACCGTATAGAATTGAGGTTTCCTCGGCGATTTCCTTGCCATATTTTTCAGCGATCAACCCCCGGATGAATGCCAACATTTCCTGAGCTTGTTCGGTTGATGCAGTTACTCCGGTCCCGATAGCCCAGATTGGTTCGTAGGCAATTACGATTTTTTTGAAGTCGTCGGCACTCAGGGTGAAGATTGTTTCGTCTAACTGAGTTTTTACGAAATCGTTTTGAGTATTGGCATTGCGAACTTCGAATGCTTCGCCACAGCAGTAGATTGGGGTCAACCCATTCTCTAAAGCTAAAGCAACTTTTTTATTCAGGATTGCGCTGGTTTCGCCGTAATATTCCCGACGTTCGGAATGGCCTAAAATAACGTATTCGGCGCCGGTCGATTTCACCATCGCAGCTGAAACTTCGCCGGTGAAAGCGCCTTTTGCCTCGGCAGCGCAATTTTGTGCTGCAACGCCAATGCGGTTGGTGTCGACAGCTGAAACAACACTAGTGATGTGAGTAAACGGAGTTCCAAGAACAACGACTACATCGGCAGCACCTTCTTTGGCTACCAAATCGTTTACTGATTTTGCCAATTGAACACCTTCCTGAAGTGTTGTATTGCATTTCCAGTTACCGGCAACTATCTTTTTTCTCATTATCGATTAGTTTAAATGTGTGTTTTAGAAATTTCGCGCGTAAAAGTACAAAATCGGTTTTAAACAACCCACGATTCCGCTTGCCCACTTATTCGGTTTAACTTTAGTTTAATGAGTCTGGCACTAAAAGATTGCCTGAATGAAGGACTAAATGAAAACCAATTTAAACGGGAGGTGGTTCTTATAAAAGTTTAATAATCCAATTCTTCCTGAAGTTTCTCCGGCGCGGGAATGTCATTGAAATGCCACTTTTTCAGGATTGTTCCTTTTCGAAGAACAATCAGCCCCGGGTTTGAACGGATGATGGTTTTAAGCGTGATTTCATCGGTATTGAAAAATTCAAACTGAGTGCCGGTTTCAGCAACAAATTCATCAATTTTATCTGGGAGCGAGGCGGTCAGCCCGATGAAATTCATGTTATTCTGCTGAGCGTATCCGGCCAGTTTATTGATCTTTTCGAAGGCTGCTTTGTTGGTTTTATACAGGTCGTAGGCGATCACGATGAAGGTGTTGTTTTCATCGTATAAGAAAAAGTCTTTGATGTCTTCTCCTTCTCGTGTTTCGATCCGAAAATCATGAATGGGGGGCTCATAACCTTCTTTGATGAGTTTGGGTTCATCCATTTTTACAAACTCCCAATGCAGGGTATCCTGCCAAGGATAGTTTTTTTCTGTAAACCGTTTTTCTTCGCCGGTTTGTTTGTTTTTGTAATAAAACACATTTTCATATACAGGCTTTGGCGCATCTGCCGGAACAGTCATTGCTTCCGGAATATTGACTCCAACTTTATAGGGCCTGAAATCAATAATGGGCAGGTGATTATAAGAATACACAACCAGGTAGACATACACAATCATGGTAATTCCGGAAAGAATTGATGGCAGCAAATGCCCATTTTTACTGTCGAATGATTTGCGTTTAATCCAGACAATCAGGGCTAAGGCTATAAAGAAAAGGTTTTTGTAAAAAGTTTGCCAGTTGGTCAGTTTAATTGCGTCGCCAAAACATCCGCAATCTGTTACCGGATTTTTAATGGCAATGTATAGTGTTAGTCCGGTGAAAAAGACCATAAAAACCAAGGCAAACCACGAGCTAATCCGGATAAAAAAGCGGAAAACCAATGCTACTCCAATAGCAAACTCGGCAGCAGCCAGCAAAACACCGAGTGAAAATGCCAAAGGTCCCAGCCACGACCAATGAAATGCAGTAAAATAATCGGAAAATTTGTAGGCCGAACCCCAAGGGTCGATACCTTTTACAAATCCGGAGAAAATGAAAATTAATCCTAATAAAATGCGTGCAATGTGCTTTATCATGTTCGCTTAATTTTCGAAGTCTATTTTTATTAACGCAAAAACCGAATAATTGATCATGTCCATATAATTGGCGTCAATTCCTTCCGAGATGATTGTTTTTCCCTGATTATCTTCGATCTGCTTGATTCGTTTTATTTTCATCAAAATCAGGTCGGTGTACGAGCTCATTCGCATATTCCGCCAGGCTTCGCCGTAATCATGGTTTTTGTCCAGCATTAGTGTTTTTGCTTCGGCAAAATACTTTTTGTAAAGTTCGAGTGTTTCTTCGGGAGTTAAATCGTCGTGGTCGGCTGTGCCTTTTTCCAGTTGGATCAGCCCCATGATGCAGTAATTAATAATACCAATGTACTCCGGACGGATGCCTTCGTTAACCTTGCTGACCCCTTTTTCTTCCAAGCTTCTGATCCGTTGTGCTTTAATGTAGATTTGATCTGTCATTGAACTGGGGCGAAGTATCCGCCAGGCAATGCCATAATCTTTCATTTTTTTTGCAAAGATATCCTGACAAACAGAAATTACGTGATCGTATTGTTGCGATGTCTTATCCATATTTATTGATGTTTTACGGCGATAAAAGTATCAATTTATAGTGTAAATTTAACGGCATTTTATTTTACTTTGCAGGAAGCTTTGTTAATGTATCTAAATGTCAAGCAGCTATGCTAATTACAACTACCGCCAACAAGTTTTTAAAACGAAAAACTACGATTCAGCTGAATGGACGAATCATTGATCTGGCACAGCCGGTTGTTATGGGGATTCTAAATGTAACTCCGGATTCTTTTTTTGACGGGGGAAAATATAAGACTGAAAAGAAAATACTTGAACGTGCCGAAGAAATATTAAAAGAAGGTGCAACGATTATTGACATCGGAGCCATCTCAACGCGCCCCGGTTCTGGTGGTGCTTCTACCAAAGAGGAGCTTGAACGATTGTTGCCTGCCTGTATGTCTGTAAAAAAACATTTTCCGGAGGCGTTTGTATCCATCGACACTTATCGGTCGTGGGTTGCCATGAAAGTTATTGAAGATTGCGGGCCATGCATTGTCAATGATATCTCCGGAGGGAATTTTGATGGTCACATGTTCGATACGATCGGGAAAATGGGGGTGCCTTACATCTTGATGCACATACAAGGTTCGCCGCTGGTTATGCAGGAAAACCCAACGTATGAAGATGTTGTTCGGGATATCTCGCGCTTTTTTACAGACCGGGTTAAGCGATTGACGAAAGCTGGCGTTAAAGACGTGATTATTGATCCTGGCTTTGGATTTGGGAAAACGATGGAGCATAATTATGAGTTGTTGAACCGGCTGGATGCGTTCAAAGTATTTCAGTTGCCTTTAATGGTCGGTATTTCCAGAAAATCGATGATTTACAAATTGCTTGAAACGACTCCGGATGGGGCGCTGAACGGGACCTCGGTTCTAAATACAATGGCGTTATTGGGAGGTGCAGATATACTCCGGGTACACGATGTGAAAGAAGCCGTTGAAACAGTTAAGATTTTTGAAAAGTTAAAGGCTTCGGTGTAGATTTCCGGGAAACGAAGTTATTTTATCGGTATATACTAAAAAGCTGCAGATGAATCTTTTTATCACCATGCGTATCCTTGATGTGATTGATATCTTGTTGGTTGCACTAATGCTATACGAGATTTACATGCTCATCAAAGGGACGGTTGCTTTTAATATTTTTATCGGGGTTTTCGTGGTTTATGTGCTTTGGTTTGTGGTAAAAGCGCTAAACATGAACTTGCTGGGCAGTATTATGGGACAGTTCATCGGGGTTGGGGTTCTGGCTCTGATAGTTGTCTTTCAGCAGGAAATTCGGCGGTTTTTACTTTTTATAGGGACAAATTACAAAATCAGCCATTCGTTTGGGTTGGAAAAATTATTTGCTTCTGATAAAATAAAAACATCAGGTAACCAGCATATTAAAGAAATTGTCAGGGCATGCGACAATATGGCCAGGTCTAAAACAGGAGCTTTAATTGTTATTCCGCAAAATTCTGAATTAAAAGAGCTTATTCGGAGCGGTGAAAAAATAAATGCTCATATTTCTGATGCCTTGCTTGAAACCATTTTTTTTAAAAATACACCTTTGCATGATGGAGCCGTTGTTATTCAGGGGAACCGGATTGCAGCAGCGCGTTGCGTTTTGCCGTTGACCGAAAAGCAAGATCTTGATCCGAGCCTGGGTATGCGCCACCGGGCCGGCTTGGGCATATCGGAGGTTACAGACGCCATGGCCCTGATAATATCAGAAGAAACAGGCTCAATTTCAATTGCAATTGGGGGCGAACTGAAACAAAAGGTTTCGCTGGTGCAATTGACAACTGAGCTTGAAAAGATCATTAAAGATGATGTTTAGCCGGGAAACTTGATACTTGTTCCCAATGGTTCCTGCTGTCCTCATTTTTTAGTTTACCCGAAAATAAACCATTTTTGTGCGCTGCAGAATCAGAGGTTTGCTTATTTTTAAAACGAAATCCTGGCAGAAAGTTAATTGAATACTTTCTGAATCAAGATCAGAGGAAAGGATCAGGATTGTATTCCTGAGTTTTTGTTGTCTGAGAAGACTGGGATTTTATGTTTTTTGTTGTCAAGAATTGTGCTGTCAATGTTCGGGATGCAAGAATAGCCATATGAGCCACACCCCATACAAAACGAGAATGAATAAATGGTTATTCACGGATTTCACTGAGTGGATCTTTGCTGCGCTCCGATTCGCAAGCTCAATTCCATGTTGGCGCTAATTTGATTGAAAAGAAAAAGCTGTTACGAAAGTTTTACGAACCTGCTTTGAAAATTTATACGAATGAAAGATAATCTGAAGGTTGATAAAAAAAGTCCATTTGCAGGAGGTGATTATTTTGCCCGCATTTTAATTCATGCGATTACATTTAATAAGCTAAATAGGATTTATAAAAAAATAGGCGATAAAAAAGGCCTGGAGTTTATCGATGAGTTGATCCTGTCGTTAGGGCTCAATATCGAACTCGATGCCGAAGAGGTTAAGAAGCGGATCCCTAAAACCGGGCCCGTCATTACCATTTCAAATCATCCGCTTGGAGGGCTGGATGCGCTATTGCTCATTAAAACCATCAGTCTGGTCAGAAATGATATTCAGGTTATTTCAACGCCGGTCCTTCAGAAAATTGAAGCAATAAGTGATTTTTTTATTGAAGACCGTTTTTTCGAACGACATACAGGTAAACGGAACACGGATTATGCGATGAACCATTTGGCAAAAGGGGGTGTTTTGTGCATTTTCCCGGCAGGGCAGGTTTCTGAATACGACTTTACCTGTAAAATATCTGACAAGCAATGGTCTTATCCGGCCTTGAAATTTATTAAGCAGCAGCGTGTTCCGGTTATTCCCATTCATTTTCAGGGGTATAATAGCCGTTTATTTTACCTGATGGGACGAATTCATCCAAGCCTGAGCAGTGTGAAGTTGCCATCAGAAATGTTGAATAAGCGAAAAAAACACCTGAAAATCAGGGTTGGAGTTCCAGTTTTGCCTGAAGAACAAGAAAAGTTTCCCGATATTTATCAGTTCGGGCGTTATTTAAGGGCCAAAACGTATTGTTTGAGCTCAAGCATTGAAGTAAAACGTTTTTTTAATTATTCGCTGAAACCTCAGCAGAAAATTGAACCTGTTGCAAGTCCGGTTTCTCTTGATTTAATTTTGAAAGAAATTGCTGATTTGGGCCCTGATAATCTGCTTTTTACATTGAAAAATTATACGGTTTATTGTGCCCCGTCGAAGCGTATTCCAAATATTTTAAATGAAATCGGACGTTTGCGCGAGATTACCTTTCGTGCTGTGGGAGAAGGGACCAATCGCAGCATCGATCTGGATGAGTTTGATCTTTACTATAATCAAATGTTTATCTGGGACAACGAAACAAACATGATTGTAGGCGCTTACCGGATAGGGAAAGGGGCTGACATCCTTCGCAAATACGGCATGCATGGCTTTTATATTCAGAGCTTGTTCAAGATGAAAGAAGATTTTGAATCGGTTTTATCACAGTCGCTCGAATTGGGCCGTTCGTTTGTCGTTCAGGAATATCAGCGCAAACCCATGCCTTTGTTTCTGTTGTGGAAAGGAATTTTGTACTTCTTACTGAAAAATCCGGAATACCGTTATTTACTGGGGCCGGTTAGTATCAGCAATAACTATTCGAAAACTTCAAAGGACATGATTATTAAATTTATCATGGCCCATCATTTCAATTGGGACCTGGCCCGCTTTGTGACCCCCCGTAACGCGTATAAATTTAAAAGTACGGATCAGAGTTTGAATGTGTTGATGGAGAATATGGATGAAGATATCAATGCGCTGGATAAGTTCATTGGCGATGTTGACGAGTTGAACTCTGGCCTTCCTGTTTTGTTGAAAAAATACATCAAGCTGAATGCGAAAATAATAGGCTTTAATGTTGACCCGCTTTTTAATAATTGCCTGGACGGCATGATCATTCTTGATTTGTACGATGTGCCAACAGCAACCATCGAATCACTTTCAAAAGAAGTCAACGACGGCTCAATTTTGCAGCGTTTCTATTCAAACAGGGAATAACGGATTTTTAATCGGGAAAGATATAGCTCCGGGAAATTATTCGTTGAATATAATTTGTTCAATGTCTGACTTGAAATGAAGCAACTCGGATTTGTATTCTTTAAAATATTCGGAAACAATAGCATTGTATTTTCTAAAAAATGCTTCGAGCTCTCCGGTCGTATAAATGGAATTTAAATCGTCCAAAAATTCCCAACGCTTTTGTTCGAACCAGTGCTCATTTCTGAGTATTCTGCGGTCGCCATATTTCAGAAAATAATAAGCATATACAAGTTTGGTACTTTTTACTGTTGGACTTTCTGCAATTTTTTTTAATCCGCCGGAATATGCCCGAAGCAGGAACCAGTTTTTATTCAACACCTCTGAATACTCACACAAAAATTTCAGATCGTTTATTTTAAGGTAGAACAGGTCGAATTGCCCACAGGAAATTGCATTTTCCAGCTGCTTAATTTGTTCCGGAATGTAATTCAGAAAGTCGATAAAAAAATCATAACGACTCGATGGAGGTTTTTGTCGCCCGACTGGGGAAAACGATTTGCGATAATTTGATATAAAAACCTCGGCTGGCTTCATATTGTTTTTTTAGTCATTATATCAAATTTAAGACATACCTGTTTCGAATCCTATGGTTTTTGCAGAGGACTTATTGAACTGGTAATTTGGTCGATCAATCTGATAATTTCATTGATCGAATGCTAATTTTCTTTTGAAATAATCAAAAAAAAACCTCCAGATTGGTCTGAAGGTTTTGTGCTTTTAAGTATGCTGAATTATTTAGAATCTGGCAGAAATAGATATTTGGACAGGAGAGGGAACCAAAACAAATCCGCCAGGATTAGTTGCAAAATATAAATCACCGTTTCTCCAATAAACATGGCCGTTTACAACAACCCGGTTGCATGCAACAGGCAGGTCATGAAACACAACGTTACGTGGAGCATCTACAATGCAATATCCAATTCCATCGTAATAACGGTAAAATCGGTTGTCATAATAATAGTAATTTCCTTGAGAATAGTGAAATACAACAGGCGTCCGGTCAAATTTGTGGTATACCCGTCCGTACTTTGGGTGTTCGTAATAATACTTGTTTACGTGGTATGTTTTATGGTAATCGTTGTGTTGGTAGCTGTGGTGATTGTCCCATGCACAACTTTTATCCTTGTGAGAATTCGGTCTGTATTCTTTGCGTTGATCATTCCGATTATATTCTCGGTTATATTTTTCACTATTTCTTCTTTCTTGTGCGTTGGCAGTATTTATCCCTGCGGTAACTGCGGCCAGTATAATTGAACCGGCAATCAGTTTTGTAAAGTTCATTGTTTTCATTTTTCCGGTTTTTAGTTGTTTAACAATCTTGTTGCGCGCTTTGAAAATTCTACCGGTATTTCTTTTTTTGCTTTGATCAAAGCTTGTGCCATTTTTTGAAAAAACCAGGTGTTTGTTCTTAATTTATTTATTATCAATTATCTGTGTTTTGTGGTATTTCGTTTGGTTTCAGAAATGCTTGAATAGACAATAAAAAAACTTTCTCAAAAAAGATTACTTTTGCACCAAAATGAGAATCTGTGGGGCGAATTTTAGCGATAGACTTTGGAAAAAAGCGGGTGGGATTGGCCGTTACTGATCCGATGCAGATTATTGCCAATAAACTGACAACCGTTGCAACTCCGGAAATTTGGACATTTCTGAAGGATTATTTTGCAAAAGAACAAGTTGATAAAGTCATTGTTGGTTATCCGTTGCAAATGAACAATCAGCCCTCTGAGGCCGTTGTTTACATCAATCCGTTTTTAAAGCAGTTTCAGAAGGAATTTCCGTCAATGCCTTTAGAGCAGGTTGATGAACGGTTTACTTCGAAAATGGCGTTTCAGACGATGATTGAAGCTGGGTTGAAAAAAAAAGACAGGCAGAACAAAGCGACTATTGATGCGGTTAGCGCTACGATTATATTACAGAGTTATTTGGAACAACAAAAATATAGATGATGATTTATCCGGTTACGGTTTATGGCGATCCGATTCTGAGGAAAAGGGCAGAAGATATTCCTGCCGATTATGAAGGCTTAAAGGAATTGATTGATAACATGTTTGAGACCATGTATGTTTCTGATGGCGTTGGTTTGGCAGCTCCGCAAATTGGGAAATCGTTGCGCATATTTGTTATTGACGCGTCTTCGGCTGCTGATGAAGAGCCAGAGCTGGATGGTTTTAAGAAAGCGTTTATAAATCCGGTCATACTGGAAAAAACCGGAGACGAATGGATTATGAACGAAGGTTGTTTAAGTCTTCCTGAAATCAGAGAAGATGTTTCCCGCCCGGAAACCGTCCGTATCAGGTATGTTGACGAAAATTTTGTTGAACATGATGAGGTATACAGCGGATTTGCTGCACGGGTGATACAGCATGAGTACGACCATCTGGAAGGAATCTTGTTTATTGATTATTTAAGCCCATTGAAGAAAAGGATATTAAAAGGGAAATTGATGGCCATCACCAAAGGGAAGGTGCGTCCGGCTTATCGGATTAAGGTTCCCGGGTTGAAATAATTCATCTTCGTACAGGCATTTTTCAGCACGGATATTCTATTGAGTATTTTATAGAATTATCGTAAATTGATGAAAAATGCTTTTTGAAAAACAACATCTTACAATCGGCCCCGTTTGTCCGGATTGCTGTTTTATTTTTATCCGGTATCTTATTTGCAGTCTGGGTTAAAATATCTGTTCTTGTTGCAGGTCTTGTCTTTTTTACGTTCCTAGCATTACTGTTTTTCTTTCGACGATCGAAGCATTACATTACCGTTTGGTTCACAAATTACTTGTTAGGAACCAGCATTTTGGCTGTGGGCTTTTTTTATGCGAAAAACCGGGAACTGCCTGTTCCCAAAGCCAGACGCATTGAGCCAGTTGAATACATTGCTCAGGTTCTGGAAACCCCGATCGAAAAAGCCAATTCCTGGCAGGTTGTGATGAAGGTTGAAAATCCGGTATTGCAAGTTAGCGAGAAGATTATCGCTTATTTTCAGAAAACCTGTTTTGATACGGCATTAAAGTCTGGCGACAAACTTCGCGTTCGGGCGGCCTTACAATTGGTTGAAAACCGCGGAAATCCGTACGAGTTTGATTATAAAGGCTTCTTATTTCGGAAAAACATCCGTTATTCGGCATACCTGGCTGATGGGAGTTGGACAAAGATCGGCGAATACCAACGTTTTAACCTTTTGCTGTTTGCAGAAAATTGTCGTGCCCGTTTGATGATGCTCTTAAACAAAGCGCCAATAAACCCGGAAGAGAAATCAGTTGTTGAAGCGTTGGTCTTGGGTTACCGGAAAGATCTGTCGCCCGATACGCTTGATTATTTTGCGTCGGCCGGAGCCATGCATGTTTTGGCGGTTTCCGGGTTGCATGTCGGGTTGGTATATCTGTTGTTGTGTTATCTGCTGTTCCCGTTAAAAAAGTGGAAATTTGGGCAAAAATTTTATACGCTATCAGTCGTGCTGTGCTTGTTTTTTTATGCATTGCTTACTGGTTTTTCGCCTTCGGTGCAACGAGCAACGTTTATGTTCACGTTTATTGTAATCGGAGATAATCTGAATAAACGGAGCAATATTTTTAATTCGTTGGCTGCATCTGCTTTTGTGCTCATGCTGATTAATCCGTGGGTAGTTTTTGAATTGGGGTTTCAACTTTCGTACCTGGCAGTGGTGGGTATCGTCGTTTTACAACCAATGTTTGGGCAGATTGCTGATCCAAAAAACTATTGGGTCAAAAAAGCATGGCTTTTGCTGACCGTTTCCATGGCAGCCCAGATTGCAACGGCTCCGTTAAGTATTCATTATTTCAATCAGTTTCCCAACCTGTTTTGGTTGAGCAATTTTATTGTTATTCCGGCAACCTGGGTTATTTTGGTATCTGCGTTTGTTTTCCTGGCTTGTTCTGCTATCCCTTTCCTGGCTGCTGTACCGGGATTTATTTTGCAAAAATCGACCATGGGAATGTTAGAATTTTTGAAATGGATCGATTCGATCCCGTTTGCCGTTTCTCAGAATATTGTTTTTTCAAACTGGCAAATTGCATTTCTGTTTGTTGTGATCGCGGCTTCGGCCCTTTTTATTCAAACAAAGCGAAAACAATGGTTTTTTATAGCTCTTTCCGGATGTTTGTTTTTTGCTGTTTCCGGATATGTTTATGATCTGAACTTGCTGAACCAGCAAAAAATATTTTCATACAACACAAAAGGGACGCAAATTCACCTGATAAACGGGCGCCGGAATTATTTGTTGGTCGATCAATCGTTTGCTAATTCCGAAAGCTTTAGGCCTTTCGATGCAGTGGTAAAACATCTCAAATTGACCACGCCGGAAATCATTTGGATTGATGAAGTTCGCGACTATCAGTCAACTGATTTACTGATCCGGGACAACAGGGTGGTATTCTTGGGTTATTCTTTCCGTATGAGATGGAATTACAAGACAAAAACCTATGTGATTGATCCGGTGAAAAGGCCTGCAGAGTTAGTTCAGCTTCGTATATTTCAGGAACAAAGATGAACTATCGGGACTAAAAATCGTATAGCAATACGTTGAATAAAATTATTCTTTCGAATTGTAGTTAGTTCTACTTTAACAGATTAGAAAAATGTGCACAATTCGTTGGCATTCTTTATCTTGTATTTGTTTTAGTTGTTGATTATTAGTACTTTAGAAGCGTAATAGAAAAACAGATTTATCGTTCAGAGCAATGTTTAATAC
>JAJUGZ010000153.1 GCA_029265715.1 Bacteroidota bacterium
CATTAATCAACAAAAAATAACATAAAACACTGATTATGTGTGCTTTATAAAAAAACAACAAGAAGCATGGCCCAGCCTTAGGCAACAAAGACGTCAACTATAGACAGAGAAAAAGGGGTTTTTAGAGATGCCCATAAGTTATTTGAATGCCCGGTTTTATGAGCTTCTTTTAAAATTATTAACAAGTTTTTTTATACTTTCTAAAAGCTACTTTTTATGTAAGGTAGCCCCTGTGTAGCTATATTCTACAGCTATTTTGTCGCATCAAGACTTTTTTGTCTTTTATTATTTTTTCAGAAGTGTATCATTTATTATTTGGATAATTCGAAAAAATCCATACGTTTATGCTATAAATCCTATAGAAATGATAGGATACGTAGGATAATAAAATTTTAAAAAATGAAAACTCGATTTTTTAGCAGGTTAAGCTTGTTTTTGATGGTGCTGATGCTGGTTAGCATCTCGAATTATGCGCAAGATAAATATCAGGTATTGAAATCAGAAAGCACCTTGAAAGTATTGGGAACTTCTTCGCTGCACGATTGGGAAATGACGGTCAACGACTATTCCGGATTCGTAACCGTCAAATCAGCTTTCGGCAATATTGATGCGATTTCCGATGGTCGGTTTTCGTGTAAAGCCGTGAGCATTTTGAGCAAAGAAAAGTTGATGGACAAAAAAGCACATGAGGCGCTAAAGGCTGATAAAAACCCGGAGATCGTATTTACCACAACTTCGGTTCAGTTATCTGCGAAAACAGCAGCCGGATTTTCCGGAGAGATAACCGGTAACATGAGTATAGCCGGAAAGACAAACGTTGTCAAAATCCCATTTACCGGAAAACTTATTGGTTCGGATAAAATGGAAGTAAAAGGAATTTTTCCGCTGAAAGAATCTGATTTTGGCATGACCCCTCCGACAGCCCTGATGGGTGCCTTAAAAACAGGAGATGATATAAAAATTGACTATAAGATAGTGTTTGTAAAAGAAGCACAAACAGCTCAGACTAAATAGAAGAATAGATTATCCAAATTTTAAAAACAAATCTCATGAAAAAGTTATTTTTCTCGTTATTGTCTTTCTTTTTCGTTGCAGGCGTTTGGGCTCAGGATTTTGAAGAGCCGAAAATTCAACCTGAAACATTTGAAAAAGTAAAAGCAGGCATAGGCGCTGATTTTGCTATGCAGTATCAGGCAATTGATAATTATGCAGACAATCTGGAACTGATGCCACTCGGTACGGGCTTGAACTTACCGACTGCAAATTTTACCATTAACGGAGACCTGGCTCCAGGTATGCGCGTTACATTAACCACCTATTTGTCTTCGCGCCACCACAACGAGTCGTGGGTAAAAGGAGGTTATTTGCTGATTGACCAAATGCCTTTTCTGAATTGTTCGATGGTCGATAAAATCATGAAATACACCACCGTAAAAGTTGGCGTTTGGGAACCGAATTATGGAGATAGCCACTTCCGCCGCTCAGATAATGGCAAAGTAACACAGAATGCGTTTGTGGGCAATTACATTATGGATTCGTACACTACTGCTCCGATGATGGAGGTCCTTTACCGTAAAAATGGCTTGATTGGCTTATTGGGTACTACTTCGGGGACAATTAACCAGAATTTGGTTGGCTACGACAACGCAGCTAAAGATTTCGTGACTTACGATATGCTGAAAGAAATGGCTTTCTATGGCAAAGTTGGCATCGACAAGCAGATTAATGAAGATTTCCGTGTTCGTTTAACCGGGTCGTTCTACGAACAGGCTAAAAATCACCGGGGCACCTTGTATACTGGCGACCGTGCCGGGGCGCGCTATTATTCCATTATGGTTCCGGCTTCAGCCGGGAGTGCAGGTACCGATATCAAATCGAATCATACCAACGGACGTTGGGGGCCTGGGGCAACCTATGAACTGCACGCATTAATGTTCAACTTATTTGCAAAATATAAAGCGCTGGAACTTTTTACAACATACGAAAAGGCCAAAGGGACAAACGTGAAAGATGGGCCTGAATTCGACTTCGACCAGTTCGCCATAGAAGGATTGGCCCGCTTTGGAAAGACCGATCAGTTTTACATCGGGGCCCGCTACAATACAGTGAAAAACCAGGATGATCTTCAGGTTGACAGGGTTCAAATCGGAGGTGGTTGGTTTTTAACAAAGAATGTGTTGGCGAAAGTGGAATATGTTGACCAGAACTACAAAGATTTTCCGGCTTATGGACCAAAAGCTGGTTTCGACGGGGTGATGGTTGAAGCAGCAATTTCGTTTTAAAGGAATGGGGTGATTTGCAGGATGCAGACTGTCCGGGTTTTACCGGGCGGTCTGCTGTTTTCATCTGAAAAATGATTCAAAGCCGTTTCATATTGATTCGAAAGTCGTGCCTGGTAGTTGTGGCATGTGTAGCTTGGATGGCTTTTTCGTTCGGGGTCGGGGGACCCGGGCCAGCTGCCGGTTACCAGCTGGCTTTTGTAAAAATCGACGGCTCAACCAATATGAATACGTTTTCGCTGCACTTTAACCAGTTGCTAAATTGCATTCCGGGGGCACAGTCAGCCACTTCCGGAGATAGTGACAATCAGGGGCTGTCCCGGTTTGAAATACCGGTCAGGGCGATTCAGGGAAATCCGCCGATGCTTGTAGCCGATTTTCGTTCGATGCTGAACGTTTCCCAATATCCAACAATTATTATCGAGATGGATACCAACGAACTGGAGCGTTTGCGCATGGGCGACCAAGGGCGGAAGATAAATTTCAGCATTACGATGAATGGGATCCGGCGTTATTACAGCGGATCCGGAACGGTTAATAAATATGGAGAAGAAGGATCTGCCTCGTTAACCGGGCAGATCTCGATATTACTTTCCGATTTTTCATTGGAACCTCCCCGAAAAATGCTGGGGATAATTAAGGTAAAAGATGAAGTGAATATCAGTTTTAAAGTTATTTTTACTGATAATTTTTGAACCAAAATCGTTTCTGTTTTGAAATTTAGTACAAAGACAAGGTATGGTATCCGGGCCATGGTCGAGATCGCCTCGGATATTTCGGGAAATGGTGTTTATCAGAAAGATATTGCTGAAAAACAACAAATCTCGCTGAAATATCTTGACCAGATTATTCATGCACTGAAAACGGCTGGGCTCATTGCCGGTGTCCGGGGAAAGAAAAGCGGCTATATTCTAACACGCCCGGCCTCGCAAATAACCATGTTCGACATTCACAGGGCCTTTGAACCGGGAATTTGTGTGGTTGATTGTATGTCGAATGGTTACCAGTGTATGATGATGGATGAATGTCATGTCCGTGGCTTCTGGGGAGACTTGAATAATTTAGTACTCGATTATTTTAAACGTGTTACACTTGAAGATCTGGTAGAAAATCGTCATCTTCATGCTTTGTAAATATACAAAGCAATGAAACCTAATAACCTGATCCTTACCTTTCTGTTTCTTTTCTCGTCGTTTGTGTCTGTTATTGCCCAGGACAACTGGACTGCTTTTCGCGGTTCAAGTTCCGATGCGCATGCAACCTGTTCTTCAGCTCCGGTTCACTGGGGTGAGAACGAACACATTCGCTGGAAAACGGCTATTGACGGACTGGGTTGGTCGTCGCCCGTCGTGTTTGACGGTCAGGTTTGGATCAGCTCGGCTACCGATGACGGAAAAGAGCTGTTTGCCTGCTGCTTCGATTTTAATTCAGGCAAAATGCTCCGGAAAATCATGTTGTTTAAGCCCGACTCGGTTCAATATACGCACCCGACCAATAGTTATGCCACGCCAACGCCCTGCATCGAGGATGGTTTTGCATATATCCATTTCGGAACATACGGAACGGCCTGTGTCGATACAAAAAACTTTCAGGTTGTATGGACGCGGACGGATTTAAACTGCAATCACATGCAGGGAGCTGCTGCTTCTCCGTTTCTGTATAAAAACCTGTTGATCTTGCACATCGAAGGAACGGATGTACAGTACCTGATTGCGTTGGATAAACGAACCGGGAAAACGGTTTGGAAAACCGAACGGCCACAGGAGTTTTATCGCGATGTTGAGCCGGTTTACCGAAAAGCCTATTGTACTCCGGTTATCATTCAGGTTGATGGGAAGGATCAGCTGATAAGCAATGGGGCGCAGGTTTGTGTCGCATACGAGCCAGAAACAGGTAAGCCGCTCTGGCAGATATTTTATGGCGAAGATTCGACTGTTGCCCAACCGGTTTATTATAATGGACTGGTGTTGGTTAACTCTGGCTGGGTCGTTACTAAAGAACCAGGGCATTATGCCCAGTTGTTTGCGGTCGATCCAAGGGGCTTGGGCGATATCACAAACACGAATATCCGCTGGAAAGCCGATCAGGACATCCCGCAAATCTCAACGCCGGTTTTGGTTGATAGCCTTTTGTTTATGGTACACGAACGGGGAACGATGACCTGCCTGAACCCGAGGACCGGCGTAGTGGTTTGGAAAGAAAAAATCAAAGATCAGTTCAATTCATCGCCGGTTGTCGCGAATGGGCATATTTACTTCTTCAGTTTGAAGGGAAACTGCTACGTGGTTAAGGCCGATCCAACATTTGAACAGGTTGCTGTAAATAGCCTCGATGGAGTTGTAAAAGCGACCCCGGCCATTGTCAGAAACAACCTGATTGTAAAAACCGATAAATTCTTGTACTGCATATCCGAAGAATAAGAACCGGGATTTTACAGCATTTGATGCCAGGGCAGGTTTATCTCCTCACCCAGGTTCATCCGGATACGCCATTCTTTCGGATAATAGTTGTTGGCCCGGGTGCCCAGGTTTTTTACGAACCCAAGTGGTTGGCCCTGATAACAAACCAGTATCCAGCCTTTTTCGGTACGGGCGATCCTGATTTCTTCCTTTTTCAGGAATGCAAGGGCCTGCTCTAACGAAAGTTCAACGGTTGGGAAAGGGTTGCTGTTTAAATCGCAGGCCAGCGCCAGGGCATGTTCCGGGATGAAATCATTTTTTTTAATCTGTGCCAACGGCAATCCAAAACTGATAAGGTTCAGGTTGTCGTAAAGCTCGCCGAGCAATTGCTCGTGCGGCGACGGAAAGGCGACAGCCAACTCGCCGGCCAGAAAAAAATCAAACAAATCGGGTGCGACCCACTGTTTGAGTTGGTCGGCCTGTTTGGGCAGGCGTTCCAATCGTTTTTTAAACTTCTTCGGGAAACTGTATGGTGCTTTTTCGCCGGCCTTGTGTACAATGGTCAGGAAAAAGCCTTCGCCTTTTACTCGGTGGGGTAGGAACCGATAGGCAAACAGGCCGTCTTTCTCATATTCAGAAACAGGCCATTCCGGAGCGAGGGGAATACGGATACTTTCTACATCAAATGTTTCGGACAACCATTGGAGGTTTTCTTCATTTTCGCCGGGATTGAACGTGCAGGTGCTGTAAATCAGATAGCCTCCCGGTTTCAGGGCTGGCCAGACATCGGCCAAAATCCGGCGCTGACGAGTGGCACATAAGTTGGTATTTTCGACCGACCATTGGTTCATGGCATTGACATCGCGCCTGAAAAGGCCTTCGCCCGAGCAAGGGGCGTCGACCACAATTACATCGAACAAACTGGCAAGGTTTCCAAAGTTGCGCGGATCGTTGCTGGTAATCACGACATTGCTGTGGCCCCATTTGCGGATATTTTCGTCTAATATGACGGCTCGCGAACGGATGACTTCGTTTGATACCAACAGGTCTTTATCGCTCAACAGGCTCAGGAGGTGGGTCGATTTTCCACCAGGTGCCCCGCATAAATCGAGAACAACAGCCTGTTCGCCGCTCCGGGTTAATCGGAAAGCTTGCTCCAGAAACATCGAACTGGCTTCCTGTACGTAATAAGCCCCTGCATGTAATAGCGGATCGAGGGTAAATATCGGGCGCTCGTTCAGAAAGAATCCATGGGTTGACCAGGGTATTGTTTCTAACCCCGCCGTCGGCTTTTTGAACTTGCGCGGATTGATACGGATACTGGTAGCAGCCGGGCAATTGAGCGCTTCGAAAAACTGGTCTGCTTCAGCCTGAAATTGTTGTCTGATTCTTTCCTGAAAGGCCTCGGGTAATATGTTGGATGTACGTTCGGTCATGAGCGTCAAAATTAGCAGCTTTTCCCGATCCGGAAAAACGGGAGTAGAAATCCTGGTTACTCTGTTTTGAAAAAGGTTGCAGAAGTTTTTCGGTGAAAGCTATTGCTTGTGTTTTTGCAGTGTTTCCATCAAATCAAGAGCGTCGGTGTGATTGTGGATAAACGCTACGGCAATAGGTTTAATTTTTTTAGCCAAATGCATTTTTAACCAGTAGCCTTCTTCTGTAATGGCCATTGTTCGGTTCGACCGGCTTAAAAACTTTTGTGCCAGCCGGGCTTTAACAATTGTAAATTTTGCACCGGAATAGCTTTCCCATTTCCCGGTTTTTAATAAGGGCATCTCTAAAAACCCCTTTTTCTCTGTCTATAGTTGACGTCTTTGTTGCCTAAGGCTGGGCCATGCTTCTTGTTGTTTTTTTATAAAGCACACATAATCAGTGTTTTATGTTATTTTTTGTTGATTAATGGAC
>JAJUGZ010000172.1 GCA_029265715.1 Bacteroidota bacterium
GAAAATCGGCTGTCCGACAAATTTTATTTCCGTATTTTTACCCATGTTGTGATTTTTGTGTGCAAAACAAATCTACAACATGGGGCCAAACCTTCGGGGAGTAACCCCTATTTTTTAATTTTTTACTCGTTCAGTAGTGATTTTTTTTAGATCTTTCTCAAAAACGACACTGTCGTGCCAGTCTCCCAGTAATTTTTGAAAGGCTTTCAGTTGTTTGGGTTTATATTGGGGGGCAGGCTGGATTTGCGTAACAAAATTGAGCTCCTTTAATTTCTTTCGCAGGTCATGAAGTTGTTGTCGCTCTAAGTGTTTCTTTTCCAGTAGGTTGGAAATGGCCGCGTTTTCCCCGTTTATATAGTGGCGGATTGACTCATCGGTTACCGAAGCAGAAAGAGCCGACACAATTCGATAGTTTTTGTTCATTTCATCCTCGTTCCACGTTGTCTTCAGGCGAAAAAAAACCTTTTTTGCATTTTTGAGGCGGGCCCGCATATCTTTTGTTTCATGCGGGGACTTAAACTTTCTGAATTTCTTGAAAAACGAAATCTCTATCTGTAAGTCGCGGACCTTTCCGGCGTGGGCAAATATGTCGTTGAAAGAATCTGTCGAAACGGGTTGGGACAGGTTTGTGGCACAAGAATTTATCAGGGCAGAAACGGCCCTGATCTTTTTTATCCCGATGCGAAGACGGTGAAAGTCTTTGTCCGAAAACTCTTTCTTTGGTTTTCTCAGGATCGATTTAACCGAATTCATGCACTTTTTGTAATATGTTTTGATGCAGTTCATTACCTGAGTTGTTGTATTCACGTTTTTGGTCTTTGTGCGTTGAGGATTCAGACTATTTACAATCTCTCGTTGGCTTTATCAGGTACGGATGAATCAGGAAAATGGTTTATGTTGGCGGCAGGCCGATGTCTGTATCTTGTTATTTTTTTACAACTACTTTTCCCCGCCATCTGCCGGTTTTGAAATATACGACCATAATCGCCAGCCCGATGAACCAACCGGCTGGCTCTGACCACCAGATGCCGTTTACGCCAATTAGGTTCGACAAGAATGTGGCAGCGGGTATGCGGACGATATAAAGCGAAATGAGAGTGGCAATCATCGGGATAAATGTGTCGCCGGCTCCCCTCAGAAAGCCAGTCAGGCTAAACATAACTGAGAATAACAGGTAAAACAGGGAAACGATGATCAGATAATCTTCGCCGATTTGAATCACCTGGGCATCGGAGGTGAAGAAAAGCATGATGGTATCGCCGAAAAAAACAATTACCAGTGTGATGGCGATGCAGTAAATGATTGAAAAAACGATAGTTGCACGTAATCCGCTGATTGCCCGTTTTTCATGAAAAGCGCCCAGATTCTGTCCGACGAAACTTGATAATGCCGATGAAAACGCAATCGCCGGCATTTTTACGAACGAGTCTATCCGAATGGCAGCTGAATATGCAGCGACAGCATTGGTTCCAAACCTATTTACAATACTCAGGATGGCCATCATCCCGATTGCGATAAGCGACTGCTGAATGCCGGTTGGCAACCCGATCCGGACACAACTATTAAAAATCTGTCGGTCAAAAACATATTTTCGGAACGAGAGGTTGATAATTTCATGTTTCCGGTTGAGGTGCCAGATGGCCGTGGCAAAAGCTCCGGCTTGTGATAGCACTGTTGCAATCGCGGCGCCTTCAATGCCCCAACGAAAAACAATGATAAAAAGCAAATCGAGAACGATGTTGCTTACAGTCGCAATCATCATGTAATAGAGTGGTGTTTTTGAATCGCCTAACCCTCTGAGGATACTGCTGATACCGGAGAACCCAAAAAAGAAGAACATACCGGAAAGGTAAATATTCAGGTAACTCAATGCGTCGGGCATTACTTCATCGGGGAGTTTCAGGAGCCGAAAAATTTGTTCGCTCAAGGTAATGCCCGTAACCGAAACGAGAACAGACGAAGCGAAGAAAACAATGAAAATACTGTCGATTGTTCGTTTGACCGAAAGAATGTCGCGTGCGCCAAAATATTGGGAAACTACCGTTGCCGCTCCTGAACCAATGCCAATGATCAGCGAGATCAGCGTAAAGATGATCGGGAATGAGGCTCCGACAGCCGCAAGCGCTTCTTTCCCCAAAACGTTCCCTACAATAATGCTGTCGACAATGTTGTACAGATTTTGGAAAATGTTTGCCATCACCAGCGGAGCGGAGAACCGTAAAATCAACCGGGCTTCGTTGCCCACCGTAAAATCTTTCATCCCAGTTTGATTAGTCCATAAAACTGACGAATATATTCCGGATTTCAAAGTGTAGAAACAAGAATCCGGATGGGGCTTAAACGAAACATTCTATTTTTGCAAATGTTTGTATGTCGTGGCAATCATTGAAAAATTGAATCGGAATGAAAAAAAAGCAGGTGTTGTTTGTTTGTCTGGGAAATATTTGTCGTTCGCCCAGCGCCGAGGCCGTTTTTACCGCGTTGGTTGAAAAGGCCGGACTGACTGATAAGATTGAATGTGATTCGGCCGGTACAGCCGGATATCATGCCGGGGAGCCTGCTGATGCGCGTATGCAGCGGCATGCAATCCGGAGAGGATATCATTTGACCAGCCGTTCCCGGAAATTCATGGCCTCGCGTGATTTCGACCGGTTTGATTACATCATCGGGATGGACGACCAAAATGTTTGGGACTTGAAATGTCAGGCCCGGCATGAGCATGATCTGAAGAAAATTTATAAAATGACCGATTTTGCTACCGAAGGCGATTATGATTCGGTCCCCGATCCGTATTATGGAGGGGAGGCTGGGTTCGAAATGGTTCTTGATATTTTGGAAGATGCTTGTGCGGGGTTGCTGGAACAGATGAGACGGACACTTTAACATGGTTAAAGACAGGCAGGAAAGCACCAGATAATTTGCAGCCGGTGCTTTCCTGCAACCAGAGTTTAGTGTTTCTGTCGGAATAGAGCCTGTTCGATCTTCTTTTTTATCTCGGTATTTTCATAAATCCCGGCAAATTCAGCGGCCCCGGGGCCATAGGCATATACCGGGACCAAGATACCGGAATGTCCGTCGGTTGAATAATTTCCGGTAACGGTACCTGTTTTCAGGTTACCGTCCAACAAGGTTAATCCTCCGGTTTCATGATCGGCCAGTACAATAACCAGGGTCTCGCCATCTTTTTCGGCCCATTTCATCACTTCCCCTACAGTTTTATCAAAATCGGCTACTTCATTAATCAATTCCGGCAAGTTATTCGAATGACCGCAATCGTCAATCCTGGAACCTTCGAGCATTAGGAAAAAGCCTTTTTTATTCTGATTCAACAGATCAATGGCATGAAGCGATGCTTTGGCGAAAAGGTCACCCCGCTCGCGGGCCAATGGTAACTGGCCTTCGGAAACTACAGAAAACACTTTGCCCCCGGTGATTTTAGCGGTCTCTTCCCAACTGGTGCAAACCTGATACCCTTTTTCTTTCATCTCGGACAACAGGTCACGGTTGTCGCTGCGCTGGTTAAAGCGCTCACGACCGGCACCGAAAATATAGTCCACATTGCAGGAGAGGTAATCGGCCGCAATGGCTTCCTCCTGATCACGGTCGACATTGTTGGCACAAAAAACCGCCGGAGTGGCATCGGGCAGATTGCAGGTAACCACAATTCCGGTTTTCAAGCCCCTGTTGTGGGCAAGGTCGGTCAGCGAAGTGAGCGGGTTGCCCAGTGTATCAACCGCGATGCAGTGGTAATTGGTTTTATGGCCGGTGGCCATGGCTGTTCCGGCAGCACCCGAGTCGGTGATCAGCTTATTGGCACAGTAAGTCCGGGAAAGACCCGTGGTTGTGCAGTTGTCAATATTCAGCTTTCCGTGGTTGGCCACCCAGGCTGCCGAAACCTGAACAAGGCCCATGCCGTCGCCGATCATCAGGATCACGTTTCTGACCCGCTTACCTTTAACCGGTTTTACCTTTACAATTTCGTAGGGTTGGTCGAAAGTATAGGTACTGGTTTTTAATGGCACGGTGGGTTCATACTGGCCGAATACAAGGTTCAGGCTCAGGAAAAATGTCAGGATAAATACAGATAAGTTCTTCATATTAACTCTATTTAGGACATAAGGGCATCTCTAAAAACCCCTTTTTCTCTGTCTATAGTTGACGTCTTTGTTGCCTAAGGCTGGGCCATGCTTCTTGTTGTTTTTTTATAAAGCACACATAATCAGTGTTTTATGTTATTTTTTGTTGATTAATGGAC
>JAJUGZ010000174.1 GCA_029265715.1 Bacteroidota bacterium
TCATAGCCCTTGAGAGTCATACTTGAAATGAATCTGGTAAATTCTCTTAAGATACTGATTCTCAGGGGTTTTACCAAACAAAAATCAAGTTATTTTGTTGATTATCAATTATTTAACACAACTCTTAACGGAGTGTTGAAGTTAAAGAGATAGGGACCTCCGAAATCAAGTATTCATCTCCTGAATACAACGCTGATTTGCTATTCGCGATCGGGAAAAACGACATTGATTACATTGTTTTTGCTAACGGGAAAGTGCAAAAATTTGACCACACCGCTTATAACGATGAAACCATTGAAAAAAATTCCCGGGATTTGTATCAGGACCAACATAAAATAGCTGTCAAAACCGATTTTTTGAGTTTGGCAACCAACACGACAAGCCTCACGTTCGAAAAATGCCTGAGTCCCGGACAATCAGTAGAGTTCTCTCTTGGCGCCGTCGGACTTGGCTTTGGCGATCTGGATGAAAAAGCTTCGGGAATCCTGTTCCGGGGCGGATACAAATTTATGCGAAACCCTGATTTCTATATGAAAGACATGCGTTATGCCCACATCCTGAAAGGCCGCTATATTAAGCTGGAATTCGACTTTGCCAGCTACTCGGCAAAAGACGACTATGCTTACGACAATTATAATAACGAGACAGATAATATAACCAAATGGGCTGCATTGGTAGTCTTTGGGAACCAATGGGTTTTCAATGATTCTTTCCTGATCGATTTGTATTCAGGGATTGGGCTTGGCGGCAACAACTGCGATGGTGAAGAATATTACTACCCTCACGGTTTTCTGACAGTTGGAAACGAAAGTCCGTTCGCTTTTTCATTCGGCCTCCGGCTCGGGTTCCTGCTCAAATAAAAATAAGAACGCAATAACCATAGTAGCTCATACCAACTGAAAATAAATCGACCAACGGGAAATCCGCAAAGCAAATAAATAGCTATTCCATCTAACAACTTAAAAAACAAATTATTTACAAATAACTGAGCTCCGAACTTATTCGATGTATAGCCGTCATGTTGTCGCTCATGCGATTACATGACGGCTACATTTTTTTGTTAGTCACTGAGATAAAGTAGTTCGCAGAGCATCAAATTTGTGCCATCAACGTATAGGAAACAAGAAGAGCTGTAGTTGAACAAATTCCTTTCAACCCAAAATAAACGACTGTTTTTTTCGGTTTCCGAATATGCGTTCATTCAGAAAAATTATGATGGGCTGATTTCAACTTTTAAAATTTAACCTATGAACAAGATTATTGTGCTCAGCTTACTTCTTTTGCTATGTGAGCTAGTTTGGGCCCAACGCGGACAATCAGGACCGGATCCTTCGCCAGCCCCCATACCATCGATGCAAGCAAATCCACAGGACACCATTTACAAACGGAACGGCGAGGTTATCATTTGCAAAGTAAAAGAGATCGGGACAACCGAAATAAAATATGCCTCTTCGGAATTCAAATCAGACCTGCTGTTTGCCATTGAAAAAAATGAAATCGATCGCATTGTTTTTGCCGATGGGAAGGTGCAAACATTCGAACGTCAAAAAGCCTTAGCAGAAACGATCGAACGAAACTCGGAAGAACTTTACCAAACACAACGAAAAAGCGCCATTAAGATTGACTTTTTAAGCCCGGCTGTTAACACCACCTCGCTCACGTATGAAAGATGCACCAGGCCGGGGCAATCTCTCGAATTTTCAGTCGGAGCAGTTGGTTTGGGTTTTGCAGACTGGGACGAAAAAGCCTCGGGAGTACTAATCCGCGGAGGTTACAAATTTATGCGGAATCCGGATTTTTACATGAGAGATATGCGCTATGCCCACATACTGAAAGGCCGCTACCTGAAAACAGAATTCGACTTTGCCAGCTATCAGGTTGAAACCGACCGCTATGCATTCGATTTCGAAAATAAAATAGAAAAATATAACCTGACCAAATGGGCTATCCTGATCGTCTTTGGCAATCAGTGGGTTTTTAACGATATTTTCCTGATCGACTTGTATTCGGGCATCGGGCTTGGAAGCAACAACCAAAGTGAGCTTGACGACAGCTACCCGTATGGATTTACAACGTTGGGAAGTGATGTCCCGCTGTCTTTTTCGTTTGGCCTCCGGATCGGTTTTTTGCTCAAATAACAAGACAAACAGATACCGGTTTGCCATAGAACAACAGAGCGGTACCTTTAGTTTTCAGTTAACCTGAGTTCGATGTGAAATAAAACTGCATTCGAAGTTTCATAAGACATCTGTTGCGGTCCAAAATCAGACCGAACTCAGGTTCAATTAATATCCGGCAGCCTGCCCGTCTTTGCGGGATTCGGAAGCACCATAATACACCTTATTCACGTCGTCCCACATGATGGCCTGATATCCGCCGTAGCTACCCAGGTCAAAGGCTATTTTATGCCCTTTTTTCATCAGCTCCCGTATCGTTTCGTACGGGAACCCGCTTTCAAGATAAACTGTACCGGCATCGGTCATGACTTCACCGGTTGGCTCGCTCGAACCATCGTGGTAAATACGCGGGGCATCTCCGGCTTCCTGCAGGTTCATTCCAAAATCGATGAGGTTAACCACAATCTGTACATGTCCTTGTGGCTGCATCGCACCACCCATTACCCCAAAACTAACGTAGGGCTTTCCATCCTTGGTGATGAAAGCCGGGATGATTGTGTGAAACGGCCGTTTGTGCGGGGCATAGCAGTTCAAATGGCCGGGATCGAGAGCAAACATTTCGCCGCGGTCTTGCAAAATGAACCCAAGTTTTCCGGGCGTCATTCCCGACCCCATCCCCCGATAATTACTTTGAATCAAAGATACCATGTTCCCTTCGCTGTCGGCGGTTGTCACGTAAATTGTATTTCCGAGTTCAGGAACACCTGCCGGATAATTAGAGGCCGCACGGTTTGGGTCAATCAGTTTGCACCGCTCGCGGGCATATTCTTTCGAAATTAGTTTTTCAATCGGCAATTGGGCAAAATCCGGATCGGCGTAAAATTTGGCCCGGTCTTCAAACGCCAGTTTCTTGGCTTCCAAAAACGTATGGACATAATCCGGAGACCCAAACCCCATTGCCTTGATGTTATAGTTTTCAAGTATGTTCAATATTTGTAAGGCGGCTGTTCCCTGTCCGTTTGGCGGTAGTTCCCAGATATCATAGCCCCTGTAATTGGTCGAGATTGGCTCAACCCAGTCCGAATGATGATCTTCGAAATCGCGCATACTCAGAAAACCTCCCTGTTCGCGCACATAGTCGACAATCGTGCGGGCAATTTCTCCTTTGTAAAACACGTCGCGTCCGTTTTCTCCTGATATCTTCTCCAGCGTAGCTGCCAGATATGGATTGCGAAACACCTCGCCTTTTTCCGGTGTTTTCCCATTTGGCATAAATATTTCGCTGAAGCCCGGGAACTTCTGCAAACTTCGGGAGTTTGATTTCCAATAATAAGCGATCAGTTCGCTAACCGGAAATCCATCGCGCGCGTACCCGATGGCAGGCGCCAGAACGTCTTTCATAGGCAATCTTCCAAAACGCTTGTGCAACTCGAACCAGCCGTCAACACATCCTGGGACCGAAACCGGCAGCGGCCCGGTCGGCGGAATATGCTTGTATCCATTCTTCAGAAAATAATCGATAGTCAGGTCGTATGGCGACCGCCCACTCCCATTCAGTCCATATAACTTCCGGGTTTTGGCATCCCACACGATCGCAAAAATATCGCCACCCATGCCGTTACCCGTCGGTTCGACCAGGCCAAGCATTGCATTTGCCGCAATGGCTGCATCAATGGCGTTTCCGCTTTTTTTTAAGATGTCAAGCGCCACCTGTGTAGCCAGTGGCTGACTGGTGCAGGCCATTCCATTCCGGGCAATCACCTCGGAACGGGTAGCAAAAGATTTCCCGGTGATCCGGTCTTGTGCTTCCATATTGATAAACACAACTAACAGCAGGAGCAAAAAAATGAGTTGTTTCATCCGTATAAATTTTCAATGTTGGTTCGTACAATTTTCGTAACAGTTTTTTCTTTTCAATCAAATTAGCACCGACATGGAATTGAGCTTGCAAATCAGGGCGCAGCAAAGATCCACGCAGTGAAATCCGCGAAGCGA
>JAJUGZ010000095.1 GCA_029265715.1 Bacteroidota bacterium
GTCCATTAATCAACAAAAAATAACATAAAACACTGATTATGTGTGCTTTATAAAAAAACAACAAGAAGCATGGCCCAGCCTTAGGCAACAAAGACGTCAACTATAGACAGAGAAAAAGGGGTTTTTAGAGATGCCCTAAAGTAAAATGGGCAGTTGCAGTTTAATTTTATTTTTATTTGAACGTTTTAATGCCTTGATATAGGCAACTCTGTTTCTCTCGAATTTTCTACCTTTGTCCCCGAAAATCAAATTCCTCATGGAACACAAAATTCAACTATACAATACGCTGACGCGTAGCAAAGAAGTTTTTGAACCGCTGGTCCCCGGTAAAGTGGGCCTGTATGTTTGCGGCCCCACCGTGTATGGTCCGGCACACCTGGGACATGCTCGTCCGGCTATTACGTTCGACCTGCTGTTCCGTTATTTTCAGCACATCGGTTATAAAGTGCGTTATGTGCGCAACATTACCGATGTTGGTCATCTGGTTGCCGATGCCGACGACGGGGAAGATAAAATTGCGCAAAAGGCCCGTCTGGAAGAGTTGGAACCCATGGAAGTGGTTCAGATTTATACCAACGAGTTTCACAAGGCCATGGAAATGCTGAACGTATTGCCGCCCAGCATCGAGCCGCGTGCGTCGGGGCACATTATTGAGCAGATTGAAGAGGTGAGGAAAATACTGGCAGCCGGGTATGCATACGAAAGCCAGGGTTCGGTTTACTTTGACGTCGAGAAATTTGCCAAAGATCACAGTTACGGAAAACTTTCCGGAAGAAAGATTGAAGATCTGATTAGTAACACCCGCGATCTGGACGGGCAACACGAGAAGCGATCCGGATTGGACTTTGCACTTTGGAAAAAAGCGCAGCCTGAACATATCATGCGCTGGCCTTCGCCCTGGAGCGACGGTTTCCCGGGCTGGCACCTCGAATGTACGGCCATGAGCACCAAATACCTGGGCGAAGTGTTCGATATTCATGGTGGCGGCATGGACCTGACTTTCCCGCATCACGAAGCTGAAATTGCACAGGCCAGGGCAGCTCACGGGAAAGATGCTGTGCGTTACTGGATGCACAACAACATGATTACCCTGAACGGTCAGAAGATGGGCAAGTCGCTGGGGAATGCCATTTCGTTAAGCCAGTTCTTGTCGGGCGACCATCCACTGCTGGAACAGGCTTACAGTGCCATGACCATCCGCTTCTTCATGTTGCAGTCCCATTACCGCAGTACGCTCGATTTCTCGAACGAGGCCCTGCAGGCTGCAGAAAAAGGATTGGAACGCTTGATGAAAGCTGTTGAAAAAATCGATTCATTGCCGGTTTCTGCCAGCTCGACCGTGAATGTGGCTGAACTGAGAGCCAACTGTTATGCTGCCATGGACGACGATTTGAACAGCCCGATTGCCATTGCCCATTTGTTTGAGGGCGTGCGTATGATTAATGCCATTACAGATGGGAAAGAACAAATCTCGGCAAGCGATAAAGAAGAACTGAAGCAACTGTTTTGCACGTTTGTGTTCGATATCCTCGGGTTAAAAGCAGAGCAGGCCGCACCCGGAGGGCAAAGCGAAACGCTGAAAGAGGTGGTTGACCTGTTGCTGAAACTCCGTCTGGAAGCCAAGCAAAACAAAGACTGGGGCACTTCCGACCGTATCCGGAACGAACTGACAGCCTTAGGGTTCGAGATTAAAGATACGAAGGATGGGTTTACTTGGGAATTGAAGAAATAATAAGGAAAATTTTTCCAGAACAAAAAACCCCGGAACCGTGCGGCTCCGGGGTTTTTTTATATTCATCTCAAGCTATCAAACGGTTCAGTTTAAAAACAATTTCAGGTCCTCGTCAACACTTTGGATTCCGGCGATACCGAAGTTTTGTACCAGCACATTGGCCACGTTGGGCGACAGGAAAGCTGGCAAGGTCGGTCCCAGATGAATTTTTTTCACACCCAAGTAAAGCAGCGCCAACAAGACAATTACGGCTTTTTGTTCGTACCAGGCAATGTTGTAGGCAATTGGAAGGTCGTTCACATCTTCCAATCCAAAAATCTCTTTCAGTTTCAACGCTACCACGGCCAGCGAGTACGAGTCGTTGCACTGTCCGGCGTCAATCACGCGCGGAATGCCGTTGATGTCGCCAAGCGGCAGTTTGTTGTACCGGTATTTGGCGCAACCGGCCGTCAGGATGACTGTGTCTTTCGGCAGTTGTTCGGCAAACTCGGTGTAATATTCGCGGCTTTTCATTCGTCCGTCGCACCCGGCCATGACGAAGAATTTCTTGATGGCTCCCGATTTCACAGCGTCGACAATGGGCCCGGCCAGCTCGAAGACCTGGTTGTGGGCAAATCCGCCTACGATTTCTCCGGATTCGATTTCGGTTGGGGGCGCACATTTTTTTGCATGTTCGATGATGGCCGAAAAGTCTTTCATCTCGCCCGGTTTGCGGTCGGGAATATGGGTGGCGCCTGCCAGTCCGCTGGCACCGGTCGTGAAAATGCGGTCCTTGTAGCCGGCATTTTCAAGCGGCGGGACAATGCAGTTGGTGGTAAAAAGGATCGGCCCGTTGAACGATTCGAACTCTTCTTTCTGTTTCCACCAGGCATTTCCGTAGTTTCCAACCAGGTTGTCGTATTTCTTGAACGCCGGATAATAATTGGCCGGAAGCATTTCGCTGTGTGTATAAACATCCACGCCGGTTCCCTGGGTCTGTACCAGCAGGTCTTCCAGGTCTTTCAGGTCGTGTCCCGAAATCAGGATGCCCGGGTTGTTGCGAACGCCAATGTTTACTTTGGTTACTTCCGGGTTCCCGAATGCGGAGGTGTTTGCCTTGTCGAGCAGGGCCATTACTTCCACGCCGTATTTGCCGGTCTCGAGGGTCAGGGCAACCAGTTCATCGACCGATAAATCGCGGGTTGTTGCGGCCAGGGCGCGTTCCAGAAAGGCGAAAATATCCGGGTTTTTATGATCGAGGTTGAAGGCATGCTCGGCATAAGCAGCCAGGCCTTTCAGTCCGTAAGTGATTAGTTCTTTCAGCGAGCGGACATCCTCGTTGGATTCGCTCAGGATGCCTACTTCGGCGGCTTTGGCTTCAAATTCCTGGCTGGTTGTGGCTGTCCAGGTAATGGCTTCCAATTTCGGAAGCTGAACGCCGGCTGCTTCGGCTTTGGCTTTCAATTCGTCGCGGACTTTCAGGGTCTTTTTAATCCGGATTACAAACGCCGTGTGGTCGAAATTGGCGTTGGTGATGGTGCTGAAAAGTCCGTCGAAAATGACTTTATCTGTTGCCGGGTCGGCCAGGCCTGCAGCACGCAGTTGGGTGTTTATGGCCGCTACGCCTTTCAGTACAAACAGCAGGGTATCCTGCAGGTTGGCTACATCGCTGGTTTTCCCGCAAACTCCTTTAACAGTGCAGCCGGTACCTTTGGCCGCTTCCTGACATTGAAAACAAAACATGCTCATTTTATTCGTGATTTTAAGATTATTTACTCGTATTTTACTTCGAAATTTTTTCGAAGTTTCAAGCTTTATAGTAGTCTGTGCTCATGGGTATTATACCCACTTTTCATCAAGAATTTCGCCCCGGATGCCGACCACCATTTCTTTGACCGGAACTTTCCGGTTGGCGCGGGCGGTTGCCATTTGTACCAGTTGCAGCAATCCGCCGCAGCAGGGAACTTCCATGATCATCACCGTAATGGTATTGACACGGGCCTCGTTAATCAGGCGAATCAGTTTTTCTAAGTAAATCTCTTTCCCCTGGTCGAGTTTGGGGCAGGCAATGGCCAAGGTTTTCCCCTGAAGATATTTCTGATGAAAGGCGCCGAGACTGAAAGCAACGCAATCGGCTGCAACCAGCAGATCGCTCCCTTTAAACGAGGCGGCGGCGGGGTTGATCAGGTGCATCTGGACCGGCCACTGGCGAAGGGCTGAAGGAATTTCGGCTGCGTCTCCGGGTGGATACACCAGGTTTTGGGGTTTGAAACTGACGGGCTGCGACCCCGGGCATCCGCCACTGGCGCAACTACCACTGCTTGCTTCTGTTTTTGAGGCATGTACTTCGGCAATCACTGCATTTACATCGAAATCGATTTCGCCGGCATGTTGTTTCAGGTAGCCAACGGCCTGTTTCAGGAAACCGTGCTCGCCGTGTTCTTTTAAATGTTTCAGGTGGGCAACCAGTACATTTTTGCCTTTGGGGACCATTTGCCGAACGACAACAACTTCGTCGTATTCATCCGCTTCGCGCTTTTCGATGGAGATAGCGCCTTCGGGGCAATGGCCAAGACAGGCTCCCAAACCGTCACACATCAACTCGCTAATGAGCCTGGCTTTACCATCTATAATTTGCAAGGCACCTTCGTGGCAGTTTGGGACACAGACTCCGCATCCGGTGCACTTATCTTCGTCAATATTTACGATTTCGCGTATCATGTTTTTGTATTTTCCTGAAACAAAAGTACCGGCTTGGTGTTTCTTCATTTGTATCAAATGTTACAAAACTGCATTTTTATGATCCGACCCGAAATTATTTCTCAATCCCCGGTTTTCATGGGAATCACCGAAGCTGAAATTACCCGGTTGTTTCAGCAGGTCCACTATCAGGTAAAATCGTACGGCAAATCAGACATTTTGGTGAATGCCGGCGAACTTTGCGACCGGTTGATCGTCATTCAGGAGGGAAGCGTAAAAGCCGAAATGACCGATTACTCCGGGAAAACCATCAAGATCGAAGACCTGGAGGCGCCATTTCCGCTGGCCACGGCTTTTTTGTTCGGAAAAAACAACCGGTTCCCGGTGACAGTTGTTGCAAACAACGAGGTAAGGGTGGTTGTCATTCCCAAGGCAGAATTCGTGAAATTGTTGCAATGGAATACTGTTATTCTGAATAATTACCTAAACACAATTTCGACGCGCGCCCAGTTTCTATCCCAAAAGCTGAAGTTTCTCTCGTTTAAAACAATCAAGCAAAAAATTGCCCATTATCTTTTGGAGCAGGCCGGTGATCGGCTGGCTGTTGTTGAATTACCTCAAACACAGGAACAACTGGCCGAAATGTTCGGGGTTACGCGGCCGGCCCTGGCCCGGGCCCTTGGCGAGATGAACCAGGAACAACTCATTGAAGTACAACGGAAAAGTATCCGGATATTGAATAAAGAACGGATGAACCAATTGCTGAACGGCTGAATTGGCGACAAAAGTCATGTTTAGGGTCGGGAGGGAGCTATAATATTGCCGAAATTTTTTTACCCGATGAGAAAGCTAAAACAAGGTAAACTTTCGGTCTTTAAGTTCGAGAGTTTCAAGAAGTTTAAAAATATATCCCACTTTGTAACAACGAAAGAGGGATGGGAAGCTGGCGATAAACCCCGCTTTACCGGCGATGAGGAAACAATTTACAGCGATTTCAGAAAAGAACTGGCTGTTTCGTGTAAATCTGATCCGGACCAATTTGTTTTTCCACGTCAGGTCCATTCCGATCATATTGTGGTGGTTGATTCTCCCGAGTCGCCGGGTACGCCTGCCGATACCGATGCGCTGATTACCAATCGGCCGGGCATATTTGTTTGTGTGCAGACCGCCGATTGTGTGCCGGTCTTGTTGTTCGACCCCGTCCGGAACGTTGTGGCGGCCGTACATGCCGGATGGCGAGGGACGGTTTCGAAAATTGCCGGTAAAACAGTAAAACGGATGCAGGATGTTTACGACTGTAACCCGGCAGATATCTTAGCAGGAATCGGGCCGTCCATTCACATGCACTCATACGAAGTTGGTCGTGAGGTGGTTGAAGCTGTTGAGCAAAGCTTCAGTAATTACAGCGCATTGCTGCAACCGGCCATGGCTAAAGGGAAAGCATTTCTGGATTTATGGGAAGCCAATAAAACCGTTTTACTTGAAGCCGGCCTTCAGGAAGATAATATTGAAATTATGGGGCTTTGCTCGTATCAGCACAACGATCTTTTCTTTTCGGCTCGCCGCGACGGATCCGATACCGGTCGCATGGTAAGCGGTATCCGGTTGGTTTAGACCGGGAAAATATCATTTGACAAACGTGTTAAATCATCGTTGGCTCGTTGTGCCCGGCGATGATTTAACGTTTTTGTATGCTGATAATTCCGATCGGAGTTGCTGAATTGTTATCTTTGCGCAAATTTTTCAATACACAGAAAATGAACTTTGTTGACGAACTTCAGTGGAGAGGTATGATTCACGATATCATGCCGGGAACCAAAGAACAACTGGAAAAAGAAATGACGGTGGCTTATGTGGGGATCGACCCAACTGCCGACTCGCTGCACATCGGGCACCTGGTCGGGGTAATGATGCTGAAACATTTCCAGATTGCCGGGCATAAACCAATCGCCCTGGTTGGTGGTGCGACCGGCATGATTGGCGACCCATCGGGCAAATCGCAGGAAAGGAACCTGCTCGATGAAAAGACGCTTCGCCACAACGAAGAATGCCTGAAGAAGCAACTGGCCCGGTTTCTCGATTTCGAGTCGGACGCCCCGAATGCTGCCGAGTTGGTCAACAACTACGACTGGATGAAGAATTACTCATTTCTCGAATTCATCCGCGATATCGGTAAACACATTACCGTAAACTACATGATGTCGAAAGACAGTGTGAAGAAACGCTTGGGTGAAGAGGCCAAAACCGGGATGTCGTTTACCGAGTTTTCATACCAGCTTGTTCAGGGAACGGACTATCTGCATTTATACCGGACCAAGGGATGCAAACTGCAAATGGGAGGTTCCGATCAGTGGGGAAATATTACAACCGGCACCGAGCTGATTCGCCGCAAAGAGGGAGGCGAAGCTTTTGCCCTGACTTGTCCGTTGATTACCAAGGCCGATGGGACCAAATTCGGGAAAACCGAATCCGGGAACGTATGGCTGGATGCGAAACTGACCTCGCCATATAAATTTTACCAGTTTTGGTTAAATACATCCGATGAAGACGCGGAACGTTACATTAAAATATTCACCCTGCTTTCCCGGGAAGAAGTTGAATCGTTGATCGCCCGGCATCGCGAAGCGCCTCACCAGCGGTTGTTACAAAAGCGTCTGGCCGAAGAGGTGACGGTGATGGTCCATTCGAAAGCTGACCTGGAAATGGCCATCGAGGCTTCTCAGATTTTGTTTGGACAGGGAACAGCCGAGCAACTGCATAAGCTCGATGAAGATACGTTCCTTGCTGTTTTCGAAGGTGTTCCGCAATTTAAAATTTCGAAGGCCGAACTTGAAGGAGGCCTAAATATTGTCGATTTACTGGCCGAAAAAACACAGGTTTTTCCTTCAAAAGGCGAATTGCGCCGGACGATCCAGGGCAATGGGCTGAGCATTAACAAAGATAAAATTTCAGGGCCCGATATGGTTATTTCTTCGGATATGTTGATTGCCGGAAAATATTTGCTGGCCCAGAAAGGAAAGAAAAATTATTATCTGGTTATTGCCGAGTAAGTTTTATCGAACAGAAGGACCCCGGATAATAAATTGATATGACAATCGTTTCTGCTTTGTCTAAACCCGTAAGCCTATGAATGATTTTTTCGACAACCAACGAATCTTAACCCTGATCTGGAAATGGCGTAAGCACCTTGTTGTTGTAGGTGCGGTGGCAGCCGGGGCAGCAGCGCTGTTTTCGTCGTCGCTGTTTATCCAGCCCAAATTTAGGTCGACAGCCCGGGTTTACCCGACCCATAACATATATACCCTGAGTGATGAATCGGAAACCGAACAGTTACTGGAGATTATGAGTTCACAGGACATCAAACTCCGGGTTTTCGATGCTTTTAACCTGGGCGAGGTTTACCGCATCCGGAAAGACGACCCGCATTACCTGACTTACATGCTAAGTGAGTTTAATGACAATGTGTCGATGAAAAAGACCGAATTCGAAACGGTTGAAATAAAGGTTCTGGATACCGATCCCCAACGGGCTTCGGATATCTGTGACTCGCTGATTGTATTTAGCAATGATAAAATCTGGGAACTGCATCGCGCCAAGTTCATGGAGGTTGTTCTGTCAACCCAAAAGATAATGGGAAAACTGAACCATGAAATTGACTCGTTGGCCGGCAAGATGAATGAAATTCGGAAAGATTATAAAATATTGGATTATGAATCCCAGGCTAAAGAAGTAACCAAAGGTTATATGAAAGCATTGGCCGAGCAACGGCAAAATACCGCCGGGGGACAGAAGATTGAAAAAATGCTGGACAACCTGGCCGAGAAAGGTGGCGAATATGATCGGCTGAGTGTTGAAATGAAATACCTGCTTCAGCAAAAGGATTCGGTGAAGAGGACTTACGATTGGTCGCTAAACGATGCTTCAAATGAGATTACTTTCTGTCAGACAGTCCAAAAACCGGTTCCGGCCGATAAAAAAGCATATCCTGTCCGCTGGTTGATTGTTTTGGTTACCACGCTTTCGTCACTGTTTGTAGCCTTGTTGTTGATTTTGATTATTGAAAACAAAAAATCAGCCTGACCGTGTTTCAGTCTGACCGGATAAAAATAACCCTTTTTTACCTGATTTCAGGGCTTTTTGTATTACTGAATATCTGGTTCCTGGTTTCAAAGCACTCGCTGGCAATCAATGTATTGCCGGTGGCCCTGATTGTTGGTCTGATGGCCATTTTTGCCCTCGACAAGCTTATTTATCTGGTGGTGTTTTTTACGCCCTTGTCGTTGCCTTTGTCGGAGCTGGTCAAAGGCTTGCCCATCAATATGTTTTTGCCTACCGAGCCCCTTTTGTTTGGCATTTTGTTGGTCTTTATCCTGAAAATAGTTGCCGACGGGTATTTCGACCGGAAAATTCTGGTTCATCCGGTTACAATTGCCATTGGGGCAAACCTGTTGTGGATGCTGGTCACAACATTTACCAGTTCGATGCCGGTTGTTTCTGTTAAATTTCTGTTGTCGCGGTTGTGGTTTATTGCCAGTTTCTACCTGATGGCGACGATGTTTTTTCGGGAAGGGAAAAATATAGAAAAGTTTGTCTGGCTATATGTGATCCCGTTTATGCTGGTGATTTTTTATGCCACATACCGGCATTTGGGATATGGTTTGTGGGACAAGCAGGCTGCTCATTTTGTTGTCGACCCGTTTTATAACGATCATACGGCTTATGGTGCTGCCCTGGCCTTGTATTTGCCATTTCTGTTTGGCTTCTCGTTTTCAAAAGCCTATTCGCACCGGGCAAGGATGCTCGCGCGGGTCCCTCTGGCTATCCTGATGATGGCGTTAGTCCTCTCGTACAGTCGTGCCGCATGGGTCGGGATGATTGCGGCCTTTGGTGTCTGGGTAATTATCCGATTGAAAATCAAGTTTAAGCCGTTGTTTCTGACTGCTGTTGTTTCGCTGGCACTCCTGGTAACTTTTCAGCGGCCCATTGTTGAATACCTGGAGAGGAACAACAAGGAATCATCGGCTAACCTGCTTGACCATTTTTCGTCGATCTCCAATATTTCTTCGGATGCGTCGAACTTAGAGCGGTTAAATCGCTGGAGTTGCGCCCTTCGGATGTTTAAAGACCGTCCGGTTTTTGGCTATGGGCCGGGGACGTATATGTTTCAGTACGGGGCGTATCAGTTGAGGAAAGACCGGACAATCATCAGTACCAATTCAGCCGATGGTGGCAATGCGCACAGCGAATATCTGGGGCCGCTTTCCGAATCCGGCGTAATGGGTATGTTAACAGTGCTTATTTTGATCGGGGTTGTTGTATATACCGCCATCCATGCGTATACCCGGACGACCGACCGGCGGCTGAAGACGCTGGTTTTAGGCGCTCTGCTGGGGCTGATCACCTACTATATCCACGGAACGATGAATAATTTTTTAGACACCGATAAGGCATCGGTTCCTTTTTGGGGTTTTACCGCGATCATTGTGTCTATCGACCTTCTTTCGAAGAAATCTTTGCCCGAAAATTCATGAGGGAAAAGCATGTAAAAAAAGAGCCTTGATTGCTCAGGACTCTCTTTCATTTTCATCCGTATAAATTTTCAAAGTTGTTTCCTACAATTTTCGTATCAATTTCTGTTTTTCAAACTAGTTTTTCAACGAGATGGAATAGCCATTTATACATTCCCGGTTGGTATAAGCTTCAGCTTTTATGGCTATTTCATCTGTAAATAATTTGTTTTTAAGTTGTCAGATGGAATAGCCATGATCCGGTTATTATTTTCATTATCGGTTGGTGTTTGCAAATCATGGCTATTTCATGCGCATATAATTGTTTTTTTAATTGTCGGATGTGTTCTCAGAGAGAAATAGCCATGATAAAGCGTTATTCTCATGGCTATTTCATTCTTAATCTTAACTAACTTCAGTTGTTTTATCTTTTGCTGAGGACATCTTTTTCGTATTGCTGGATTTCTGCGATGTAGTCTATGCCAACAGGAACTCCGGCTTGCAGGCAGTAGTAATCCCAAACGGCAGCAAACGGTTTGGTTTTAAGTTCCTCGAGCATGGCCAGGCGTTCGAAATTTTTACCAGCTTCTTCCAATTCAATTAATGTTTTGGTTGGTTCGAGCATTGCGATCATAAATGCTTTTTGGGCGGCCCGCGTACCAACCACGTAAGCGCCAATCCGGTTTATTGATGCATCGAAGAAGTCGAGGCCGATATTGACGCGGTTCAGGAAGTTGTTGCGAACAATTTCGGAAGCAATTAACTGAACATCTTCGTTAAGGGTTACAACGTGGTCGGAGTCCCAACGGATCGGGCGGGTAACGTGGAGCAGAATCCCATCGATATATTGAAGTACGGATGAGATTTTGTCGCCCACTACTTCAGTTGGGTGGAAGTGCCCATTGTCGAGGCAAAGAAGGATGTTGTTCTGCATTGCATATCCCATATAAAATTCGTTGGACCCAACAGTCATTGATTCGAGACCAATCCCAAATACCTTACTTTCAACGGCGTCTTTCATGTATTCTTTGGGATATTTTACAGCCATTGCTTCGTCCAGCGATTTTTTAAGAATCGTGCGGTAGCCGTTTCGGTCGATTGGAGTATCTTTTGAACCGTCAGGGATCCAGGTATTGTGTACACAGGGAGTTCCTAATTGTTTTCCAACTTCAGCCGAGATTGCACGGCAGCGGGCTACGTGTTCGACCCAGAATTTGCGGATTTCTTCGTCTTTGCTCGAAAGGGTAAAACCACCGTCGGCTTTGGGGTGAGCAAAACATGAGGCATTAAAGTCCATTCCGATTCCCTGCTTTTTACACCAGTCAATCCAACTTTGATAGTGTTTTACTTCAATTTGGTCGCGATCAACCCGTTCCCCTTGAAAATCGCCATAAATGGCGTGCAAATTCAACCGTTGTTTTCCGGGAAGCAATGACATTACTTTTTCAAGGTCGGCCCGTACATCGGCGATTGATTTTGCTTTGCCCGGGTAATTTCCTGTTGCCTGGATACCGCCTCCTGATAATTCGGCATCGGCTGTTTCAAAACCACCCACATCGTCGGTTTGCCAGCAGTGCAGCGAGATTACCACTTCATTCATTTTTGCCAGAACGGCATCGGTGTCCACGCCAATAGCAGCATATTGCTCTTTGGCAATGGCATAAGCTTTTTCGATTAATTCGTTGTTAGCCATAGGTCTGTTTATTTTTATTCCATATAAAATACTTCTTTCAACTCGATACTGACGGGCGAATTGTCGGGGTTCACCTTCATGATGTCAGCCATATAGTCCCACCATTTTTTTACGATTTCCGTTTCGCCCAAATCCTGTGATCCGCCTTTGCCGCTGTTTTTCTGGAAGGCAAACAGGGTATTGGTTTCTTCGTCGAGAAAAATGGAATATTCGCTAACCCCCGAGTCTTTTAAGAGTTGTTTTAATTCGGGCCATATCGCGTTGTGCCGTTTTTCATATTCTTCTTTCATACCCGGGTTCAGGTACATTTTAAAAGCTAATCGTCTCATAATACTTGATTTACAGGTTGATTACAAACGTTGAGAAAATAAGGATCAATAATCCCACGATCAGAACGGTCATGGTTGTTTTGCTTACGCCTTTCCATTCTTTCAGGATGATTCCCCATACATTACTGAAGGTAACATTTAGAGACATTAAGATACTCCAGGAGAAAGCCATGATTACGCTTCCTTCTTCGAAGAAGCTTTTCCCAACGCCTAACCCGAAGAACTGGGAATACCACAGAACCCCGGCCAGCGCACAGAACAGTAAATTGTTAACCAGTATGTTTGCCGGAACGGTGTAGTAATCTTTCAGGGTTCTATTCTTGAAGTTTTGGTAAAGACAATAAACGGCATTGGTCATAAATCCGCCCAATGTAACCATCAGGGTGGTGGGCAGGGTAACGAACAATTTGGCGGCGCCAACCGATTCGGCAGCGTCGGCGATGGGCTTTCCGGCTTCAAGCCCAAGGCTGAAACAGGCGCTCATCACACCAGCCAGCAAGGCCACCAATAGACCTTTCCCCAACGCAAAGTCTTTGATTGCGGCGCGTTTTTGCTCTTCGGTCATGTTTTTGGCACGTAAACTTCCGGCGTAACCAATGGTTGCGATACCGGCCAGTGCAATACTTACGGCAATCAATAAGATAAGGCCTTTGCCTTCGAACAGATTTGTGCCGGCCATGATTGCGGGGATAATGGTTCCGAATGCCGAGCAGGTACCCAGAGCAATGGATTGACCAAGGGCTACACCCAGATAGCGCATACTAAGCCCAAAAGTCAGACCGCCAACGCCCCACAATACGCCGTAGCCGAACGATTTTATAGCCGCCCCGTTGCCGCTTGCCAAAATTTCGCCTAACGAGTGGCCGGAAGGAACGGCTAAGAGAGCCCCCAGAAACGGAAAAACCAACCAGGCAAAAACACCCTGCGTTAACCAGAAACTTTCCCACGACCAATCTTTGACTTTGTTAATGGGAACATACGAACTCGACTGGCCGAAACTACCCAGTGCGATGACAACTAATCCGAGAATGAAATTCATAATGTTTAGGCGTTTGTGATGTTATAATGGTGTTGTTTTTTATCTTTTCTGACTTTCGTTATGAGTTAGGTATCGTCAAAATTACTTTTGATTTAGTGTAATTCAATGAATTATTTGATTATTTATTTGCAGAATATGACACTAAACATACCTGTTAAAAAACACCCTGATGGCATTGGGGTTCTGTTCGGGTGGACTGAATTGTTGGCTGGTTGTTTTCATCAGGAGAATTAATGCAAATGTTGAGGTTTGATTTTGATGGGGGCTCATATTCTGAAAATTGGCTGTTTGCATTCGGTTTTTAATCATACTTCTGTATTTTTGCCCTGAAATCTGAAATCGAATCAATAATTCAGGATTAAAATTTATACCCCCGAAAATGAAGGTTATCGACATTATTAATAAGAGCGAAAAAACTATTTTTTCGTTTGAGTTGCTTCCACCGCTGAAAGGAAACGATGCTGGTGTAATTACGCGGACTATCGAAAGTTTGCTCGATTACAACCCGCAATATATCAATATTACAACGCATCGCGAAGAGCAGGAATACCGCGAATTGGCCGATGGGACAATCGAAAAAAGGGCTATCCGCAAACGTCCGGGGACCGTTGCCATTGCTGCTTCAATTCAGTATAAATACGGTATCCCGGTTGTGCCCCACATCTTGTGTGGTGGTTTTACCAAGAGCGAAACAGAGTACATGTTGATTGACCTGAATTTTCTGGGAATTGAAAATGTGCTGGCACTGCGGGGCGACGGCATTAAAGGGCAACAGGTTTTCCAGCCTACCCCGGGCGGGCATGCCAATGCTAATGAACTGGTCAAACAGATTGTCGACCTGCGCGAAGGGAAATATCTTGATTCGGACCTGAAAAACAACACTCCGCTCGACTTTTGCATCGGGGTTGCCGGTTATCCGGAAAAGCATTTTGAGTCGCCCAATCCGGAACTCGATTTGCAATACCTGAAACAAAAGGTGAATGCCGGTGCCGATTACATTGTAACCCAGATGTTCTTCGATAATAAAAAGTATTTCGACTTTGTTGATCGTTGCCGGGCAGCCGGGATCACTGTACCGATTATTCCGGGATTGAAGCCGATTAACCTGAAAAATCAGCTGACTGTTTTGCCAAAGATATTTAGTATTGATTTGCCGCAGGAGCTGGCACTTGAACTGGCCCGGTGTAAAGACAACGATGCCGCTAAAATTGTGGGCACCGAATGGGCCATACATCAGGCCAAAGAGCTTGTGGCCCGCAATGTTCCCAGTCTGCATATTTATACCTACGGAATTTCGGACAATACCCGAAAAATTGTTGAGGCGGTGTTTTAAGAACACATCAAAAAGTAAAAAAGGTTGCTCGCAAATCGGGCAACCTTTTTTATTGGCATCATATAAAATGATGCATTAGGGCATCTCTAAAAACCCCTTTTTCTCTGTCTATAGTTGACGTCTTTGTTGCCTAAGGCTGGGCCATGCTTCTTGTTGTTTTTTTATAAAGCACACATAATCAGTGTTTTATGTTATTTTTTGTTGATTAATGGAC
>JAJUGZ010000118.1 GCA_029265715.1 Bacteroidota bacterium
CCGTTCCGTTCCGATATTCAGTTTTCAGGTATTCCTGATCAGTTAAACCGAATCCATGATAGAGCAAACTCGTTGACATTTTTTATTCTAAATTTACTGCTTTATTTATTCAGGTACGCATTTCTGTGAAGAACCAAAAATATCATCGCGGTTCAGGTAGCCATTTTATATCGTAACTTCGAGCTATCACTAAACAAATAGAATATGAATTTCCTAGAAATTGTAAAAAATCGTTATTCTGTCCGCTCCTACAGCAACAAACTTGTTGAAAAAGAAACGATCGAAAGAATCATCGAAGCCGGACGCCTGGCCCCTTCGGCAGTCAATTTTCAACCCTGGCACGTTGTTGTAATTTCCGACCCCGAACGGGTTAAACAGTTTCAGGAAGTATATAACCGGTCCTGGTTTCGGGAAGCGCCCGTTTATTTGGTCATTTGCGGCGACCACCGTGTTGGCTGGCACCGGAAATCGGACGGGAAAGACTTTACCGATGTTGACCTGAGCATTTTCACAGAGCATCTGGTACTCCAAGCCACCGAGCTTGGATTGGGAACCTGCTGGGTCTGCAATTTCGATGTCAGGTTGTGCCACGAGTTGCTTGAACTTCCGGATCTGGTTGAGCCATTGGTTTTATTGCCGCTTGGATATCCTAAAAACGGGGAGATCCCCGAAAAAATAAGGAAAGACCTCTCAGAAATCGTTCACTGGCAAACGTTTGACCACAAACTATAATCCGGAAAAATTCGCCAGATATTTCTCAAGCCGGTCCAAGCCTTCGATGATGTTTTCAAGTGAATTGGCGTAAGAAAACCGCAGATATCCTTCGCCATTTTCACCAAAATCGATGCCTGGCGTCACTCCGACATGCGCTTTCTCCAGCATATCAAAAGCAAGCTTGTACGAATCGTTCGATAAATGTTTGGCATTTACAAAAATGTAGAAAGCGCCCAGCGGATTACCGCAAATGGTGAAACCAAGCTGCTTCAACCGCCTGATCATATACAAGCGTCGCTCGTTGTATATCGTTTTCATTCGCTCCACATCCTGACCTGCTGATCTAAGTGCAGCGATACCAGCCCGCTGAGCTGTCGAGCTGGCACAAATAAACAGGTTCTGTTGCAGCTTTTGCATGGGGCGAATATACTCTTTGGGTGCAATAATATACCCCAAGCGCAAGCCGGTCATGGCGTACAGCTTCGAAAAGCCGTTCAATACAAATGCCCGGTCGCTATATTCCAGAATCGAATGAGCCCGGTCGCCATAAACCAGCCCGTGATATATTTCATCAGAGATAATGGTAGTTGGTAAGCCGGCAATTTGTTGCAGGGTCTGCGGAGATAATAAATTTCCCGTTGGATTCATCGGGCTATTAATCATCACCGCCTTTGTCCGATCAGTAATCTTTTTCGCGATATTTTCTGGCCGATACTGAAATCCATCTTCCTCATAAACCGGAACTTTAACCATTTTTGCATCAACAAACCGGATAAAATTAGGATAACAGGCATATCCCGGGTCTGACAAAATAACTTCATCACCGGTATTACAAAGTACTGCCAGGGCCATCAAAATAGCCGGAGAAGTTCCCGATGTCACCAGAATCTGATCCGGATAAATCGTAACACCATAGTTTCTGAGATAGTTTTTGCAAATTTCTTCCCGTAACTCCGGATCGCCCAGACTGTGTGTATAATGGGTCCGCCCTTCCCGACCGGCTTCTTCAGCCGCTCGGACAACGCATTCAGGAGCATCAAAATCAGGTTCGCCCACTTCCAGATGAATAACCCGGATTCCCCGCTTCTCTATCTCTGATGCGCGTTCCAAAACTTCCATCACGATGAATGGCTTAATTTCATTCGATTTATCGGATATCATTTTGATTTTTTTTGTCAAAAATACGCAACTAGAAACGGATTTCAGGTGCCAAAAACCGATTTTTATTTTGTTTCGCAGATCATAGATATCGTTTATTTGATATTAGTACTTTTGAGAAGAACCAGTTTTCAGAACCTATGAACAAAACAATTTCACTAACAGCCACATTTTTAATCATCTTACTGGCAGCTTTCGGGCAGGATAAAATTAAACCGATACTTTCAGCTCAAAACTTTGAGAACAAGACGGCTATATGGACCCAAATCGGCATGGGAATTATTAATTTTCAGGCCGATGCCATGTACATTTATGGCAAAATCTATGTCACGCCCACTATGCCTGACAGCGAGAACCATCAACTCCCTACCCTTTCTGATGCCTATTTATTCCCGCTTTTCAGCCTGTATAAAAAGAACCAGGGAGAATTAGTCTCCGGCACACCAAATGAATGCTTTTTGATTGTTAATTTTCCGAATAAAGCAACGAAAGAATACAACCAATTAATCAACGAATTAAGACCTTATAAAGACATGATTGCCTGTCGGAATGGCAACAAGGCCCAGCCCGGGAAATTAAGGGTTCTGATTAAAGACAAAACCTTTTTCCAGTCGCTTGGGGAAGATCGAAACTGCTGTTTTAGCTTGGTCGGAACACTCAACGATTTGGATGCGGACCCAAACGATATTCCGATCGTCGAAACAACCATGAGCGAAATCACCAACTGGAAAGGCTCGGGCAATGTTCCATTTGAAGATTTCATGAAACTGAAGGACCTGGTGAGCAAAGTCCATGCGAAGGGCAAGAAAATCATAGTAAATGAAGTTCCGGCGCTTAAATCGGCATGGGAAGCCCTGCTAACGTCCGGGGTCGACTTTATTCAAACAGAAGAACCAACAAAGCTGGCTGAATATCTGACAACCCGGACGGACCGTCCCTGAACAGAACGATTTCCCTAATGTTTAAACCTTATTGGGAAAGCTCGTTCTTTATCGTTTCAAGATTACCATGGTTGCACCATAGCCGTATTCTTTGAAACTGGCATCCTGGAAATCGTACTTTTTATACTTGGTACTCAACTCGCGGCGAAGCTCCATCTTAAGTTTCCCATTACCAACGCCATGAATAAACACAATGCGATGAACTCCCCTTTTTATGGCATCTTCCATTTCGTTGCGGAAACGGCCAAGCTGAATTTCGAGCATTTCGAAATTTGAAAGGCCGGCCGTATTTTCAAGAAGCTCGTGAATGTGCAGGTCTACTTCAACCAGGTCGGGAGTAGAGATACGCGTCTGCGAAGACTTAACCTCAGCTTTTTTTTGAACGACCTGAGCAACTTCCTTATCGGTCAGTTTAGCCAGCTCGGCTTCCAGGTCCGGAGCCAGCAACGAAACCATCATAACCGGGTTTGCAAAGAATCTACTTTTTTCATAACTACTATGTTTATAGAACTTTACCGGATTCATCTTAATCACCTTTTCAATAGGAGCTGCCAGTACGTTTGACTCCTGAAGAAAGAAAATTAACTGAAAACAGAAGTCGGGCAGTTCATTCAGATCGAACCTCGAGAAGCTTTCGAGATACCGCTTCGAATTGGGGTTCATTTTCCCGGAATCGACACTGCGATAACCCTTGTTTTTCAGATGGCTGTAATTGTATAGCAGGAAATTGTTGCTGTCGTTTACAAGATAAACTTTAATCTCGCCATCAACAGGGTTGACCTCGTTCTGCGGAACAAATACCAGGAAAAAACTTGCTTCGTCCTTACCTTTCACAATCTTCGGCTCGGCCGGAGGTGTTGCTTTTTTCTCAGGGGTTGTTTCTTCTTTTGCGGTCTTCTTCGTTTTAACCGGCGTTGGATCCGGAGCAGGTCCTCCGGCAAAGGCATCATCATTTACAACCACCAACTGGCTAATCAGAACCGGCACTTCGAAACCCTGCTCATCTTCAACCGAAACCATATTTTTATTTACAATACCGGTGACGGTGCCTCCGCCAATGTCATTCAGAAATCTGACCCGGTCGCCTATCTTTACCATTTCTCTAAATTTTGCCCAAAATTAGCAAGTATTTTGAGTGCTGCCATTCATTTAATACTTTTGCGCCACATTTGTATGGAAAAAGTAAAACACATAACGCCAACAGCCGGACAAATATCGATTCAGGATTTCACCTACGAGTTGCCCGATGAACGGATTGCCAAATACCCGTTGCCCGAACGCGACAAGTCGAAATTGTTGATCTGGAATAGCGGAAAAATTACGGATGACCGTTTTTATAACCTTCCGGATTATTTGCCCGACCATTCGCTGCTGGTTTTCAACAATACAAAGGTGATCCGGGCCCGTATGCTTTTTCAAAAAGATTCCGGGGCACGCATCGAAGTGTTTTGCCTTGAGCCAGCCTTCCCGGTCGATTATCAACTAGCTTTCCAAACTACCGGTTCATGTACCTGGCTTTGCATGGTCGGGAACCTGAAAAAATGGAAAAGTGGCTTACTCCGGAAACAGGTGAATGTAAACGGACAGAGCGTTGAAATGACTGCCGAACAAGCCAATCCGAAAGATCGTTCGCTTATCACGTTTCGGTGGAACAATCCGGAGGTTACATTTTCGCAGCTGATTGAGGCTGCCGGGATTTTACCGATTCCGCCCTATTTGCACCGGGAAACCGAACCGGGTGACCTGGAGCGCTACCAAACCGTCTATTCGAAAATAAAAGGCTCGGTGGCCGCACCAACAGCCGGGTTGCACTTTACCGAACAGGTTTTTAACGCGCTGGACCAGAAAGGGCACAAACGTGCTGAACTGACCCTTCATGTGGGAGCCGGAACATTTCAGCCGGTGAAAAGCGAAACTATCTCGGGGCATGATATGCATACCGAGCACCTGATTATCGGGCGCGATTTTGTGGAGCAGGTTCTCGCCCACACCGGGAAGCTGATTGCCGTGGGAACCACCTCTGTCCGAACGTTAGAAAGCCTTTACTGGCTGGGAGTACAAATACTGGGCAACCAGATCTTCGATCCTGTGAACCTGCATGTAACCCAATGGGAAGCCTACGGTGAATATGATTGGGAATACACTACCCGGCAAGCTTTTGAAGCGCTACTGAGTTTCATGGACAAATACAAGCAGAATTTTCTGACAGCCTCGACTCAGATCATTATTGTTCCGGGCTACCGGTTTCGGGTTATCGACGGCATGGTAACCAACTTTCATCAACCACAAAGCACCCTGTTGCTCCTGATTTCGGCATTTCTGGGCAATGCCTGGAAAACCATCTATGAACATGCCCTTGCCAACGATTATCGCTTTTTAAGTTACGGTGATAGTAACCTGTACCTAAAATAGCCAACATCATTGTATGAAAACAGGTCGCTACTCAACCATGTAAATATTGGCTTTAATTTTCAACCATTTGTTCTTCCATTCTTTCGAGACGACCCGGCAAAAAAACAATTTTCCGGCATCCATCAACCGCGAGCAAACCATGTTCATTTCAGCAGGAACAAAACCAATCCGGACATCGCCACAATAGATCGCAATCGCAAACTTATCGAATTGGTTGTGTGGTTCGCGTCTCATAATCAGAACTTTTTCCGGGACAATCTGACTTTCGACCGTGTCAATTTCTTTGCAGTAACTTGTGCCGGCAATCACGATCTCCAATAAAAAAACTTCTTGTTTAAACGGGGCTATGCCTGTCTCGACCTGACTTAAAAGAGCCAGCAAGCCTGGTGTTACAGGTAGTATCGATTCATTCATCGGTAATTATATTAATGATATTCAGATATTTATCAATTTCGATTTCCGTTTCTTTTATTTGCTTCCTCAGCTCCTCCTGTTTTTCAGCAATGTACCTTTTGTCAAAAATCAAATTCTGCATACTGAAAGGAAAATTTTGTTTTAACTGGGCAATTTTCCCTTTTAGCACCATAATCTGGTTCTCCAAGTGTTTAATTCGTTCCAGTTTTTCATCAGTCGAAATGAGGACTAATTTTTCTTTGGTCGAATCACTCAGATAAAGCAAAATATTTTGCAGCACGTCGATCTGCTGCAAGTCATAAGCAGCTTTCACCCGAATAAACAAATCTTTTTCCTCTTCTGTCTGGCTAGGGTTCAAATCGGGGTGCAAGCGTTTGCAGAGTACCCGGAAAGTCTCTTTCAATTTCTGAGCTTCTTCTTCTGGCAGTAAATTAGAAAGCACCCTGTTGGCTTCATCTAAGGCCGCTGCTTGCGCCCGAATTTGCGCATAATAATCTTTAAACCGGGCGTCTATCTCCTGCTCGACCGCGACGAGGTCGGGGTGTTCGTTTCGATTAATTGCCGCCTGCAACAAGTTCATTTTCAGTTTAAGCCGGGCAACTTCGGTCTGTTTTTCGAACAACTCAAGTTGAAGTTTCCCTAATTTTTCGAGATAAAGTGATGTAAGAATAACCGATTCATTTTCAACCATATTTTTATGGCAGGTAAACAGATCGACAAATTCTATTTGCAAGGCTTCCAGTTTCCGGGTCAATTCCTGGTTATAAACGGTAGTATGGGGCAGACGATCTCTCATGGTTATTTCTCATTGTTTAAAGTCGGGATATCGGATGAACTACTAAGTTATTGTTTTTTATTGTCATTCAATAAAAATAAGGAAACAGCCCCAGGGCACAGCACGTTGGGTAAAGTCCGTTAACATCGTGAAATACAACAAAGCAACAACAATTGGGTTAAATAAAAAATCTTGACTAGGCAGTAACGAATCTTTATACAAATGTCTACTCTTCCCTCAATTAATCACAATTCAGAAAGCTTATTTTCTACTTATTTGGTACATTGTATCAGCAAGAAATAGCAACATAAAAAAAAACGGCATGCAAAAAAAGTCGTTGGCCCCGATCATGTGGTTTTCCATCCTGGCATCAATCCTCACCATTGGCATCAAAACGGCCGCCTATTGGGTTACCGGATCTATGGGGTTTATGTCAGACGCCATGGAGTCGCTTGTAAACTTAGCCGCCGGGTTAATCGGGTATATTTCGCTGTCAATAGCATCAAAACCAGCCGATACGAAACACCCGTTCGGGCACGACAAAGCCGAATATTTTTCCAGTTTAACCGAAGGGCTGCTCATTGTTTTGGCAGCATTCGGAATCATTTACGCAGCCATTAATCGCATTTACCATCCCAAGGCGTTGGAAGAACTCGATATCGGGATGGCGATTTCGGTTCTTGCCGCCCTGATTAACTGGGGGACAAGTCGCGTGCTCCGGCACTACGGTCAGAAACACAACTCTATAACACTTGAAGCCGATGCACAACATTTAATGACCGATGTCTGGACCACTGCCGGTATTCTTGTTGGCATCATCCTGGTAAGAACAACCGGCTGGCAATTGCTCGACCCCCTGATGGCCATTGCTGTCGGAATTAGCATCATTTATACCGGATCGAAACTAATCGTGCGGTCAACCGACGGCCTCATGGATACCAAACTATCGGAAAAAGACTTGACCCGGATCAGAGAAATACTAAACCGCCGAAAAATCCAGGGAATCGGTTTTCATGCGCTTTACACGCGACAAGCTTCGTCGAAACGGTTTATAAGTTTTCACTTGTTGTTTCCCGGAAATTTAACCATCTATCAGGCCCATGAATTTTCAAAAATTATTGAAGCTGACCTTGCTGCAGAATTCCCGAATTCTGACGTATTTATTCATATAGAACCGCTAAATGACCCGGATGCCTTCGATGATATCCTTTCTATAGAAAGCCCGGACGAACCAGGTCCGGAAGATGATTCCATTCATTCTCCAAAAACCAGGAACTAAAAATCAAACAAAACGTCGGTAAAAAACTGCCAAACGTCTATTCCATTTTCATACGCGTACGACAAGCGATAGCTTCGAATCAAAATACTATTGATATTGAACGCGTATGAAAACATTTAAAACAAGGTTAATTTCAGGATTTTTCCTATTGCTGATCTCCGTGACAAATGGGGTGGCACAGGATAAAATCTGGACATTGAAAGACTGCATCGACTATGCATTGAGTAAAAATATCCAGATTCAGAAAGCCGATTTATCAACCAGCAGGTACGAGTTAAACGCTCAACAGGCCCAAAACAACCGGTTGCCATCAGTAAGTGGCTCGGTTAACCAAAGCTTTAACTGGTACAAAGGGTTCGACTCATCAACCGGTCAGTATGGCAACAGCAACGGATCAAACAGCACCAGCTATGGGTTAAGTACGAGTGTTTCGTTGTTCAACGGCCAAAAGCTCACCAACAAGATTAAACAGGCAGAAATCAACTTTGAAAGTGGCCGTTATTATTCAGAAACGGTAAAAGAATCGGTGGGGCTGAATATCGTAAATGCTTATCTACAGGTACTTTATGCTTACGAAAGTGTGAAAAACGCCGAAAAACAAATTGAATCGACCACCGAACAATTGGCCTTCGCCCAGGAACGGATGAACCTGGGGGTTATCTCCATGTCGGATTATTTACAAGTGAAATCGGAACTGGCCAGTGAAAAATCAACGTTAGCCAGCGCACAAAGCCAACTGTCAATCAACAAGGTTAGCCTGATGCAATTGATGGAATTACCGGTTGATTCCAATTTCGAGATCGCTTCTCCCAATTTAGACAGCTTGCTTTTCTCTCTGGAAAAACCAAATGCCCAGGAAATTTACAACGCTGCGTTAAAATTTAAACCCGAGATCAAAAATGCCGAATTAACCACCGAAAGCTCTAAATTAGACGTGAAGATTGCCAAAGCTGACGCGCTTCCAAGTCTTTCAGCGAACGGTGGGCTGTCAACCAGCTATTCAAGTCTTAATTCCGGATCGTATAGCAGCCAACTGAAAGACAAAGTCAACCCGTCGATTGGCTTGTCTCTTTCAGTCCCGATTTTTCAGAAAAAACAAATCAAAACCAATATCGGGCTGGCCAATATCGCGGTAAGCGAGGCCGAACTGGATGAAATGAACACCAAAAACGAGTTGAGAAAAAGCATCGAGCAAGCCTGCGTTGATGTGAATTCGGCCCAAGCTCAGTATGAATCAAGTATAGAAGAATACAACGCGACCAAAGAATCGTATGATGTTGCGGATGAAAAATACAAACTGGGGCTGTTAAATTCGGTTGACCTGCTAATCCAGAAAACCAACCTGATTACTTCGGAAAGCAAATTACTACAGGCTAAATACAACCTGATATTCAGCTCGAAAGTCGTTGATTTCTATAAAGGAATCGCTCTAACACTGTAATATCATTTTCCAGGGAAACATTAAAAACACATTATGATATGAAAAAGAAAATTATTTACATCGGATCGGCTGTCGTTATCCTTGCCGTTGGATTCTTCATATTCCGGTCGTTCCGAAGCGCAGAAAAATCCTATTCGTTCGAAACAGCCAAGATCGAGAAAGGAACCATTAGTAACACCATTACGGCAACAGGAACACTCGAAGCCATTACGACTGTTGAAGTCGGCACGCAGGTTTCCGGGGTTATCGAAAAAATTTACGTCGATTATAACTCGGTGGTAAAAAAAGGTCAACTGTTGGCCCAGCTCGACGAAACACCACTATTGGCCACGCTAGAACAAAGCAAAGCATCGGTCGATCAGGCTGAAGCCCAGGTGAAATACCAAAAAGCAACCTACGACCGTTACAAAGCATTGCTCGAAAAGAAACTCATCGCCCAAGCCGACTTCGACCAAGCCGAGTACAACTACAAAAATGCTGTAGCAACGCTGAATAATGCCAAATCAGTGCACGAAAAGAACCGGATTAATCTTTCATACGCACGTATTTACTCGCCAATCGACGGGATTATTCTTGACCGTGCCGTTGACGAAGGACAGACTGTAGCTGCAAGTTTCAACACGCCTACCCTCTTTACCATTGCCAACGACCTGACCCAGATGCGCGTAGAAGCAAATGTTGACGAAGCCGATATAGGCCAGGTTCGCAACGGACAGCGCGTTGAATTTACCGTTGATGCTTTCCCTGGCCGCAAGTTCAACGGCGAAGTGACCGAAATCCGGCTACAACCGGTTGAATCGTCGAACGTGATTACCTACACCGTCGTTATAAATGCACCAAATCCTGACAAAATATTAATGCCGGGTATGACTGCCAATGCCACGTTCTTTGTAACCGAAAAAAAAGACATCCTGCTGGTTCCGGCAAAAGCGCTTCGTTTTTCTCCGGATCCGGACGAATTAGCTGGGTATTTTGAAAGCATTTCAGCAAGCCAGCAGGGCCCGGCTCCCGAAGGTATGGCCCCACAAGGAGCGCTAATGGCTGCTAATGCTACAAAACCAGAAACAACATCGGCTTCTGAAAAAAGCGTTTGGGTAAAACAAGGACCGATGATCCGACTGCAAAAAATTGAAGTGGGTGAAACCGATGAAGCTCATTATGAAGTAATCTCCGGGCTTAACGAAGGCGACGAAGTAGTCCTGTCAATGAGCTCAGGATCCAGCGGCTCACAGAGTAAAACAACAGCTGCCAGAAGCCCTTTTATGCCTCAAAGACCAGGCAGTAACAGAAAAACAAACAATAACGCACAGCCTCCACAGCCATGAAAAAAACAATTATAGAAGTAAAATCGCTCAGAAAAGATTTTCATGTTGGAGAAATCACGGTCCATGCGCTTAAAGGAATCGACTTGGAAATTAAGGAAGGTGAATTTGTAGCGATCATGGGAACCAGCGGCTCCGGAAAATCGACGATGCTGAATATTTTGGGCTGTCTGGATAAGCCAACGTCGGGGACCTATCATCTCGACGGTATCAGTATGAGCGAACTTTCGAAAAACGAACTGGCTGCCTTGCGCAACAATAAGCTGGGTTTTGTATTTCAGTCGTACAATTTGCTGCCCAGGACAACAGCCCTCGAGAACGTGGAACTTCCGCTATTCTATAACTCGAAAGTGAAAGCAAAAGAACGGCGCGAACGGGCCATTGCCGCGCTCGAAGCAGTTGGCCTGGCCGACCGGATGCACCACATGCCCAATCAGATGTCGGGCGGACAACAGCAACGTGTTGCCATCGCACGTTCGCTGGTAAACGACCCGGTGGTAATCCTGGCCGACGAAGCCACCGGGAACCTCGACACCCGGACTTCATACGAAATCATGGCCCTGCTCCAGGACTTAAATTCGAAAGGGAAAACAATTGTGTTTGTAACCCACGAACCCGACATCGCCCGATTTATGACCCGAAACGTAGTTTTTCGCGACGGCCATATCATCCGGGAAGAAACGGTAACCATCAGGAACAACGCAGCAGAGATGCTAAAAGCGCTTCCCAAGGAAGAATTGGTTTAATAAATGATCATCATTATGAACTATACGAATACCATAAAAATATCAGTGAATGCCCTGAAACGAAATAAATTCAGAGCTTTCCTTACCATGCTCGGGATCATCATCGGGGTTGCTTCGGTAATCGTGATGCTGGCCATCGGACAGGGTTCGAAAAAAAGTATTCAGGACCAGATGTCGAGCATGGGCACAAACCTGATTTTTGCCATGCCCGGGTCGGAGCAACGCGGTGGTGTACGAATGGGCAACAGCGATGCCCAAAGCATGAAACTCAGCGACGTAGAGGCTATCAAAAAAGAATGTCCGGCCATTAGCGCCGTTTCGCCTGAAGTGCGGTCGAGCGGACAGGCTGTTGTTGGCAACCAAAACTGGCCAACCTCTATTTACGGCGTTAGCAACGAATACCTGAACATCCGGAAATACACGATTGCCTCCGGACGTAACTTTACCGACAATGAGATACTTACTTATGCCAAAGTTTGCCTGATCGGACAAACCATTGTCGAAAACCTGTTTGGTAAGGCCGATCCGATTGGGCAAACCGTACGGTTCGGAAACATCCCGTTAAAGATTATCGGTATTTTAAGCGAAAAAGGCGAAAATGGGATGGGGCAAGACCAAGACGACCTGATTATTGCCCCCTATACGACCGTTCAGAAACGTATCCTGGCTATTACCCACATCCAAGGCATTTTTGCTTCGGCGGTGAGCGAAGACCAAAACGATAACGCCATCGAACAAATGACGGCCTCGCTTCGAAAAAGCCACAAACTGAAAGATGGAGACGACGATGATTTCCAGGTCCGTTCGCAAGCCGAACTGGTTCAAACTTTCACCTCTATTAGCGATATTTTAACAGCCCTGTTGGGGGCCATTGCAGGTATTTCATTGCTTGTTGGAGGTATCGGCATCATGAATATCATGTATGTATCGGTAACTGAACGTACCCGCGAAATTGGACTTCGCCTGTCGGTTGGCGGACGCGGAAGCGACATTCTGATGCAATTCCTGATCGAATCAATTTTATTGTCGGTTTTTGGCGGCGCAATCGGAATCACGCTTGGCATTCTGGCCACCCAGGTAACGGCCACCCTGATGAACTGGCCGGTTGTCATCATGCCTGTCGCCGTAATCATGGCATTTGTTGTTTGTTCGGCCATCGGCATTTTCTTCGGATGGTACCCTGCCCGGAAAGCAGCCAATTTGAACCCGATCGATGCGTTGCGATACGAATAAAACGGTTCCAGGTTCAACTAAATACATATAAGGGCATCTCTAAAAACCCCTTTTTCTCTGTCTATAGTTGACGTCTTTGTTGCCTAAGGCTGGGCCATGCTTCTTGTTGTTTTTTTTATAAAGCACACATAATCAGTGTTTTATGTTATTTTTTGTTGATTAATGGAC
>JAJUGZ010000169.1 GCA_029265715.1 Bacteroidota bacterium
AAATAGGCCTAGCATATTGATATTCTTCATTGTTGCTCTTTTTTGTACTGTAAAATAGGCAATCTAACCATATATCCCATGCTTAAAATATTAACAATTAAACAAATATATTAACATTGGGTTTTTAGAGATGCCCTAAATATTTGACCGATAACCGGATCTTATCCGATTAGTTCATTGCGCGGTTAGTCAGATGTAAAAATTTGCAGGCTCTTGGCAAGCCATCAGTACCGTACCAGTTGTTAATTGTCTGGCCAAAAAAACCTGCAAATGAGGAATGTTTTCAGGAAGGTCCTGATTTCTGTACAAATTAAACTGATCTTTTCCGGTTAACCATCCTGTATACTCCTGCCCAGGACTAAGAGAAGACGAAACTTCGTGGTTGTTTTTTTGTTATTAAAAAATCAAAATTCAAAAGTTTACACAAGAGAAAAGCTCTACGGGCATTATAAAACGAGCCTTATTTCGTCTTATAATGGCTAAAGGGAAAAGTTTTTGAGTGCAACACGTTGACTTCCAGGGGAATGTTAATGTATTTATTAGCCTTTGGAAAAATAATGCCGAAAATAAATGTTGAAAAAGAAATTTTTATACTTTTGCACCTGTCTTTAACGAAAAGACGCGAAATGATTGACCTATGGTGTAATTGGCAACACGTCTGATTTTGGTTCAGAAGAGTCTAGGTTCGAGCCCTAGTAGGTCAACACAACATGTTGACCCATCAGTGAATCTGATGGGTCGTTTTAGTGAAAATTGAAATACAATAAATTGTCCTGTGGTGTAATTGGCAACACGTCTGACTCTGGATCAGAAGAGTCCAGGTTCGAGCCCTGGCAGGACAACGGAAAAGAACCACTTGCAGCAAATGAGGCAGGTGGTTCTTTTTTTTCAGTCATTGAACACCCGGGGATAGCGGATCAATGGATCAATTCAAGGATCAATTCAATATTCGGGTGGACGATAACAATTCAACATTTTGCTCCTGAACAGGTAAAACAACCCGGGACTTCTGGCAGACGGTCTCTGTTCCTAAACTGTCTTTGTTTATCTTTGAACAAAAAACAGTGCACGTGATGAGTCATCCCCACACAATCTGGATAAACGAGACCACCGGAATTGTCGAAGCGACCGACCAGCGGTGGTTGCCTTTCCGGAACGACATTTTTCAAATCCGGACTCTCGATGATGCTTATTTTGCCATTCGCGAGATGGTGGTCCGGGGGGCGCCTCTGATTGGGGTTACGGCAGCTTACGGGCTTTATGTGGCCGCCTGTAATTTTGAAGAGGGAGATTTCTCGGGGTATATGTCGGAGGCGGGCGAATATTTGAAAATTTCACGCCCAACAGCGGTCAATCTTGCTTTTGCCGTTGATGAGGCTTTGACGCACGTTTGTGCCGAATATTCTCCGGAAGAAAACGCTGAAAGGCTATTAGCTTATGCCGAAAGTTTAAAAAGACGGGAAATAGAATATAGTACGCAAATTGGGTGCAACGGGCTCGAATTGATCCGCGGGATCAGCAAAAAGAAAGGCGGATCGGTTGTTAACATTCTGACACATTGCAATGCCGGACGTTTGGCAACGATCGAACTGGGAACGGCAACCGCCCCGATTTACCTGGCATACGAAGAAAATATTCCGATACATGTTTGGGTCGATGAAACACGCCCCCGGAACCAGGGTGCGCGGCTTACTGCTTTCGAACTGGCCGAAGCCGGGATTCCGCATACAGTGGTTCCGGATAATGTTGGCGGGCACCTGATGCAGCATGGAATGGTCGACCTGGTTCTGGTTGGCAGCGACCGGACGACCTTGAACGGCGATGTAGCCAACAAAATCGGAACCTACCTGAAAGCGCTGGCAGCAGCCGACAATCAAATTCCGTTTTATGTGGCTTTGCCGTCAACCTCGATAGACTGGGAAATTTCGGATGGTTTGACCGGCATTCCCATCGAGCAACGCGACCCACGCGAAGTAACCCACATGGTCGGATTGAGGAAAGGGCAAATCGCCGAGGTTCAGATTTTGTCAGATCTGAGTCCGGCTGCCAACTATGGGTTCGATGTGACTCCGGCCCGGTTGGTGACCGGGTTAATTACTGAACGCGGAATTTGTCAGGCCAGCAAAGAAGGCATTCTGTCATTGTTTCCGGAGAAAAATATCAGGACATGAACGAAGGCTCGATAAAATTCAACTGTGGGTGGATCCAGGAACCATGCGGCCTTTCGGATGATACGTTTCATGAATTGGAAAAGTACCGGGCTTTGTTGATCAAAAGAAAGTTGATTGGCGTTTATCCGGATGGTATTGGATATGGGAATATTTCTTGCCGCGATACGGCTTCTGCTGCATTTTTTATAACCGGTTCCGGAACCGGTCATCTGGGAAAGTTGACCCCGGAACAATATTCAATGGTTTTGCAATACAATTTCTTCGAAAATTCGCTGATATGCCGGGGGATGATCCGAGCATCGGCCGAAAGTTTGACCCATGCCGCCATCTATGAAAGTGATCCGGGAATTGGGGCTGTGGTTCATGTGCATAATCCTGAATTGTGGGAAAAATTGTTGAATCGGGCACCAACAACACCGGAGGCTGCCGAATACGGAACTCCTGAAATAGCCTTTGCTGTGAAAAAATTGGTCGAAAAACCAGAAACGAAAGGCGGGCGATTGATTGTGATGGGTGGTCACAAGGAAGGAATTCTAACGTTCGGAAAAAATCTGGAGGAAGCTACCCAGAGAATTCTTCAACAATACAACGATCTTTTATAAAGTAAACATACATACATGGTTAAAGTAGGAATCATTGGCGGGTCGGGACTGGAAGATCCCCGCATTCTTGAAAATCCGGCCGAAGTTTTGGTTCAAACACCTTATGGTGAACCTACTTCCAGTTTCAAATGCGGACAGATTAATGGCGTTGAGGTTGCGATTCTTTCGCGACACGGACGGATGCACACCATTCCTCCCAGTCAGGTGAACAACCGGGCAAATATTTGGGCCATTCAGCATTTGGGATGTACGCACATTCTGGCAACAACTGCATGTGGCAGCCTCCGTGAAGAAATTGATCGCGGCGATCTGGTTATTCTTGATCAGTTTATCGATTTTACCCGACACCGGGCGGTTACTTTTTTCGAATCGTTCGAACCACACCACATGAAACACACGCCCATGGCCGATCCGTTTAATGCCGGGTTGCGGGCTTTGTTCATTGAAACGGCCCGCGAGCTGAACCTTCGGTTTCATGAGACCGGAACGGTTATAACGATTGAAGGTCCTCGTTTTTCAACCCGTGCCGAGTCTCGTATGTTTCGGGTTTGGGGAGCCGATGTCATTAACATGTCGGTTGCTCCCGAAGCTGCTCTGGCCAATGAATTAGGCATTCCATATGCCGCCGTGGCCATGAGTACCGATTTTGACAGTTGGAAAACTGATGAAGAGCCGGTTACCTGGGGCGATGTGCTAAACGTTTTTAATGGTAATGTTCATAATGTAATTGATTTGTTGGTCAGAATGTTACCAAAGCTAAAATAACAATACTATTTCTGCTGTACATATAATTTTTTGTACTGAAGGTTTTTTCTGATTAAATGGCATAGCGTTTGTTAAGTGGAGATATCAATCAAGAGGTATTGCCTCAAAGCTATAAAATCAGAAAACAGTGTTCGTTTCCGGAGACAGGAAACAAAGATCTACAGGGAGCCTGAGAAAACCGGCTCCCTGATTTTTTTATGCAATTGCTGTTTTTTTTCGCAGTTTTTGCTCGATTACCGTTTTAATTGGGGGCAGGCGCAAAACAAATCCAACGATTAGTATAATGGCATAAGGGGCCCAATCGGCGTGTTCTAGCAATAGGAGGTGAACAATGGCCAGTATTGCTGCAATATAAGCGAACTTGTGCAGTCTTTTCCAGTTCTTCCGGAGTGCTTTCATTGAGTGGGTATTCGATGTGATGGCCAGTACAGCCATCCCGATGGTGGCAATCAATCCCAGGATAAAGCCAACTTCTTTAAATGTTTCTGCCAGCGAGCGGTCGATACAGAAAAACATGAAATGCAGGGCGGCAAATGTAAAGGCCATAATTCCGGCGGCTTGGCGAACCGACAGACGCGATTTGATCCCGGTCAGGATTGTAAAAGGAGTTAAGCTTAAGACAAATACCAGCCAACGGATGGCCCATTCTCCGGTTTCCTTAACGGCCATATGAGCTGCCGACATTTCGCGGGCTACTTCTCCGGGCCGGTGACCCGGTACAGTGATGGTATCCATCCTGAACCAGGAATCTCCGGTTCCGGAGAAGTCAATATGAATATTCTTTAAAATGTTTATCAGGGGCAATAGGGCGATAATTACCAATAGCATCCATCCCCAGTTTCGTTTTAACCAAATCATAATTAGGGAGATTTTAGTGATGCATATAAGACTAAACACGAGAGAGAAGGTTTAATTTAAATCACGACTGTCTGGTTAAAGTTTCTTCATTTAGCCATAATCTGTTATCTTAGAGCTATTTCGTAAGCCAGTTGTCTACAACGATTAAAGCAGCAATGCTGCCAGCTTCCGTAACGTGTTTGTTAGGAGCTTGTGGTCCAGCAACATCTGCTTGGTGTGTTAGCGGTGTAGTTGCAACATCTTGTGACATCCAATTTTTACCGGGCAACAATGAACTCAAATATTTCCAAAATTTGCAGGTGAAATAGCCATAAGAGCCAGAGCTCATATCAACCGAAAATGTACAAATGGCTATTCCATACCGGTGCGAATTTTATTGAAAAGCAAAAGCTGTTACGAAAATTGTACGAACCAACATTGAAAATTTATACAGATGAAATAGCCATGATTTGCAAACACCAACAGATAATGAAAATAATAACCGGATCATGGCTATTCCATCTGACAACTTAAAAACAAATTATTTACAGATGAAAA
>JAJUGZ010000198.1 GCA_029265715.1 Bacteroidota bacterium
CACTTTACAAAGTGCACAGATCATTAAAACAACGAACTTTACGCGCGCCAGGTTCCAACCTGTTTGTTTATGGAAAATGGAAACTAATTCACTACTTTTAGGCTCTACTCTGGATGTCATATCTCTTACTGAATGATGTGGCAATCTTTCGTAAGATACTGATATTCAGAGTTTTATCCAAATATTTTTATAATTATTTTACTGATTGTCAGTTATTTATATTTTTGTCATGTACTAAACTTAATTCTACTTTGATCGATTAAGACTGGCGTTCGATTTTTCTCCAGATTTACCCATACAGAGAGGGGGTCAGTCGAAAAATCTGACTGTCCCCTGTAACGCGCAGGGCAAAAACAGCCGGATTTTCCGAATGGCTCAACACCGAATTAATTTCTGGTTACAATTTATTAAGAAATGGAGCAATACATTTCGAAAACATTATCTGGATATCAAATAATTACGAATTATGCGGGTTTCCTGGTTTTTTCATGCTTAATCGAGTAGATGGCCGGTGAGCCGTTAAGCCCACCGGAGCACCTCTCACACCACCGTGCGTACGGGTCGCGTACACGGCGGTTCATTAAGACGTAGGGCAACTTTTTCGTAATACGACAGCAACGATTCATAACCTCTCTTTCGCAGGCGTTCCAGAGTGATGGTGGTCACCAAAATAGGGCTTTGGGCAATACGCCATCCGCCCATTCGTGACCGGCTCCACTGATAGGCTTGTTCCGGATCAACTCCCAACCGGATCAGGTTTTTACGTTTCCGTTCAGGCTTCTTCCAGTGATGCCAGATGCAGTACCGCAGCCGGTTTCGCAGCACCCGTCCAGTTCCTTTAACTTGCCGCGCAGGCTTGCCATTCGGAAATAGTTCAGCCAGCCCCGGGTTATTTCGTTGAGCTTTTGGATGCGCTCGTCGAAACTCATCGGCGTGGTTTTTCGAGTGATCATTTTCAGCTTTTCTTTGAGCGATTTCCAGCTCTTTTCGCTTGCAACCAATTGGTACTTACCCTTCTCTCCTTTCCGGTAGGTGGGTACGAACCCGTATCCAAGCACTTTAAAGTTCACAGGACGCCGAATGCCGCTTTTATCCCGGTTGATCGGCAGTTTCAGCTTGTCTTTCAGAAACCGAAAGATGCTGTTGCCAATCTTCCGGGCGGCCGATTCGCTTTTCGTGTAAATACTGAAGTCGTCGGCGTAGCGGACATAGCGTAGTCCCTGCTTTTCCAGTTCTTTATCCAACTCATTGAGCATGATGTTTGACAGTAGCGGGCTAAGCGGGCTTCCCTGTGGTACGCCTTTTCTACGCTTGACCAGTTTCCCGTTTATTTGAATCGGCGCTCTCAGCCATTTACGGACCAGCCGCAGCGTGAGCGGGCATTTAACCTTCCGGTACAGCAGTTGTAACAAGATGCAATGGTCAACCTCGTCGAAAAAGCTTTTCAGGTCGATATCGACAATGTGCTGATACCCTGCATTGATGTGTTCTAACGCCTTGATTACCGCTTGTTGTGCGTTCCGGTTTGGCCGAAACCCGTAGATGGATTCTTCAAAGACCATCTCAAATTTAACGGCTAAAACCTGACCAACGGCCTGTTGCAACATCCGGTCGGTTACCGTAGGTACGCCCAAAAGCCGGGTTTTCTCGTTGCCCTTGGGTATCTCTACCCCCAGTATTGGTTGTGGCATGTACTTTCCCGTGCGGATATCGGATTCTATCTGTTCCCTGTTATTGGTCAGGTAAACATACAGTTCCTTTACCGACATGCCATCGACGCCCGCCGAACCTTTGTTCGACACAACCTGACGGTAAGCC
>JAJUGZ010000062.1 GCA_029265715.1 Bacteroidota bacterium
TCCATCAGGAAATGATCGTCAAATAGGCCTAGCATATTGATATTCTTCATTGTTGCTCTTTTTTGTACTGTAAAATAGGCAATCTAACCATATATCCCATGCTTAAAATATTAACAATTAAACAAATATATTAACATTGGTTTTTTAGAGATGCCCATAAATAATCAGTTGTAATATTTTCTTCTTCCGGCTGGCCCGGAATTTTCCAACTTACTGGGAAGGGCCTCCTCCTCATAATCTTCGAAATACAACAATTATATCTTATTCATTCCGGGTTTAATCAATACGGTCTCCGAACCACCCTCCCAACTTAGCAGCAGTTTCAGCTCCAAGTTTGAGGTAATCTCCAATGAAGGCCGTTGTTTGGCCGAACTTCGGGCAGCACATTTCAACGAGAGCATGCCATCGGGGCCAATCGGGTAACGGTCAATACCATGCTCGTCGGTCAGATTAACATGCCAGTCAATCGTCTTTTTCAGGAAATTGGCATTAATCCCAAAGATCGATTCAAACAGGATCGAAACAGGAACCAGGCCAGTCCAGCCAATGAAATCGGGACGGGCCAATAACCCAGGATCCGCCGATTCGGGAGCATAGTATTCGTAGAAAGTGCCTGTCTTTTTGAATACTTCCCCGACCTGCTGATGATGTTTTGTTGCCAAATCGAAGGCCAATGAGTGAAAACCGTTGCGCTGCAGACCCTTAATAATCATATAATTGGTTGGGGCCCATACTCCCCCTTGCCAGTAACGCCCATCGGCCTGGTATTTTTCATGATTAGCGGGGATGGATGGAACCGGGTGTTTCCGGTAAAATGTATCCGGATCAGACAAATGAGAAACAAAGGCTTTCAGTTCGTCGGCATTGAGCAGATCGCTCCACAAGGCCCAGTAAGCTCCAATACTTTTTAGTGTTCCCAAGCTTCCGTCGGCATATTTATCATAGAAAAAGCTGGTCCCGGGATCCCACATTTTTTCCTTGAGCAGTTTTTTCAGCGCTTTCGATTCATCTTCGATGTCCTCTATTTCCTGCCAGCGTTCCACATAAAACCCAAAATCAATCAGTATTTCCCCGATAAAAAGCTGTTGAAGACAGGTATCGAGCCAGGTCATGTGTCCGTGAGAGAAAATCGGGTTGTAATTTTTCGGCACCCGTGGTTGGTTATCCATGCCGGTACCCCATCCGCTCGACCAGTAAGAACCATCCTGCCAGGTACGGTTCAGCTTCAGCCATTGATAATAAGCGGCCAACACGGGGAAGATTTTATGAATGCGATCCCATTCGGCAAAATGCTGAAAATATTCCATTTCGCTCCAGGGGATCAGGTTGGGCCCAGTGCTGGTGGGGTCGTACCGATGGAAACAATCCTCGCCGGTATTTCCCCAAATCTCCCGGCAGATAAAGCCATCGGGGTGTTGTTTGGCATAAAAATTATCCAGCGTTTTCTGGAAGGGGTAAGCCCGCGAACCATACCGGGCAAACAAGGTAATGAAGTTGGAATCCCACATAAAAATGTTTCCATTATAGGCCGTATCGATATAAGAACTGATGAACCCGGATTCTTTCGTGGGATTTTTAATATTCCGAAAAGCAATCTCCCAGGTTTTCCAATACATACTGATGGCGTTATCGTTGCCTTTCCAGAAAGGATCAGGCAAAATAGCACGGGCTTTCTCAAATCCCGGCGATTCAATGATATTTAATGTGGCGTTACGGAATTCATTTTCCGCAACGAATACATTTTTTACGTAAGTGTTTTTATATGGAAGTTTTCCGGTAGTTGTAGCTGTTGTCTGGATAACATCATCCTGGGCCAGCGCTTTTGTCAGAGGTAATGCGGTAGCTCCGGCAAGCAAGGCTGTTTTTTTGAAAAAGTTGCGTCTTGAGTTCATATCATTAGGTATAAAATTATTTTCCCTTCAAAAATCTTTCAAGTTCATTGATATGGTCTGTGTTAATGTAATCAACCTGAAGATCCATCAGCATCTGCCAGGCAGAAGGGGTATCCGGGGCATTCCAGAACCTTATTTTGCAGTTTAGTTGATGAACTGAATCGATGATCTGCTTCAAGCCTCTTTGTTCCATATCAGGAATACTTCCAGTGCCATTCCAGGAGGTAAAGTTTGCCAAATCTTCGCTAAAAAGGGCTAACCTGTTTCGTTGTGTTTCGTTGTATTTCAGTTTTAAATTTCCGTCGAACTGAATAAAATCGGGATAGTCACTGAATCGCTCCGGATCGGGTCTTTTTCCTGTAATGACAACGAGAACAGCATTTTTATTCACCTTACGATCGAAAACTTCGGGATATTTTTGCAGTTTGGCCACAAGCAGGCTCAATGTTGGCTCTGTTTCTGACTTAAGTTCAATCATCAGTTGGAACCCACCGGAATGATCAGCCCAGGCTTTTCCCCCATTTTTTTTGTAAATTTTTACAATCGGATGGATATACAACTTATCGAGAGTTCGGTCCGGAGTTATCTTTTCTTTTTCGTGAGCGACAAAGAGTTCCCCGTTGACTTCCCATATATCCGCTTCGATGGAGCCAAAGTGGTTGTAATAAGCCTCAAAGAATGGCACCTTTTGTTCATAATCGTTGTGGGAATGGGCGTTAAGTGAAGAATATTGTGCATTCCCCTGGAAATAAACGCACAACAAGAGCAGTATAAGAAAACCTATTTTTCTCACAGTCATGTCAGGTAAATCAAAATGGAATCAGAGGATAAAAACGAGAGCCGGATAACCGGCTCTCGTAATCAGAAGAAGACTTCAGGATAAAATCATTTAGCCGGAACGATAGATGATTTCTGAAATTGTAGCTTAAACAGGCAATCCCGATTCATTACCATCCCGGATTTTGTTTATATGCCCCGTTTGAACGGGAAATTTCATCCGGATTATAGGGCCAAACGATGTGTTTGTCCGGATTAAACGTACGGGTAGCCCAAACCTGAACAATGGTATAGGGTGAATCGGGATTGGTTTTATCGGAATGGCTGCGTCCATGCAAAGCCATCCGAAGCTTATCATAGTCTCCCCAGCGTTTCAGGTCCTGGCAACGATCGGTCCATTCGCAGGCCAGCTCGCAACGGCGTTCGTGTTTCAAATCGGCCATGGTTGGCGAAGCTATCGGAGCTAATCCTACACGGGCACGTACTTCATTGAGAGGCGCTGCCGCTTCGCCTGCTTTACCCTGCATGAGCAATGCTTCGGCTTTAAACAAAAGCACCTCGGCATAACGCATCAGCGGGAGGTTTAAGGCCGTTGTCGGATAATCGCCATTTTGGTTAATGTACTGATTGGTTCCGGCATTACCTCCGGTTCCGTAGCTATACGGCTCCATGTATTTATTTATCTGGAAGCCAGATAAGCTATTGGTCGAGTAGTATTTGCGCTTTTCGCCGAAGTAAGTGAATTCGTCTCCGAATTTCAGGATGGTAACTTCCCGGCGCGGGTCGTTGGCTTCATATTCTTCATATAATTCTTCGGTGGGTTGGAAATAACCCCAGCCATTGTATTTTCCCCAGCCTTTGTTTTCGAGGATTACGCCCGGAAATTCACTGCCCCCCTGAGTTCCGGAAGTAACCGACCAGATGTATTCAGGCCCCCAGTTTTGGGCAATGGTAAAGACTGATTTATAACTTTCTTTTGGCTTTCCATCTATTTTAACAAGTGCGCGTTTACCTTCATTTTTAATTTTATCGCACAAATCCGGGATCAATGACCATTTGGTGTTATCATACTGGGCCCAATAGGCGTAAGTCTTTACCATATATCCCCAGGCTGCGGCTTTATGAGCACGCCCCTTATCATCACTGGTATAGGTCTCAAACAAGGGAAGCAAGTCTGCAGCTTTCTGCAAGTCAGAAATAATCTGAGCGTAGTTATCTTTAACAGAGGCTAACTGCGGGGGAATCCGTTTTTCATATTCGGCATTCTCCGGCATATCAAATGGGACACCCTGATCGGCACGGCCCCAAAGGTATGCAATCCAGAAATGGGCGAACCCCCGGATAAAGTAAGCTTCGCCTTTAGCCCGGTTACGTACAGCCTCGCTAATGTTGGTGGCATGATCAATATTTGCAATCACCTGGTTCGCTTTGTTGATCATCCAGTAGAGATCGTTCCAGCCGCCGGTCATATAACCTTCACGTCCGGTAGGAATAAAGTTCTTGATATTTTCTCCGTTTGCTTTTGAGCGGCCAACAATCAGGTCGTCGCTGGCATTTTGCATCCAGAACAAATCGCGTCCCCAGGTCGATTCGTAGCGCATTGGTGTATACATGGCTGCAACAGCCTTGTTTACATCATCTTCGCTTTGCCAGAAATAGGCGGTTGTTGGCAGCCCGTAAGGTTTCGTGTCAACCCAGTCTTCGCCACACGAAGAAAGAATAAACAGGGAAACTAATATGAAATATATCTTTTTCATTTTTCAATTCTTTTTGCGATTAGAAATTAACTTTTGCACCAAATGAAATTACCCTTGAGACCGGATATTGACCCGCATCCAGGCCGTTTCCTCCCACTTCGGGGTCCATGCCGGAATACTTCGTGAAAGTCAGCAGGTTCTCACCACTCACATATAATCTCAGTTTACCGCTCCACGGAATCCGATGAAAAGTATAACCCAGGGTCATATTTTTTAGGCGCAGGTAATCGCCATCTTCAAGATACCAGTCGGAAATAGTTCCAAAATTTTTATTGGCATCGCTGGCGCTGATGCGGGGAATATCGGAACCGGTATTGGTGGTTGACCATGCATCCAGAATCTTGTCCCAACGGTTATAACCTTGTTCTGCTGCATTTAAAGTTGACTCTTTGAATGCATTAAACAGTTTTACCCCGTCGACTCCCTGGAAGAAAAGGCTCAAATCCCAATTTTTCCAGTTCATACTGGCCGAAAATCCGTAGGTAATTTTCGGGAAAGCAGCTCCCATGTAAACACGGTCGTTGTCATTAATTTTCCCGTCGTTATTCTGATCGACAAAACGGAGGTCGCCTGGTTGTGCATTTGGCTGAATCAGGGTTCCGTCTTTTGAATGTGCTGTAATTTCGGCCTGAGATTGGAAAATGCCATCTGATTGAATCAGCCAGTACGAATAATAGGGTTGACCAACGGTTGAACGGAACGGATACAACGTGTACCGCCAATGGTCAGAATGGGTCCAATATGAATCCGGATTTTCGTCAATGTAGGTTACTTCATTTTTCAGTGTGGCAAAGTTGAAACCAAGGTCGTAAGAAAAATCACCTTTTTTGTCTGACCAGTTTGTTGCAAATTCAAATCCCTTATTGGAAATTTCGCCCTGATTAATATAGGGTGCGCTTACCCCGTAGGTATTTGTCCATTCGGTATCCTGTTGTTTAATCAGGTCGTATGTTTTCTTCCAGAAATAATCGGCAGTGATGCTTAATTTGCGCTTCATCAGAACTAAATCTATCCCTAAGTCTGTTTGTTCCGAGGTTTCCCAGCTTAAGTCTGAGTTGTAAGCGCTTGACACATAGGCTGTGCTTGAATATGGAGCACCATCTCCAACCTGATAGGCATACCCGCCAGTGAGCGTTGGATAGCCGTAGTAACGGCCAATTGAACTTAAATTACCGATCTTTCCCCAGCTGGCACGCAATTTCATTACATCAACCTGCGGAAGATTGAACCAGGGTTCGGAAGAGATTTTCCAGGCGGCAGTTGCCCCCGGGTAATTGGCCGAACGTTTGTTTTCGGGTAAGCGTCCGGCAATATCGCGACGGAAACTTCCGGTTACAAAATAGCGGTCGGCATAACTGTACGATGCACGGCTAACGTATGACAGGTTGCGGTCTTCATACTGACCGTCCCACGGGATATCTTCATCGGTAGTCTGGGCGTTTACTAAGAACTGGGCCCAGTCTTCCTCCCGCTCAAAGTCACGCGCTGTAAGGCCGAACCCACGGTATCCGTCTTCTTTCCCGGTTACCGAAGCCATCAGGTTGATGTTGTGCTTACCGAAGATGCGGTTATAATTTACCGTATTTTCAAAAATCCAGTGGTAATCTTTTCCGGTTGAATAAGTCAGGCTGTTCCGATTATTGGGTTTCCCGGGTTCGGTCCGCTTATATTCAAAATACTTGTAGTACGAATTGTAGGCACGATAAGAGAACCGGGAAGTAAACTCTAACCCCTTGATTAATTCGGTCAGGTGTAGTTCGGATACGGACAGAATATCCTGGTTCCGGACATAACCCTGATTGCGTAACAAAGTTGCAACCGGATTGACTACGTCGCCATGGATGCCAAGATATTCGGAATCAACCGGGCCTACGCCGCCAAAACTTCCATCTTCGTAGTAAACAGTTGCAGAACGCGGCATATAAATGGCCGACAGAATTGTGCCGGTGTATCCGTTATCGGTGCTTGTGCCGCGGTTGTCGTTGTTATTCCAGAATAAGTCTTCCTTAAATTTCAGGTATTTGTTTATTTCGTATGAAGAGTTGAATCGAAGTGAAATATTCTTGTTGTAAGTATTCAGCAATGTTCCTTCTTCTTCTTCCCAGCGAGCCTGAAACATGTTGGTCATTTTATCCGTTCCGCCATTGATTGTAATGTTGTGACGTTGAACGGCGGCTGTCCGGAAAATTTCATTGACCCAATCGGTACGGGTAACCTGGGCATACGGGTTATTGGAAGCATTCCAGCCAGAAAGAGGTGTTAATCCGGCATTGGTATAAGCCAGGTTCGAAACGTTGGCCTCGTCGGCAGCTTCGAGCGACTGGGGTAGCTTCCAGGCCGTTTTTAACCCATAGAACCCGCTGTATTCGACCGAAGGTTTTCCTTCCTTCGATTGACGGGTGGTAATCAGGATAACCCCGGCATTCCCGGCGTGTGCCCCGTAAATTGCAGCCGAAGCAGCATCTTTTAGGACTGTAATTGATTCAACATCTTCCGGGTTATAGGGAGCGCCGGGAACGCCGTCGACGACATACAGTACGCTTTCTCCTTTCGATCCGACTCCCCGAATCGTAACCGACGGGGTCGAATTGGGGTGCCCTCCCTGGTTAACAATGGTAACACCGGGTACCCGTCCCTGAATCATGGAAGCCGTACTTAACACCGGGCGTTCTTTCAGTTTAGCGACATCCTGAACAACGGCAATCGCAGCCGAAAGGTCCTCTTTTTTCGAAGTGCCATACCCGATAGCCACAACCTCTTCGATGCCAATTGTTTCTTGTTTCATGATTACATTGACCGTCCGTTTACCATCGAGCGGAATTTCCTGAGATTGCATGCCAATAAAGGAAAAAAACAATACCGCTTTCGTATCACGGACCGAAATCGTATAATTCCCCTCGCTGTCGGTTATTGTTCCCTGTGTCGTTCCTTTAACTGAAATAGAAACTCCGGGAAGCGCGTTGCCTTGCTCGTCGGTCACTTTCCCTGATACGACCGATTGTTGTGCGTTGGCTCCGGAAGCTGGTTGGGTTGTGTTTTCATTTTCGATGGGAAACACAATAACGTGACGATCGACAATCCGGTAGCCAAGCTGGGCTTTGTTCATAATTTTATCCAGGATAGTCTCTAAACTGACATTCTGTTCTTTTATGCTAATCCGGATGTTGTCATCGACAATGTTGTTGTTGTAAATGAAGCTGAATTCGCTCTGTGCACTGATTTTTTCAAACAGTTGCTTTAACTGAATGTCTTTACAGTCAAGACTCAGTCGGGTGTTTTGTGAATAAGTACTGGCATGCAGGTTTACCACAAAAAACACTGTCAGTAAGAAGATTAGTTTCATGATTAAGCTCGCTTTTTTGAGCTTCCTTCTGGGCAAAGAAAGCCCATCAATACAACTTTTTTTCATACATTTGCATTGTTACATGTTAAACGATTTGTTTGCATTATTTAAACACGGGAGATGTTGGCGCATTTCCCGTTGTTATTTTTAAATCTGCCAAGTCATCATTTTAATTCACAAGTGTTTGGTCCTTTTTATTTTGAGAGTAAGAAATCAAATATTTTGCTCCAATTTTTTTGTATTCAAAATTGTGAGCCTCATTTAGCAAGGATAAGATGCTGTCAACATCTTCAGTCGGGAAATCGGCCGTAAACCTTAGTTTTTCAGCTTTATCATCTATGAATACGAACTCGCAGTTAAACTTTCGTTCTAACTGACGGGCAATCGATGAAAATTCTTCATTATAAAACCAGAAACGACCTTGTCGCCAAAGTGCTGCCGATTCTTTTGTTTTTCTATTAACGCGAATGGTGCTATTGCTTTGATCAAAAACAGCTTCCTCCGAGGGAGTCAACGTAAGTATTTGTTTCAGGTTTGTCTGGCTGAGCAATTCAACTTTGCCTTCAACCAAATGGGTCGTTACGAGCTTTTCTTCAGGATAATTTTTAACATTGAATGATGTTCCGAGAACCCGGACTTTGTATGCCGAGGTATTTACAATAAAGGGTCGTTTAGAGTTTTTCGCCACATTAAAATAAGCTTCGCCTGAAAGAAAAACATCTCGGGTTTTTCCATTGAACGTTTCAGGAACCAGCAAATGCGACTTTGCGTTCAGCCAAATGTGTGTTCCGTCGGCAAGCTGAAATTCTTTAATTTCACCAACATTCGTTCGGTATTCTTTAATTCCGGAGCTTTCGGTCTGACGACCATGTATCAGGCTGACGACATTTGCGCCCAGCGAAACAATTAGTAAAATTGCAGCAGCATACTTAACCCACGCTGCCTGCAACCATTGCATCCTTATCCCAGACGTGTTAAACGCCAGTTTTTGAGCTGTTTTTTTCCAGACCTGGTCGGCTGAGTTTATTTTGGGATGATAATGAAACCAGAACCGGGACAATTTCTCCAGTTTTCGTTTCTCTTCCGGATCATCGCCCAATCTTTCCCACATGAGGCGGGTTTCGGCCAAGTCGTTCTCACCACATAAAAAACGGGCGTATTCTTCAAATTTCTGATTGTCGTTTTTCATTTCAACCATTCTCTGCCTATAAAGACGCAGGCTTTTCCGAAATCTCCCAATTCGAATTGTATTTTTATGGGGGCTAAAGAATAATAAGCGAAACTATTGTTGAATCTAACACTTTATTCACCTCAAACCGCTGTTGGCGGCTCCATCTCGCTCTATGTATAGAAAAGGGGCAAAGCGAGTATTACGAGCGAGGGGGGAGTCAACGAATACACAATCAGAAATACGACATTTTTTGTTCATATTTTTTAAAAGAGAAACGAGGCAATAATCCGTCTGAATCTTTCATTCTCAAGGTGTTGTGTTTCGTTGAGGGAATGGGCAATAGCTGCTAGCCCATTGGCAATGTGGTTGTTTATCGTTTTGACTGAGATCCCGAGTATTTCTGATATTTCCTTGTATTTCAGTCCCTGAACCTTGGCCAGGGTAAAAACCAGCTTACACTTCGGTGGAAGCTGATCGATTGCCCGATTGATTTGCTCCAGAATTTCGTCGGTAAATTCGTCGGTCTCCGGCCCGATTACTGGCAATGAATGGAATGCTTCCAGGTTATCGATGCAGATTTCTTTTCGTCCGCTAATTTTACGCAAATGTGAAATACTGGCATTTCGTACGGTAATGTAGAGATATGATTTCACATCCCGGATTTCAAAGATGCGGGCCCGCTGTCGCCATAAATTAACAAAAGCATCGCTGACAATTTCTTCGGCTACTTCATGGCTTTTTACAAAACCGATAGCAAAAAGAAGAAGTTGGTCGGAGTATTGATAAACAAGAGACTGGAATGCATGTTGGTTCCCTTTTTCAATCAGAGATATTGTATTCAATGCTGTATCCATTCTAATTTTTTCACTTAAGAACATTCAAAATTAAAAAGGTTAATACTCTCCCAACCGGTTGATCTTTTTTTTATTCAAATTTTAATCGGAGAAAGAAATGTTTAAGGGATTGATTTCGTGCTTAAAAACATGTTATCAGATGTTTATCTGCCAATTAGTGTTGGCATAAATATGTGAGACAAATTGTTGTTGTATAAAAATTTCATTCACCCCGCGTCCGTGAGCGGATGGGACCTTTCTTCACAGTTAATGCGAGTGTAACAAACCTGCCCGCCTGCTTAGCTGCGGCGTGGCAAGGAGTGAGTCAGAAATGATTGATCAGGAAATATGATTTTCCTTTTTTGTTACCTACGGTAATGATTGCAGGGAACTAATACTCATCGCCGAAAGAAACCCCCATTTTCCGGGCTTTCAGGATTAGCGGATGCTCCTTATCTACCAATCTCAATTTCCCGCCAACATCAGCTAACGGAACAGTCGTCAGGCTGTTGTCTTTCACTGCGACCATGGTCCCAAAATTCCCTTCGGCAATACATTGGGCCGCGAATGCGCCATAGCGGGTGGCCAGAATGCGGTCCATTGGGGTGGGGCTACCTCCCCGCTGAATGTATCCCAGAACTGTCTCGCGCGATTCGTGACCTGTAAACTCACTGATTGCTTCAGACAAATAACGGGCTGCCGACATAGTCCCTTTTTTCGGGTGGTTGATGCCTTCGGCAACCACAATGATTGAATAAGGTTTGTTGTTATCGTAACGCTCCTCTATTTTCTTATAAACCGACCGCATGTTATATTCCAGCTCCGGAATAAGGATGATATCACCACCCCCAGCCATCCCGGCATACAGCGCAATCCAGCCGGCGTTATGACCCATTACCTCGATAATCATAACGCGGCCGTGCGAGTTGGCGGTGCTGTGCAAACGGTCGATTGCCTCGGTTGCAATCTGAACGGCTGAATCAAATCCAAAAGTCACGTCGGTTCCCCAAACGTCGTTATCAATTGTTTTGGGGATCCCAATCACATTCATGCCTTCTTTTGACAGGAAGTGGGCCGTTTTCATGGTTCCGTTGCCGCCAATACAAACCACGCAATCCAGATCGAGTTCGCGGTAAGTCTGTTTGATCAAATCTGGCTTTTCATTTCCTCCATCTTTATCAGGTTTGAAGGGTTTTTCGCGCGATGTTCCCAGAATGGTTCCACCCAACGTCAGGATTCCGGAAAGATCCTTTTCCTTCAGCTCCATATATTGTTTGTGGATTAAGCCCGTGTATCCCGCGGAAAACCCAATCACTTCCATTCCATATTCAACAATAGCCGTTTTCCCGACTCCCCGAATTGCGGCATTTAAGCCCGGACAATCTCCCCCGGCTGTCAGGATGCCAATCCGTTTTGGTTTTCTTTGGTTCATTTGTTTATTTTCTTAAGGTTTTTAATTATACGCATCTATAGTCTTAATCGAAGTACGGAACAAATTTACAGAAGGTTTTTGGGAATTGGCACAATTACACAAATCGTATCTGAAAAATCGGGGCAAGTAACCAGAAATTTAAGAATCGGATTTCCGACCCCTTCCGAATTTTGCCTGATATTTTATTACCTTTGTTTCAATTGACTTAAATCATGTATTATTCACAACCTAAAATTTCAATTACCAATGAAAAAAATTAATTCATTCTTGTTGGTCGGAACGTTCTTGTTTGCAATTGCCTGTCAAAGTGGACAGAAAAAAGCCGAAGAAAAGTCGGCAACTGTTGAAGAAGCTCCTCTGAATTCTTTAACAGAAAAAGAAACTGCTGATGGCTGGCAATTGTTGTTCGACGGAAAAACTACAACTGGCTGGCGGGGAGTTAATAAAGACCATGTGCCCCAAGCTTGGGAAGTAACTGCCGACGGGACCCTTCACTGCATTGGATCGGGCAAAGGTGAAGCAGGTGCCGACAACGGTGGCGACATTCTTTTCGACAAAAAATTCAAAAACTTTGACCTGAAACTGGAATGGAAAATCAGCGAAGGTGGAAACTCTGGGATTTTCTATTTGGGGCAGGAAGTTCCGGAATGGCCTATCTGGAAAACGGCTCCTGAAATGCAGGTCTTGGATAACGAACGGCACCCCGATGCCATGTTGGGCAAAGACGGTAACCGTCAGGCCGGGTCATTATACGACCTGATCCCGGCAAAACCGCAGAATACGAAGCCGGCCGGAGAATGGAATACGGTCGAAATCATTGTTTACAAAGGAACCGTTGTTCACAAGCAAAATGGCGAAACGGTCGTTGAATATCATTTGTGGACCGACGACTGGAAGAACCTGGTAAAAGGCAGCAAATTTCCGGAACTGAACCCCGACTGGGCCAATGTTGCTGAAGAAGGGTTCATTGCGCTGCAAGATCATGGCGATGATGTTTGGTATCGCAACATTAAAATCAAGGAATTGCAATAGAGATATATCAATAAGAAGAAAGGCCGGGATTCCGGCCTTTTTCATTATCGTCGTTTTCTATCTGTTTTTTTTCGTTTATCCTGACTGCCTGATATTTTTTTATCGACAGGTTTTATCGGGAATTTTCGTTTTTTTTCGTGAAATGCCCCTTTAAATGTCGGATCTTCCAGTTTGCGCTGGCGGTCAATTTCGCGCAATTGTTCCTGCCGCTCATCTTTTTTAGTCTCAACAATCTCCAGTCCTTCTGGAAGTTCTGATTTCGGAATTTCCATCCGGATAATTTTTTCGATTTTTCGGAGGTGATATATTTCAGAAGGATCGGCCAGCGTAATGGCTACGCCGGTATTGTTTGCCCGGGCTGTTCGCCCGATGCGGTGCACATAATCTTCATAATTCGCCGGAATATCAAAGTTAATGACATGGCTCACCTGGCTCACATCGATTCCACGGGAAGAAACATCGGTGGTAATTAATATCCGCACCTCGCCATCTTTGAAGGCGTTGATTGCATTCAGCCGGGTGCTTTGTCCTTTGTTGGAATGCATAATGCGCTTTTCGCCTTCTGTCCGGCGTTTGATAATCTTGTAAACGGCCTCGGCATTTTCCTTGGTCCGCACAAAAATAATGACCCTCGAAAATGTTTCTTCATCCTGAAGTAGGAGCTGGATCAGATTTAGTTTGGTTGCCCGGTTGGGCACTTCATACCAATGCTGTTCGACCAGCTCGGCTGGCGTGGCAGAGGGGGCCACTTCTACGCGAACGGGGAAATCGAGAAACTCATGGCTCAACGCTTCAACTTTCTCGTTGAATGTTGCAGAAAAAAGCAAGTTCTGACGCTTCACTGGCAACACTTCCAGAAAATTACGGAGTTGCGGCATAAAACCCATGTCCAGCATCCGGTCGGCTTCATCGATTACCAGCGTTTTAACTTTTCTGAACGATACAGCCTGTGCTTTATATAAATCCCACAGCCGGCCAGGTGTGGCAATCACAATGTCAACGCCCGGTTTAACCAATTCGGCATGTTTGGTCCAGCCAACGCCTCCAAAAACTGCAGCGTGGCGAATATTTGAGTAGCGAGTCAGCTCTTCCAGATCTTCGCCAACCTGTATCGAAAGCTCACGGGTAGGCACCAAAATAATGGCGCGGGGTTCATCGCCTTCGGCTTTTACTAATTTCATCAGCAGTGGGATCAGGTAGGCTGCCGTTTTCCCGGTGCCGGTTTGGGCAATTCCCAATACATCGACCCCGGAGCCAATAACCGGGATGGCTTTTTCCTGAATCGGTGTCGGATGGACAAACCCAATCTCGTCCAACGCCTTTAATATCGATTTATTGACTTTTAAATCTTCGAATGTTGACATGTCACAAAGATAGGGGCTTCTGCGAGAAAAACGAATCTGGTGTAAACTACCTCAGCGCATAAACTTTTCCGGGCAAACTGGCAACAATGCCTTTGAACTCGAGCCCCAGCAAGATGGACGAAACACGGCTGACCGGTAATTCAACAGACTGGCTAAGCTCGTCGACAAACCGTTGTCCGGAGCGTAAGGTTTCTACGATTTGTTCTTCTTCCGGCGTAAGGTCTGAAAACAGACAAGGCTGCCATACCTGGGGTGCCTTTGTGGCAATATTCCATCCCATCGCGCGCTCAATGTCTTCGAGGTTTTCAACCAGGGCAGCTTCATTTAGCTTGATAATTTTATTGCATCCTCTGGAATACAAGTCATTACAGCGTCCGGGAAATGCAAACACATCGCGGTTGTATGAATTGGCGATATCGGCTGTGACCAACGCTCCGCCTTTCTCTGCCGACTCAACAATTACGGTAGCGTCGGCCAGGCCGGCAATAATCCGGTTTCGGCGGAGAAAATTCTGACGGTCAATCTTCGACCCGCTCACGAAATCGGTCAGCAAACCGCCGTTCTCAATCATTTTGGCGGCGATTGGTTTGTGCTGCGAGGGATAAAGCTGGTCGAGTCCATGACCAAGCACACCAACCGTCGGGATGTCATGTTTTAGGCAGGCTTTGTGGATCTGGATATCAATCCCATAGGCTAATCCGGAGACAACCACAACCGGATAGCCTCGCTGTGCCAGCGCCCCGATCAGTTCATCGCAAACCTGTTTGCCGTAATTTGTGGCATTGCGGGTACCTACAACCGACAAAACCTTGGGTTCATTCAAGCTACACGAACCTTTAAAGAACAAGACCAACGGGGCGTCGGAACAATTTTTTAAGCGGGCGGGATAATCTGTTTCGGTGTAAACGAAATATTGCAACTTGTTTTGTTCGATAAACTGTAATTCAGCTTCTGCCCGGGCAAGCGCTTCGTTGCGTGCGGTAACAATCCGCTGGGCGTTAATCTCCCCAATTCCCGGGATCCGCATCAGGCTTTTTTCCGACTCGCGAAAAACACGCTCCGCCTGGCCCAGGTAAGCAATCAACGAACGCGCAGTAATACACCCAATGCCGGGGATCAGTGAAATGGCAATTAAATATTGGAGATTTTCCGGGGCGACCATTTTGCTTTGCAAAATAATTAGTTCAGGTTATTTTTATTTTTCCGGAGTATTTGTCGTAACTCGGCATCAATCAGCCCGATTTGTTCCGAATTAAGCCCGACCAGGCTGACCGGAGGATAATCGGCCACGCCCCGTTTTGTTTTGATGGTCAACGTCAGGTCGTAAAATTTGATTGTTTTCTCCAGCTTATAATCAAAGAGTAAGTGCTGCGGAAATTCGATAGCGTTGTAGTCTTTCTTGAGGAACGATATAACCTGATAATATCTTACAACGATTTTGTTATGGTCGCTGCTGAAAAAGATATAATTCATATCAACAAACTGAAGGGCAATCAGGTAAACTACAAATCCAAATCCGATATACATGGCAATCAGGTCTTTCCCATTCCAAAGAAACGTGAGCGCAACAGCCACGATGACCAAACTTGTATAGTTAAAAAGCCGTTTTACTTTCTGGGTTTTGCTTTTGTTCGAGATTTCCATATATAACTATCGAATTGTAAATGCCTTTTCTGATTCAGTTTCGATCTAAAACCATTGGCAAAATATCGTAACTTTGCGGTCGATAAAAAAGGATCCGAATGGCAGAACCAAATTTACATTCAAATATTATCTTTTCCCAGCAAATCGTTGATGAACTGCGAAAGATATGTTCAAAATATCCGGCAGGGAAACACTTCCTTCTGACAGAAGAAACTGCCGGGAGACTTTGCGTTCCCGAAATTCAGCCTGTAATCGATGAGTTTTCGGTTAAGATGACGGCTATTCGGGCAGGCGAAGAGAACAAAACGATCCGCTCGGTCGAACAAGTATGGGATTTTCTTTCGAACAATGGCGCCGACCGCAAATCGCTCCTGATAAACATCGGCGGAGGGATGCTGACTGACCTGGGCGGTTTTGCAGCTTCGACATTCAAGCGGGGGATGGATTTTGTGAACATACCAACCACCTTGCTGGCGCAGGTCGATGCTTCGCTTGGCGGAAAAACCGGGTTCAATTTTAATGGATTGAAAAACGAGATTGGCGTTTTTATGGAGCCCAGCACGGTTATTATCAACACCAATTTTCTGAAAACAATCGACCGCCCGAATTTTCTTTCAGGATATGCCGAGATGTTAAAACACGGTCTGATAAAAAGTGCCGCACATTGGAAGGAACTAATGGATTATGATATGGAGCATGTCGACTATACGGCTCTTCAGGAGATTATTGCCCATTCGGTAGCCGTTAAAGAATGGCATGTGTTGAATGACCCGACCGAAAAGCATATCCGCAAGGCGCTGAACTTTGGGCATACTGTCGGACATGCTTTTGAAAGCTATGCCATGAAATCCGGGAAACCGATTTTACATGGTTATGCCGTGGTGTATGGCATGATTGCCGAACTATACCTGTCGGTGAAAAAATGCGGGTTTCCGGAGGATGAATTAATTCAAATATCAAGCTGGTTATTAGGTAAATATGGCAAGTTTGAGATTCGGGAGAGCGACTTTGAAGCCTTGTTTCAGCTTATGACCCACGACAAGAAGAACGAAGGTTCGCGTATCAATTTTACACTCATTCCGGAAATCGGGCGTGCGGAAATCAATCAGGATTGCAGCAAGGACCTGATTTTTGAAGCGCTTGAATATTACCGCAATTTGTAACTACCGGGTCGCAGGTTGTTTGTGTTAAATTATCCGGACAATCAATATAGGTAGTTTTTAACTTAAAGGCAGTTATCTTATGGAATAGCCATAAGAGCCAGCTCATGCCAACCGAAAAATGAATTGACCAAAGGGAAATCTGCGAAGTGAATAAATGGCTATTCGCTTCGCGGATTTCGCAAGCTCAATTCCATACCGGTGCGAATTTTATTGAAAAGCAAAAGCTGTTACGAAAATTGTACGAACCAACATTGAAAGTTTATTTTATACAGATGAGATACCTTGTTTCCAAACCCAATCATTCACTAAAGGGCAGCATCGTGTTGCCAACCTCGAAAAGTATAGCCAATCGGGCGCTAATTATCAATGCGCTTAGTTACAGCCCCTACCCGGTACGAAACCTTTCTGATAGCGATGATACTCGCGTTATGGAACAGGTGCTGAATTCGAATACCAATTATTTCGATATTGGTCATGCCGGAACGGCCATGCGGTTTCTGACTGCTTTTTTGTCGCAAATCATGGGAGCCTGGACCCTGACCGGGTCAGAGCGGATGAGGCAAAGGCCAATCGGCATCTTGGTGGATGCATTGAACAAGTTGGGAGCCAAAATCGAATATCTCGAAAATGAAGGGTTTCCGCCGATCAAAATATACGGTTCTCATCTGAAGGGCGGTATCCTGGAGCTTGATGGCAGTGTGAGCAGCCAGTACATTTCGGCTTTGTTGATGATTGCCCCGACCATCGAGAACGGATTGACCCTGCGCCTGAAAAACAAAATCATGTCGCGTCCATACATTGAAATGACGCTGAAACTGATGGAGCAATTCGGTGTGAAACACGTTTGGAAAGGCAACGAAATTTACATTGCCGAGCAAGCCTATCGTCCGGTTGAATACACCGTGGAAGCCGACTGGTCGGGTGCTTCCTATTGGTACCAGATGGCGGTCCTTGCCGACGATTTAGATTTGGAGTTGGTCGGGTTAAAAACCGAAAGCCTGCAGGGCGATGCCGTTTTAGCCCAATGGTTTAAACAGCTGGGGATCGATACCATCGCCACCGAAAAAGGCTCCCGATTGGTAAAAAACAATCAACCGCTCCCGAAATACCTGCAATTGAATTTCATCGAAAATCCGGACGTGGCCCAGACCTTTGCCGTGTTGTGCGTGATGAAACAGCTCCCGTTTCATTTTATAGGGCTGGAAACCTTGAAAATTAAAGAGACCAACCGTATTGCGGCACTTCAGGACGAACTGGCCAAATTCGGGGCACAATTGACAGAGCCCGCTCACGGAGAACTAAAATGGGATGGAACATTCCCGCTTATAAAACAGCCAGTTCCTGAGATTGAAACCTATCATGATCACCGTATGGCCATGGCTTTTGCGCCTGCCTGCCAAACATACGGCCCTGTTGCAGTAAATGATCCGATGGTGGTTACCAAATCGTATCCGGCTTTTTGGGAAGATTTGAAACAAGTTGGGTTCGAGGTAAAAGAAATACAGTAATCTATCCGTCAAAAAAATGAGAGGTTGTCTCAAAAGGTAGTCGGAGCGTCATTGCGAAGGAGGTATGACTGAAGCAATCCATTGAACTACAGATTGCTTCGCCTTGCTCGCAATGACGACAGGCCCAGGGTACAACACTTTTTAGACAGCCTCTCATTAAAAAATCAACAGAACATATCTTTATAGCAAATCGCTGGCAAGTTCGGCCAGGTAACTCCGTTCGCCTTTCACCAGATTGACGTGCGCAAAAATGGAATGATCGCGCATGCGTTCGGTCATATAAGCTAACCCGTTCGATTTCATGTCGAGGTATGGTGAGTCGATCTGTTGCAGGTCGCCCGTAAAAACCAGTTTGGTGCCTTCGCCTGCCCGGGTGATGATGGTTTTTATCTCGTGTGGGGTCAGATTCTGGGCTTCATCGATAATAAAAAACGAGTTCGACAAGCTGCGCCCACGGATGTAAGCCAGTGGTGTAATAATTAAGCGCTCCTCTTTTAGCAGTTCTTCGATCTTCTGGTATTCGGGACTGCGCGCGTTAAAATTGTGTTTGATGACGGCCAGGTTATCGAACAGTGGTTGCATATACGGACTGATTTTCTCTTGGGCGTCGCCAGGCAGATACCCCAAGTCTTTATTGCTTAACGCAACGATCGGGCGGGCCAGTAGGATTTGTCCAAAGCTTTTGTTTTGTTCCAGCGCCGCAGCCAAAGCCAACAGCGTTTTCCCGGTACCAGCTTTCCCGGTCAGGGCCAGCAGCTTTATTTCCGGGTTTAGTAAGGCATCCAGGCTGAACGTTTGTTCGGCGTTGCGGGGTTTTATGCCATACGCCGTGCGTTTTTCGACACGGATAAGCTTTTGTACGCTTTCGTCGTATCGAGCCAGAACACTGGCTTTCCCCGACCGAAGAATAAAATACTCATTGGCTTCCGGCGCCTTCTCCCAGCCGGTTAATTCGAGCGAAAGCATACCTTCATTGTAGAGGGTCTCAATCATCCCTTCATCAAACGGATCGATTTCGGTTACTCCTTTGCTCAGGATCTGGATATCTTTTACTTTATCGTTGTAATAATCTTCGGCGAGTAAGTGCAACGATTTGGCTTTCATCCGGAGATTAATATCCTTGGATACAAGGATAACCGGGCGGTCGGGGTTTTCCTGCGTAATGTGGTAAGCAATGGCCAGGATCCGGTGATCAGGAATATCTTCCCGGAACGATTGTTTCATTTCTTCCGAGAATGGCTTGCCGGTCATGATAATCAGCTTTCCTTTATCTGCTCCCAGCTTTATGCCGCCGTTGAATTTTTTTTCACCAACAATGTCATCCAGTTCTCTGACAAACTCACGGGCCTGAAAGTTGATCGGGTCGTTTCCGCGCTTAAACTTATCGAGCTCTTCGAGGACGGTAATCGGAATCACAATGTCATTTTCCTGAAATTGATAGATGCAAGTGTGGTCATGCAGTATCACATTCGTATCCAAGACAAATATCTTGGTAGTCTTCTTCTTAGCCATAACCCTCTATTTTAAGTTTCTATAAATTTAAAAATTAAAACCCTGAAAGCGCTGTCATTACTGATTGATTTCACAACTTTGCAGGGCCGGGTTATGAACAAAAAACCGCTCCTTAATTGCTAATGAGCCGATTATCCGGCACGATGTGTTAATATCTTTCAGGTGAAATAGCCAGAAGAGCCAGAGCTCATACCAACCGAAAATGTACAAATGGTTATTCGCTTCGCGGATTTCACTGCGTGGATCGTTGCTGCGCTCCGATTCGCAAGCTCAATTCCATGTTGGTGCTAAAAAGAAAAAGCTGTTACGAAAAATTATTCGAAACAACATTGAAAGTTTATACTTATGAAACGAACATGCCACGGTAACAAAATTTATGGTGGTGGCACCAAAGGCCATGTAAATATTATTAGAGAAGCTAATCTTCATGGCATGGAGTTTCATGAGTACACATCTGAATTTCAATATTTTAATAACAATATTTACTTATGAATAGCTATCAGGAAACACTCGACTATTTATACAGCCAGTTGCCCATGTTTCAACGTACCGGGCCGGCTGCTTACAAAAACAACCTCGATAACACGAACCTGCTCGACGAGCTTTACAATCATCCGCACCGGGCATTTAAAACCATTCATGTGGCAGGGACAAACGGCAAAGGCTCGGTTTCGCACATGCTGGCTTCTGTGCTTCAGGAAGCCGGCTACAAAACCGGGCTTTATACATCGCCCCACCTGAAAGATTTTCGGGAGCGCATTAAAATAAACGGGCAGATGATCCCGGAACAACAGGTTACGGAATTTGTTTCTGACTTTCGGCAAAAAAATGAATCGCTCCGGATGGAGCCATCGTTTTTTGAGCTGACGGTTGCCATGGCGTTCGATTATTTCCGGAAAGAGCAGGTTGAGGTGGCCGTCATTGAAGTTGGGCTCGGGGGCCGGCTCGATTCGACCAACATCATCACGCCCGAAGTTTCGGTGATTACAAACATCAGTTTCGATCACACGGGATTATTGGGCGACACGCTCGAAAAGATCGCAGGAGAAAAGGCCGGGATCATCAAACCGGGTACTCCCGTGGTGGTCGGAGAAACATCTCCGGAGTATGATTTTGTTTTTAAACGTGTTGCCGCTGAAAAACAGGCTCCGTTGACTTTTGCCGACCAGATTTATACCGCCGGCTACTCGATGTTGCTTCCGGAAGGGAAACAAATGCTTCACATTCGGAAAGGCGAAGAGATGGCTTTTGACAATCTGAAAGTTGAACTGCTGGGCATTTATCAGCGCATGAATGTACCAACTGTTCTTCAAACCATTGCCGTTTTACAGGGAAATGGGTGGCTCATTACACGCGAACAGATATATAACGGGCTGTCTCATGTGATAAAAAATACCGGCTTGATGGGGCGTTGGCAAATTATCGGGCACAATCCGATGGTTGTCTGCGACACCGGGCATAACCCTGCCGGCATAAAATTAGTCGTCGAGCAAATAAAAAATACGCCCTGGAAACAACTTCATATCGTTATGGGCATGGTAAATGACAAAGATCAGGACGAAGTTTTGTCGCTTTTGCCACCCAATGCAACCTATTATTTCACCCGCGCAAGAATTCCAAGGGCAACCTTGCCGGAAGAACTTTTGGCCAAAGCATCGAGGTTCGGCTTGCACGGGAAATGTTATCAAACTGTTCCTGAAGCGCTTGCTGAAGCCCGCGCCAATTCAGGGATTCAGGATCTAATTTTTGTTGGGGGGAGCACTTTTGTAGTGGCTGAAATTTTGTGACATTTTTTTAATTTTTCTTTTGCAGATATCAAAAATGGGTATATATTTGCAACGCCTTTGAAAAACAAGGGGCGTTCAAAAAAAAGAAAAAAGGGCGGTTAGCTCAGCTGGTTCAGAGCATCTGGTTTACACCCAGAGGGTCGGGGGTTCGAATCCCTCACCGCCCACGTTAAAAGCTACTCAACCTGGGTAGCTTTTTTATTTTATTCTGCCACTATCCTGGCTGCCGTTTCTCCCCTCGATCTGTTAAGATTCTGAATTAAAAAACGACTTGAAACTTTGCGGAAAACTTACCCCGTACATTTTTTCGTATTCGCGGGTAAAGTATTCATACTCCACAAACGCCTGGTGCCTGTTTTTCTGCATTACCAACGACTCTATTTTTAGTTTGAACGCTTCTTCATTTAGCGGGTCCGATTTCAGGATTGCATTCGCAATTTTTTGGATTGCTTGCGGGTTCTTACTTTTTTCAAACGAGCTGGCCAGCGTAAACAGGTAGTCGAGCAACGCGGTTGTAAATTTGCTTTTAACGGAGTCGAGCCATGGAGCTTTTTCATTGTCAACAAGCATTCCCTGGTTTAAGATCAGGATGATCTTTTCAAATTCTTCACGAGTGATGGGTTGCGTGCTATTTTTCAGTTTTTTAAGGATAAACTGATAGTCGCAGAAGATCTCGCCGGAAAGCCTGACACTCCAGAATCCATCTTGATGAAGGATCTGGATGCCTTTCGTTGAGGCGAGTATGTCTCTGATTTTTTTGATGTTGACATTTCGGTTGTTTTTTGCGCTTTGCGGAGTATGATAAGTCCAGTGTATGCTATTTAGCTTTTCGTTCGAAACGCCGTTGTCGTCGTTGGCTAATAGCAGGATGGAGAGAAAGAGTTGTTTTAGTTTGATGGTGAAATCAGATGCAAGATCGTTGCCCTGATCATCCAATATGCGAAATTCGCCAAATAGGTAAATGGCATTCTTTTCAGGCAGAACGACCGTTGTTTTTTGCGGGTTTTCATAGATTACCGGCGTTTTATCCTGGATCAGCATTTGTAATTCTTCCGATTCCTCCATTTTCTCTTCAGCCAGGTGTAGTTTTTTTAGCAGAAATAGGAAAAGGAACAGCATGACCAGAGAGAAGGCCAGCACTAACCAGTAGATATAATGTGGAAAACTTTCAGGGTTGGAAAGTATTGTTTGAAACGTAAATGTCATTAATTGCCGGTTAACCGGGGGATAGGTCAGTGAGAATATCCGGTAGGTGGCCGAATCATCTTTTTCGGGCGACTTTAAAACGGCATAGAATTCTTGTGTTTTTTTGAAAAAGAACAGCGTTGCTTTCGATTGTTCTTCGTCGAAAAAAAAATGCAGGGTATCGCTGACAACCGAGTAGCCCGGATTATCGAGCGAAACCCGGTATAGCCGGAGATAGGTATCATTCAGGAAGGGAGGGAACCCAAGCACATAAAGCGCCGGATTTTGCTCGTCGGTGGTTGTCGACCCCATCGGGATAAAATTGTCCTGAATGTTTTCCATACTCCACTTTTTGGTGATCGATGAATCATTCAGGTTTAGCAAATACAAATCGTAGAGACATTGCGGGCCTAATTCCTGCTGGCCGGATGCGTTGCCATAGCCGCCAAATACAAAA